>CALGJF010000077.1 GCA_937914945.1 uncultured Bacteroidales bacterium | reverse complement strand
GATGCTTGCACAAACAAATATAGCACCCGTAAAGAGTGCTATATTAATCATTTATGATTGATTTAACTTACTTATAATCAATTACTTACTTCCCGATGCAGAAATTCGCGAATATAGAGCCAAGTACCTGCTCGCAAGACACTTCGCCTACTATTTCGGAGAGGCAGCGGATGGCGGCACGTAGATTTTCGCTCACAAGGTCGCCGCTGAGGCCGGTGGAAAGACCTTGCTTTACCTCGTGTATGTGAACGAGGGCGCGTTGCAGTGCTTCGTAGTGGCGGGCATTGGTTACCACCACGTCGTGTGCCGATATATTTGGGAGGGCTGCAGAGCGAACGAGAAACTCTTCGAGGCGGTCGAGGTTGGTTGCCAGACGGGCTGATATCGCCCACATATCGGTGGATTCCCAATCGGTGCCTTCGCCATATTTGTGCATAAGCGATTGAGCATATTGCATTGTGCGCGAGAGGGCTATGGGATCAACTATGTCGCACTTGTTCACAAGCACGGCTACACGCTTGCCACGACACATGGGTAGCAGGCGTTTGGCTAGTTCTTCAATAGCCGCGGGGGCCTGAGTGGGGTCGATGAGCCAGAGGGCTATATATGATTTTGACAGTTGTTCAAGGGTGCGCTCTATACCCATGCGCTCAACCACATCGTATGTATCGCGCAGGCCGGCGGTGTCTATGAAGCGGAAGGCTGTGCCGCTTATTGTCATAAGCCCCTCTATTGTGTCGCGTGTGGTGCCTTGTACGTCGCTCACTATGGCACGGTCTTCGTGCAGCAGCGCGTTGAGCAGGGTGCTTTTTCCGGTGTTGGTCTCCCCTACTATTGCCACGGGCACTCCGTTCTTCACAGCGTTACCTATGCTGAACGATTGCGCCAGCTTGCTCATTACCTCTTCTATCTCGTCGCAGAGGGCAAGCAGACGGGTGCGGTCGGCAAATTCCACATCTTCTTCACTGAAATCGAGTTCGAGTTCCATGAGCGAGGTTAGTTCCAGGAGTTTGTCGCGCAACATGGAGAGTTGCTTGCTGAAACCGCCTTTCAGCTGATTCATTGCAAGGCGGTGCGCTGCGCGCGAGTTGGATGCTATGAGGTCGGCCACGGCTTCGGCACGGCTGAGGTCCATCTTACCATTGAGGAAGGCGCGCATGGTGAACTCGCCCGCATCGGCTTGGCGTGCGCCATGCTCAAAGAGGGTGAGCAACAATTGGCGGGTGATGTAGGGCGATGCGTGGCAACTGATCTCCACACTCTCTTCGCCTGTGTAGCTGTGCGGGGCACGCATTATGGTTACAAGCACCTCGTCAAGCGGTTCACCGGGCGAGGAATAGATATCGCCATAGGCCACGGTGTGGCTTTTTCTTGCAGCGAGGGATTCTCCTTTGCGAGGCACGAATATTTTATCTACTATGCTTATGGCATCGGGGCCCGAGACTCTTATAACATTTATTGCGCCACCCTGCGGGGTTGCCAACGCGCATATTGTATCTTTCATATAAAGCAATATAAATGGGTTGTGTCTGTTTGTGTATGCAAAAAAGGCTGCGCAGTGTACCCGCACAGCCTTTGAAGAAAGCGGTATCAGATTCTATCGAGTACGGTTAATATAAGCTCGCGCATCTTTTCGTTATAGTCCATGGTAGCTTTTTGGGCCAGGCGGTTGGCTATAACGAGACACACTGTTACAGCCTTGTGTCCCATGAGGGCTGCCAGGCCTGCAAGTGCCGAGCTTTCCATCTCGAAATTGGTTATACGTTGCCCCTTATACTCAAAGGACTCTATCAGTTCGTTCTGCTTTGGGAATGCCAACGGCACACGCAACCTACGGCCTTGCGGGCCAAAGAATCCGCCGCAGGCGATAGTTACGCCACGCACCATATTGTCCTGAGCAATGCGTTCCACAAGTTCCTTGTCGGCAGGGATGGTATAAGGCGCACAAAGCAGCGGCGACCAATTAAGGTGTTGCTTGAAAGCCTCCTCGAATTCGAGGTCGCACACATCGTTGCGCCCCGCGTAGAAGTTGAGCAGGCCATCGAAACCTACCGACTTTACCGAGCAGATGAACGACCCTGTGGGGCAGTACTCCTGCAATCCGCCACAGGTGCCTATGCGCACCATTTGCAACTGGCGGAAGGCTTCTTTTTCGTAACGTGTCGCAAAATCGATGTTTGCAAGGGCATCGAGCTCGTTCACCACAATATCTATATTGTCGCAACCGATACCTGTACCCACCACCGTTATGCGCTTGCCCTTGTATGTTCCGGTTATGGTGCGGAACTCACGCGCACTGATATCGCACTCGGTGGTATCGAAATATGCTGCCACCTTGGGCACTCTGTTGGGGTCGCCAACCAAAATTACTCTGTCTGCCAACTGTTCGGGTTTTACTCCTAAATGATAGACTGCTCCGTTGGGCTCGATAAGCAGTTCCGAAGGAGGAAAATAACGCTTCATAATCAACACTCTTTAATTGTTCAACAGTATAGGTTTATTATACCTTTATCACTCTTTTGCAATATTATCTCGCATTGCAGTATCGGCCTGTATATTCTTCATACGATAGTAATCCATGATACCGAGATTGCCGGTGCGGAACGCCTCGGCCATAGCCTTTGGTACCTCGGCCTCGGCCTCGATAACGTGAGCACGAGCCTCTTGCGCGCGTGCCTTCATCTCCTGCTCCAGAGCCACAGCCATTGCACGACGCTCCTCGGCCTTGGCCTGAGCGATGTTCTTGTCGGCATTGGCCTGGTCTATCTGCAATGCAGCACCAATGTTCTTACCTATATCGATATCGGCTATATCGATTGAGAGAATCTCGAATGCAGTACCGGCATCGAGGCCCTTTTTAAGCACAAGTTTGGAAATTGAATCGGGGTTTTCAAGCACCGCCTTATGATTCTCGGACGAACCGATAGACGACACAATACCCTCACCCACACGGGCAAGCACGGTATCCTCACCTGCACCACCCACAAGACGCTTGATATTGGCACGCACCGTTACACGCGCAATGGCAATGAGCTGGATACCATCCTTTGCCACAGCTGTAACATGTGGTGTATCTATAACTTTGGGGTTTACCGACATCTGCACAGCCTCGAACACATCACGACCGGCAAGGTCTATGGCTGTTGCCATCTGGAACGAGAGTTCAATATTGGCCTTTGCTGCCGACACAAGCGCATGCACAACCTTCTCCACATGGCCTCCGGCAAGATAGTGAGCCTCCAACGCATCGCGTGTGATATCCTGCAAGCCGGCTTTGTGAGCCTCAATCATAGCCTGCACAATAGTATAAGGTGGCACATTACGTATTCGCATCAGGAACAACTGTATGAGCGAAATATGCACGCCCGATACCTTTGCCGACAACCACAGCACAAAAGGTACATAATGAAAAAACACCGATAGCACCACCACGACGGCGATGGCTACCAATACAATTAAAAACATACTGTCCATAAAATATAAAGATTTATAATTAGTTGTTTGTTCTCCTTCACTCTTGTTTTTTATACTTTTTACAACATCCTCTTCGGCAACATCCTCGGCAGCCTCAGGCATCGTTACATTGAACACCCTGCGGGAGCCGATGGGCATACGCACCGTTTTGTAACCCACATACGACATTTGCAAGTAATTGTCGGTGCTTTTCACCACCATCGAAAAACGCCCGTTGGAATCTGTCGTCGTTGCATTTATGATACGATTATCTTTATCGCGTTCGGTAATATTAACCATCATCAGCGGCCCCTCGGTATCGCTGTTTACGATTCCCGAAATCCTTACGCCCTTCTGTGCCGACACAGATACAGCGGCAAGGCAAAACAACAGAGTCAAAAACAGATGCTTCATCCTACTCATACAATCAAACAGCAGAGCTGCCCTTTACAAAAATTGTGCCACCCGCAATGCGTGTAACAGAGACCGTTGTCCCCTCCTCTATGAAGCCCGATGCCGATGTTACCTCAACCAATCGCCCATTGAAATCAACCTCACCAATAAGGGCAAGACGTGTGATGGCCACACCCTCGTCGCCCACAACAATATCAGTGCTGTCGGGATTCTTCACCGTGGAATCTATATTCTTTTTCAGTGCCACACGGTCTATCGACTTGCCGTAGATGGCCCACAATATCAGGGTTACAAGAGCCATCGCCACTATCCCCAGCGTGAGCCATCCCACAATAGGCTGAACAAAAAAGGCGTATGACACGGCACCCACCATAGAGAGTACACCCAACACACCTGTAACACCAATTCCGGGAATAAGAGCCACCTCCAATGCAAGCAACAGCACACCTATTGAAACCAATATGGCAATAATCAAAATATCCATAACTTATCTGTGCAATTTATTTAATTCAACCTTTCTTATTTCATACTCCATCTGTTGTAAAACAGTTGCATCTTTTTCCACCTGCTGCTCAAGTTCGAGAATCTCGGGTGTCAGACGTTTCTTTACAACATCCGATGCCGTGGCATATTCGTCGCGTTTGTATTGCAAAAGCATCTCGTTTTTCTTTTGCGCTGCACTACCCTTTTGCCATTTAACAAAGAGTTCACGCGCCTCGGAACTCTTGAAATCCTTTAACGATGTATATTCGGCTGCATTGTCTATTACAAAGAGGAAATCACCGTTGTCATGCTCGTCGGGTTGCTCGTAAAAAAGCACAGTCAGCTGGCGACGTGCCTCGCGAACAACCGCTTCATCAACCTGTGTCGCAGCAATGCCCCTCAATTGGGCAAGTGCCAGCAGACGGTCATAAGGCATTTTCTCGGCATCATACTTTTCGGCAGAGGCATTGGGCACAAAGACATAGACACACACCTTATCCTCGGGCTGATAGCGGTCGCTGGCAAACCAGCCGAGATTGGCAACCTCGTTTATCGCCATCATGTAATCGTTGTAAAGCGAATTGAAAGGCATACCCAGATTATCGGGGCGCAAGAAACGCGACTCCTCGCTGTCGTACCGCGTGATAAAAATATCGTAACCACCTATCGACTCTTCGCCATCGCTCGCAAAATAGAGCGTGAGACCATCGGCAAGCATAAAGGGGAAATTATCATTACCCTTGGTATCAAAGCCATTAAGGCGTGTCGGCCTGCCCCAATCATCATCTACCTTACTGCTGTGATACAACTGTAACAGAGAATCGCCATCGTTCCTCATGGCATAATATATATCCGTGCCACGCTCGGTTTCATACAGATAGCCACCATCCTCGTCGTCCTCGTCAAAAAATGCGGCAACGGTAGATAAAAGCCCCACATCGCGCCCCATTTTGTAGGCCGAAAGGAATTTATCCTTATCCACTACAAAACTATCAATCACACACACCTTCTCCGTGGTATTCACCATACGGCTCAGGCGGTTTACACGGCTAAGTTTCGTCCTGTATAGCGTGGCAAGAGAATCATCCTTGCACAGCGACAAAAAGGTCGCATACTGCTCGGCAGCATCGGCATACAGCGCACTGTCGGCGCAGATATCGCCCAGATACCTATATGCATTCGTTATCTTGCGTGAAGCCGCAAAATCGAGCATCTGCTTTATATTGGCCGACGTATCCTTTGTCTCGTAACAACACACTGCATACCAATAATTCAATTCGCCGTTACGCGGATTGCGTTGCAACAACTTCTCGAACATAGGCTTTGCCTCGGCATACTCACCCGCCAAAAACAACTTGCGGGCTGTATTTTTGTTTTGCGCCATTACCGGATGCAACGAAAGCACGGCAAGCAATATAGAAAGAAAAAAGTGTTTCATCATAAAATAATTTACAGCTAACATCTGCACAAACGTGCATTCGCGATTTACGCAAATATACAAACAAAATATTATAAACATATTTTTTTCACATTAATTTACCAAAACGAAGCGTAAAAAGCACAAATAGAGAGCGAAAACAACAAAAAGCCGATATGGCAGAGATAAAACATATATTTAGCATCACACAAAAGTTATTGCACGCAAGAGGAGATAATATGAGAGCAAATTATTAACTTCGCAGCCCGAAACACCATATACACCAATGGCAAAGTTCAGTGAAGAGCAAAAGACCTACAACCGCATAAAAAAGAGGTTTTCAAAAGCAACAAAAGAGTATGCACTGCTTGAAGAGGGAGACAAAATACTTGTAGCCCTGTCAGGTGGCAAGGACTCGCTTACCATGCTGGAACTGCTTGCCGAGCGCAGCCGCATATTCTGCCCACGCATTGAGATTGAGGCTGCGCATGTATCCATGTCAAATATTCCTTACAAAAGCGACACCGATTTTCTGCAACGATTCTGCGACGAACAAGGGGTAACACTCCACCTTGCCGAGAGCAGTTTCAATGCCGAAACAGACACTCGCAAATCACCCTGCTTCCTCTGCTCATGGAATCGCCGCAAAGCACTCTTTGAACTTGCACAGCAGCGAGGTTGCAACAAGATAGCCTTGGGGCACAACATGGACGATTTCATAGAAACCATGCTCATGAACATAACCTTCCAAGGATCATTCAGCGCCATGGCACCGGCAATGAAAATGGAGAAATTCCCCATTACCATAATACGCCCGCTGTGCCTGGTAAACGAGAGCGATGTAGAGCAGCACGCACGCGACAAAGCCTTCCCCGCACAGATAAAAAACTGCCCACACGAAAACAGTTCCAACCGCAAGCAGATGAAAGATTTGCTGGCACACTTGGAAAAACTGAATCCCGAAGCCCGCTATAACATATGGGGCTCCATGAGCAACATACAGCCCGATTTACTCCCACCAAAAACCGAAAATAAACAGTAAAAATATTATACAAAATGACAAAAATCATCTTAACCATCACACTGCTCGTGATATCGAACAGTTTTATGACACTTGCATGGTATGGCAACCTCAAACTGCAAGACCTCAAACTCATATCCTCTAACACCCCGCTAATACTTATTATATTAATAAGCTGGGGCATCGCACTGCTTGAATACACATTTTTAATCCCCGCCAACCGCATCGGCAGCGAGATAAACGGCGGTCCCTTCTCACTTGTGCAGCTAAAAGTAATACAAGAGGTAATCTCGTGCCTTGTATTTGGAATCATAGTGTCAATACTTTTCAAAGGAGAGAGCCTGCAATGGAACCATTTTGTTGCCGTGCTATTCCTGGTACTTGCAGTATATTTTGTATTTTTGAAATAATATACACACCACTGGAAAACACCCATTACCGATGTCCTTTACGGGACATCGTTTTTTTATTAAATTAACTTAACACAGCAAGAAATATCACGCAATTCGCCCAATCAAACAGCAGACACAGAGCATTTCAAAGGCCCTCATATTGAAAATATGGCAAGAAATCGAGGTCAGAAAATAAAAATAAATAAAATTGATGAAATTTTCTTGCTTGATAAATAATATTCGCGTATATTTGAAACTGATTTGTATCCTCGCTGGGCATACGGAGTGCCACATAGCGCGATACAGATAAAAGCAAGACACGCAACACATTAATAGCAAACACATTAGCGAATAATAAATTAATACTAACTCAATATGAAAAAAGCAATTTCATTAAACTTGAAAACTTGGGTGCTTCTTTCACTGACAGCGTTCGTGGGTGGCACATTCATTGGTTGCCAAGAGGAAGTTGACCAAAGCAACCGCTTTACATTTACAGGTGAGGTTATCGCCACACACTTGGAGAACAACCCCGACAAGTACAGCCATTTTACAGAGATTTTGAGCAAGGCTTCCATTGGTGTAAAATCAGAAGGAACACTCCTTAAAACCCTCTCGACATATGGCGCTTACACCTGTTTCGCCCCCACAAACGATGCTATCGAGAAGTTCGTTCAAGAGAAATACGAAATCTACCAGACCAGCGTTGAAAACAACGCCATCGACCCCGAGAAATACCCCATCATCGAAACCGGCGTAACATCTCCCGAGGTGAGCGACCTTTCAGTGGAAAAATGTACCGAAATTGCAAGAAACCACGTTATTGAGGACGAATTCAAAACCGTAGACTTCAGTGCCGGATTCAGCCTTCCCAAAACATCAATGAACTATCGTACAATTCTCACCAACACCGACATCGTTGATAATGAGAGAAAGTACTATGTAGGTATCAACAACGCCGAGATTCTGGAGAGCGACATCACAACATACAACGGTACAATCCACTCTATAGGCGAGGTGCTCGACCCCTCTACCGACAACGCTGCCGACATTTTGAACCAATCAGATGGTATCAGTATCTTCCGCGAGGCCCTCAACAAAACAGGTATCGACAAGTTGCTTGCCAAGTTCGAACTTGAGAAGGACTACGACAAAGAGATGGAATCACCTAAGTTTGACGGACAGAAAGGTCAGATACCCACCTACCCCGAAACAAAGAACCAGGGATTCACACTGCTCATAGAGCCCAACGAGGTACTTTTGGACCCCACAAAGAACGCATTTGGCATGACCATTGCCACATGGGAAGATTTGGTAGAGTTCACCAAGTTGGTATACGGCCCCGTTCCCGCCGGTGTAGCAGAGGATGAGTACAACCACCCCGCACACCCCCTCTTCAAGTTTATCTCATACCACATCATCGATCGTCAGCTCGACTTCGTAAAAAATGGTGTAGGCGGTTGGATTTTGGAAGGATACGACCACAACGGATTCAAATCGGAGAGCAACATGGACCAGAACTTTGATTGGTCGGACTACTTTGAAACCTACCTCCCCTACGACAGCTGGTGGGCCGAGGGCACATACACCGAAGAGGAGTTAGAGGATTTCCGCAATGGAAACATGGACGAAGGTTGCATGATTAAGGTAACAAGGCCTTATACAAATCCAGAATATAAAAACGAAGTTATTATCAACCTTTGCACCACAACACCCAGCGACATGATGTTCCACCACACAAACATCAAGGTGTTGAGCCAGCTTAAGACACAATCTCTCTTCCCCGAAACAATGGGCGATGTTGCACTTGACCCTGCCAATGCAAAAATCCACTTTATAGACAAGATTCTTGTTTATAACGAGAAAGAGATGACATCAAATATTATTAACGAGCGTATGCGTTGGGACCCCATCTCTTGTTTCCCCGAGCTTACAACAAACCGCGTAAGATGGAATTTCAACACAGGATTGTTTACATACATTCCCGCAGGTGGCAGCGACACACCCAACGAAAGACAGTTCTGCAAGCGTTTGAAAGCACGTAACAACAGTACCGAGATCTTCTATATGCGCCCCTGCGCCACAGGCGAGCTCGGTTATACAAACTATCAGGGCGATGAGCTTTTGATTGAGGGCAAATACGATGCAGAGTATCGCTTGCCTCACGTGCCCGCAGGAACCTACGAGATACGTATCGGATTCTCAATGTCAACACGTCGTGGTGTCGTTCAGTTCTATCTCGACAACAACATCTGCGGCATCCCCACCGATATGCGTATGGACGATGCCAACAAAAACCGTATCGGCTGGTTTGCCGACACTGACCTTACCGAGGACGAGATTTCAGACGAAGAGAAAGCTATGCGTAACCGTGGTTATATGAAAGCTCCCGCAAGCATCTATGTAGGCGAAGGCCAATCAAAGATTCCAATGCGCAACTCATCGAACGCCATGAGACGTATTGTTGCAACAAACCTCGACCTTGAGCCTACAAAGAAAGGACACTGGCTACGCGTGAAGAACGTAACAGAGGCATCTGTTGGTGCCGAAGAGTTCAACCAGGATTATTTGGAGATTGTTCCCAAGTCAATCTACAATAATACAGCCAACCCCGAAGACCGATTCTAAAAATCACAAAAACAAAATATCACAAAACACTTCCTCAAAAGGGAAGTGTTTTGTGAATATAGCAGTTGCAAACAATTAAAGAGGCAATTATGAAAAACGGATTCAGCAAGATAGCTGCGGCAACCCCGCTTACAAGCGTGGCCGACTGCATGAGAAACGTACAAGAGATACTATCTCTTATAAATAAGGTATCGGCAGAAGGAGCCGAAATTGTACTATTCCCCGAACTGTGCATAACATCGAGCAGTTGTGGCGACCTTTTTCTGCAACCTTTTTTCATTGAAAAAGCCCAAACAGCCCTGCAACAGATAATAGACAAGAGCCGCCACATCGACACAATCATCATAGTGGGCACACCTGTAATGCACATAAACAACCTATATAATTGTGCTGTAACAATACACAAAGGTTGCATAATGGGCATAACAGCAA
The DNA here is from genome assembly GCA_937914945.1 of uncultured Bacteroidales bacterium. GTDB lineage: Bacteria > Bacteroidota > Bacteroidia > Bacteroidales > Bacteroidaceae > HGM04593. The sequence continues at coordinate 15,404 of CALGJF010000077.1, read as the reverse complement.
AAAGCTATCCCACAGCCGAAGAGCAGCGATGGTTCTCCCCCGCCAGCAAGCTACCCGGCAATGCCACAACCACCCTTTGCGGGCAAAACGCAACAATAGGCAACAGCCATGTTTTCTCTACACCGGCATACCGCTTTGGCGTGGAGATAGGCAGCGATATGCAGGCACCGCAAGCACCTGCAACAGAAATGACACTCGCCGGAGCCGAAGTAATATTCAACCCATCGGCCACCACGGAGAGTGTTTGCAACCACTACAACACAATGCAATTAATTGCAACGCAAAGCAAGCGTTGCCACTGCGCATACATATATGCAAATGCAGGATATGGCGAATCTACAAGCACCGCAGTACATTCAGGCGCAAATGCCATTTACGAGAATGGCGAATTGCTTGCATCATCTCCCCGCTTTACAACAGAAAGCCAATATTGCATAACAGAGGTCGATGTTGAGAAACTGCGTAAAATCCGTACATCGCACAACCATTTTACTGCTACGCAAAACAATAGCGAATATATCGCTATTGCGCAGGTGGATAACAAAGAATGCGCGCTTACACGCTCATACGACCCCACCCCGTTTGTACCCAAAGGCGAGAATGCCGAAAGCACACTCGAAGAGATAATAATGATACAATCTCTTGCGCTTGCAAAAAGGATAGAACACACTAGAGCAAAAAGTTGCGTGATAGGTATATCGGGAGGGTTAGACTCCACACTTGCACTGCTTGTAACCGCAAAAGCACTCGACATAATTGGCAGGCCGCACAGCGACATTACCGCAGTAACAATGCCAGGATTCGGCACCAGCGACCGCACATACAACAATGCGCTTGCCCTAATGAAAAATCTTGGCGTTACCATGCGCGAAATATCCATAAAGGATGCTTGCATACAACATTTCAAAGATATAGAACATGATATAAATGTTCACGATGTAACATACGAGAACGCACAGGCACGCGAACGTACACAGATTCTTATGGACATCGCAAACCAATGCTCGGGTATTGTTGTGGGCACCGGGGACCTGTCGGAGCTTGCCCTCGGCTGGGCCACATACAACGGCGACCACATGAGCATGTATAGCGTCAATGCATCCGTTCCCAAAACACTCATGCAACACCTTGTACGCCATATCGCGGCAAGCAGCAACAAAGAGATTAGCGCCACACTGCTCGACATCGTAGATACCCCGATATCGCCCGAATTGACCCCCGCCGACGAACAAGGCAATATAAAACAAAAGACAGAGGACCTTGTAGGGCCATATGAACTGCACGATTTCTTCCTCTACCACTTTATAAACCATGGATTCTCACCAGCTAAAATTTACCTGCTGGCGCAAAAAGCCTTTGAAGACACATACAATAAAGAAACCATTAAAAAGTGGCTCACCACATTCTTCCGCCGCTTCTTCACGCAGCAGTTCAAACGCTCGTGCATGCCCGACGGCCCCAAGGTAAACAACTGCAACCTCAGCCCTCACGGCTCGTGGATAATGCCCTCGGACACAAGCTATGCCATATGGATAGCCGAATGTGAGAATCTGTAAACAACACCAGCATAAAACAACAGCCCCGCAAGCCATGTGGGGCTGTCGTTTTGTTATTCCATGCCATTTTGACATACCGCGCGGAAATTTTGACAGACAAAACTGTTTGGCGCAAATTTTGTTTCATATCAAGCGAAGGCTCATAAAAAAATGAGCCACAGACAAATTATTAACCTAATAACAGTTTCTTAAATCATGAACTTCAACAAATTTACAATCAAGGCCCAAGAGGCCATCCAAGAGGCTGTGAACAGAGTGCAGTCGCTTGGCCAACAAGCAGTGGAGCCCGCACACATTATGGGCGGTGTGCTCAAAAGCGGTGAACAGATAGCAGCCTTCATATTCCAGAAAACAGGCGCGAATACAGGACAGATAAAAAGCGAAATAGAGAAACAGGAGCATAGCTTTCCAAAGGTACAGGGTGGCGAGCCATATCTGAGCCGCCAGAGCAACGAAATATTGAATAAAGCCGAGGAGATTGCAAAGAATTTCGGCGACGAATTCGTATCCATCGAGCCCATCATACTCGCTATATTAAAAACAGACAACCCGGTAAGCAAAGTACTGAAAGAACACGGCATCACAGCGCAAGATGCCGAGAAAGCCATCATGGAGCTGCGCAAGGGAGAGAGCGTAAAATCGCAATCGGCCGAGGAGAGCTATCAGGCATTGAGCAAATATGCCGTAAACCTAAATGAAGCTGCAAAAAGCGGCAAGCTCGACCCTGTCATCGGGCGCGACGATGAGATACGTCGCATATTGCAAATTCTGAGCCGCAGAACAAAGAACAACCCCATACTGATAGGCGAGCCGGGTACCGGAAAAACCGCCATTGTTGAGGGACTTGCACACCGCATAATACGTGGCGATGTTCCCGAAAACTTGCGCAACAAGGAGATATATTCGCTCGACATGGGTGCGCTCGTTGCAGGAGCAAAGTACAAAGGAGAGTTTGAGGAACGCCTGAAAGCAGTTATAAACGAGGTTACAAAGGCCGAAGGCAGCATTATACTCTTTATCGACGAAATTCACACCCTTGTAGGTGCCGGCAAGAGCGAAGGAGCCATGGACGCAGCCAACATACTGAAACCCGCGCTTGCGCGTGGCGAATTACGCTCCATCGGCGCCACTACCCTCGACGAGTATCAGAAATACTTTGAGAAAGACAAGGCATTGGAACGCCGTTTCCAGAGCGTAATGGTAAACGAACCCGACAAAATGAGTACAATATCCATCCTGCGCGGACTTAAAGAACGCTACGAAAGCCACCACAAGGTGCGCATACAAGACGATGCACTCATTGCAGCCGTAACCCTGAGCGACCGCTACATAACAGAGCGTTTCCTCCCCGACAAAGCCATCGACCTCGTTGACGAAGCGGCTGCAAAACTACGCATGGAACGCGACTCGTTACCCGAAGAACTCGACGAGATTTCGCGCCACATAAAACAATTGGAAATTGAGCGCGAAGCCATTAAACGCGAAAAAGACGAAGCCAAGCTCAAACAATTAGGCGAGGAGATTGCAACGCTAAAGGAGCAAGAACAGAGCAAGCGCGCAAAGTGGCAACACGAAAAAGAGCTAGCCGACAGAATACAAACCGCCAAACAGCAGATTGAACAGTTGAAATTCGAGGCCGACAAAGCCGAGCGCGAGGGCGATTACGGCAAGGTGGCCGAGATAAGATATGGTAAAATAAAATCGCTGAACGACGAAATTACCGACACGCAAAAGAAATTGCAGGAGGCACAAAGCGGTGAGGCAATGATAAAAGAGGAGGTAACAGCCGAAGATATTGCCGATGTTGTATCGCGCTGGACAGGAATACCTGTGAGCAAAATGCTGCAAAGCGAACGCGACAAACTGCTCACCCTTGAAGAGGAACTGCACAAACGTGTAATTGGGCAAAACGAGGCCATAACAGCAGTGAGCGATGCTGTAAGACGCAGCCGCGCCGGCTTGCAGGACCCCAAGCGCCCCATCGGCTCATTCATATTCCTGGGCACGACAGGTGTGGGAAAAACCGAACTCGCCAAGGCGCTTGCCGCCTATCTGTTCAACGACGAGACACTGATGACACGCATAGATATGAGTGAGTATCAGGAGAAATTCTCGGTATCGCGCCTCATAGGAGCACCTCCGGGATATGTGGGATACGAGGAGGGCGGCCAGCTGACCGAGGCTGTGCGCCGCAAGCCGTACTCGGTTGTACTATTCGATGAGATAGAAAAAGCACACCCCGATGTATTCAACATACTGCTGCAAGTGCTCGACGACGGAAGGCTCACCGACAATAAAGGGCGCTGTGTGAACTTCAAGAACACCATTATAATAATGACGAGCAACCTCGGCAGCAGCTACATACAAGAGCAGTTCGAGAAGATTAACGACAAGAATCGCGATAATGTGATTGAGGAGACCAAAGAGAAGATAATGGAGATGCTGAAAAAGAGCATACGCCCCGAATTCCTCAACCGCATAGACGAAACAATTATGTTCACCCCGCTCAACGAAAGCGAGATTGAAGATATTGTGAGATTGCAGATTGAGAGCATAACGAAACTGTTGCAAGAGAGCGATGTTGCGCTGGAGAGCGACGAAAGTGCCATAAAATACATTGCAAAGGCAGGCTTCGACCCCGAGTTTGGAGCGCGCCCCATAAAAAGAGCCATACAACGCTACCTGCTCAACGACCTCTCGAAACAGCTGCTCGCAGGCACCATCGACAAGAGCAAACCCATTAAGATAAGCTCCGATGGCAATATGCTCATATTTACAAACAGATAAACGTATATAAAATAAAGGTCGCAAGCACGCGTGCTTACGACCTTTATTTTATATGATAATCGAACTTATTTGCTGAGTTTCATTCCAAGCATCATACCTGTATAATTTTCCATCAAGGCCGACACCGTTGAAAGTGTTGATGCAGCCGACGATGTAGAGCCACCGCCAAGAATAGAGGCTATTCCACTACCCGATGAGCTTGATGATGCAACGGTAGATGTTACCTTCTTGATAAGAGTCAACAATTTATCGGCATCGAACACAAGGTTCATATTTGTAAGGTCATACGACACATGCGCTGTCATCGATAGGCGGCCATAGAAATTAAGCAACACAGTCTTATCCTCCTTGTTCAGTGTATATGTGCCGTTGATGGTTCTTCCCTTCACTGTAAACCGACAAGAATCGTTGTCGAGGAAAGCAAAGGTACAAGCACCGGGAGCCACGCCCACTTTTGCAAGATAACCATCGAGTTTCTCCTCTATGGTACCGGCAGCAACCTTGCCGCCTATGTTTGCAAGTGCCTGATCGCTCTCCAACACACAAGAGACACCCTCGTAATTCCATGTACCGGTCAATGTAGTCTCGGACACAGGAACACTGCTGCCAATGAGGCTGCTCAATACATTCTTCACCGTATTTGCAGTGGCAGATGTTGTCTCTTTGTTATCGGCCGATGGAGATGTCAGTTTTCCAAGAGCATTACCCAGAAGATTAGTCCACTGCGCCGATGCAGTCATGGTAAATGCAACAACTGCAAATAAAAGAAATATACGCTTCATATTATTCAGCTGCGGCCTCCTCTGCCTGTTCCTCGGGAAAATCGGTAATACCGTTTGCAACCAAGATATTATACCATGAATACATCTTCTTAATATGAGTGAGATATACACGCTCGCGGTCGTAGTCGGGCAGAACTGTCTCAAAATAGGCAACCAATTCCTCGGGGGTACTCATTTTAAGATCAAAAGGAAGAACTCCATTCTCCTTCTCATAAATTTTCTGGAACACGGCACGAAGAGGAAGTTCCTCGGTATCGGTGTATATTGCAATATCATCAAGCATCACAACCTTGTCGCTGTTATACACAGGCATACGCTTTTTTGTGGCATCTACCGCCTCCACTACAAACATATTACGACCGCTTGACAACAAACGGTAAAGACCGGGCTTACCCGAAATGGTTAAAATTCTCTCAAACATATTTCAAAACTTTATCTTAAATTATTCAATATATGCGATATTTTTTCAATGTAGCTGCGAAATTACTACATCACCACCGCAAAACAAAAAATATTATGTTAATCAATGTTTTTATTTGCCTCTATGCACGCAAATCCTCTATTATATCAACCAACTGCGGCAATATCGGTGTATCACCGTCGTTACGCAAGGAATAGTCGGACAAGATAAGCAGTTCATCCACCGACATTTGATTTTGCAAACGCCTTACCACCTGCGAGCGTCGCATGCCGCGGCTCCCCATTACACGTTCTATGGCAGTCTCCTCGTCGGCCCACACAAGCAACACCTTGTCCACAACATCTATCATACCCGACTCATAGAGTATGGCACTCTCAACAGCCACCACATCGCAGCACGCAACCGAAGCCCATGCCACAAAATCCTCTTTCACTCGTGGGTGAACAAGAGCGTTCACGCGCTGCACATTATCGCGGTCTATAAAAATACGCTCGGCAAGATATGTACGGTCAAGTGTTCCATCGGCCTTGTAGCACTCTTCGCCAAACATACGCACAAGGGCACGCCTTATAGCGTCGTCGTTTTGCATAAGCAGTTTTGCACGGCTGTCGCAATCATAAACAGGGATACCCATGGTGGCAAGCATGCGGGAAACCACCGATTTGCCACTGCCTATATTACCTGTTATCGCCAATCTCACTTTGCTCATTGCTGTTCTATTATATATTCCACCGTAGAGGGAACGATTTTTACCTCCTTCACCCATGAGGGAGAACGTAATAATTTAAGTTCGGCACGGTTATTGTCGGAGCCGTAAATATCGAGATAACTTATTCCCACCTCAAAATCATCGGCGTTCACAAGATTATAATCATCGGATTTTACATCCAATTTCACCTGTACGCGCGATGGGAATGTACGCAACCTATATGTATCGGGGAAGTCAATACCATGAACAGGAAGGTCGAAACTTTTCTGCGTATAGGGATAAACGGGTATCACTACGCTCACCTCGGCCGGGTTGCAGTTGATGTCAGACGCCACCGCAAGCGGCAATGTTATGTTTAACGTATCGCGCAGTTCTTCTTTAACAAAAAACTCTGTGGGGATAGATTTCAATGTGTCGGCCACCTGCGATGGGGCAAAAACCCACACCGAATCGGGGACCACGCGCACATCGCCCATAGCATACTGACGCGCTGGCAATAGATTGCCATTAAAAACAACCGGATACTTAACCGCACTCTCCTTTGTGTAATAAAGCAACGTGTCGGGCAGTATCGACAATATGGTTGTTGATGAACGCAACTGTTTCTTTATGCGTTTCTGCAATGCCGATACGGGCAATATAAGACGGCCTCGCTTATTCACAAGCTCGGAATAATTTACCGAGATGGGCAGGAAAGCCTCCAGCTTATAATTCATGAGCGTTGTTCCACGGTCGCTGATATGAACAATCAGTTCTTCGTCTTGTGGCGAAAAACTGATATCTTCGGGAACCTCTTTTATCGAAAGGTTAAATTTTATATCGGTCTCATAGTCTCTGTTAAGCGTAAGCATAAGCCAAAGACAACACGAGACCAATACAAAAAAGAGGAAAAGCAACATATCGCGCCCGGCGGGGGCGTTCATGCCTTTAAGCTTTGACAAAAATCTCTTCACTTAATAAATCTTACTGCTGAGTAGCTGAGGGGTTAGCAAAAATAGTAGATTTATCTACCTTGATGCAGACATTGTGAGCCACCTCAAGAACCACCACATTGTCATTTATCTCCTTTATCTTGCCATAGATGCCACCGCTTGTAACAACCTCCTGACCGGGCTGCAAACCTTTGCGGAAGTTATCAATCTCCTTCTGACGCTTACGCTGGGGGCGAATCATCAGGAAGTAGAATATAAAAATCATTGCAATAAGGAAGAACCATTGGTTTCCGAATATCATCTGCGCCCAATTACCCGACGCTGCTTGTTGTAGTAAAATCATAATTATTGTTATTTTAATGTTTATTTACTTGTTACTTGTTTAAAATACCTTCGGCACGCAGTTTCTTTGTTATGGAATCAAGAAGACCATTCACAAACGAGCCGCTCTTTGCGGTGCTGTAATATTTGGCAATCTCCACATACTCATTCAAAGATACGCTCAAAGGAATGTCGCCAAATGTGAGTATCTCGGCAAGTGCCACCTGCATAATTACCACATCCATGAAAGCAAAACGCGACATATCCCAATTCTTTGAGTTTTCACCCATAAGTTCGCGGTACTCATCGGCCTTTGAAACTGCCGTGCGGAACAACTTGCGGGCAAAATCCATATCGTTTAGATCCTTGTACTCGGGCAATAGCTGCTGGTCGGCACCGGCACTCTCCTCAAAGCGTTTTATTGTTTTCAACACAAAAGTATCTACAATAGACTTGTCATCGTTCCAATAAAGGCTCTGCTCTTCGAGCAAGGCATCAAGTTCCTCGTTATCGAAAATGAAAGTTTTGTATAACTTGCGCCACAACTCGCGATCCTCTTCATATGAAGATGTTTCGCTTGCCATATACTCCTTATATATATCGCTCTCCTCTATCCTGTCGAGTAAACGACGAAGGAGGTCCGAATGTTCAACCCAATTCACTTTACTCTTTTCGGCAAACTTGCATAGTGCGGTATTCACCTCGAGCTGGGCTATAAAACGGTTGTTTACGAATTTAAGATTGGGGTTTATGTCGCTGTCGGTGGGGCGCAATTTCATACTTTTGAACGAGATGCGATCGGCAGCATAATGTGTTATACCTGCCATGAGCAACAGCATGTAGTTATACAGGTCATATGCCTTGGAGAGGCTGAAAAACACCTCATCTTCGGCGGCTTTCATGCTCTTGCCGCTGTTTTTGTAGTAGGCATACAGGATTTGAACTACTTTAAGACGAATGAGAACTCTGTTAATCATAAATATTATTATCTGATTGGCTGCAAAGGTCGCATTTTCTTGCGACACAAGCAAGCAAATAGGTCATTTATTTTACCATAACACCAATATTGACACTAACGTCAGCGGTTCCGTTTAAGGAAAAGACGCTTGTTTACGGTACATGGCAACTCGTTTTCGTAATGCGAAACAAAGAGCACTGTTTTTCCCTTGCGATGGGTAAACGCCTCAATAACAGCGCGCACCAATCGGCGATTATATGTATCAAGACCATGCAAAGGTTCATCGAGGATGAGGAGTGAGGGGTCTTTTACAAACGCACGGGCAAGAAGCACCAATCGCTGCTCGCCACTCGATATTTTAAGGAACGATTTATCACGCAACGATAGAATTCCAAAGGTTTCCAGCCACCAATCGCATGCTGCCAATTCACTCTTGGGAGTGCTCACATAGAGCCCGATGCTATCGTGCAGGCCCGATGCCACAATATCTATCACAGGAAGGTTGCGCAAATAGGAACGATGCATTTCGGGGCTCACATAGCCGATATTCTTCTTAATTTCCCAGATACTCTCCCCTGTACCTCGTTTACGACCAAAGAGAGCAATATCACAGGCATAGGATTGCAGATTATCGGCGCACACAAGGCTTAAAAGCGTGGATTTACCCGCACCGTTTTCGCCCGACAGAGCCCACACATCGCCCTGCTCCACCACCCAATCGAGTTCATTCAGTATAACCCTTTCGTCGTATTTTACACTTACCTTGTTAAGACGCACCACCTCGCAACCATTTTCCGCAACAGGAGCAGCCGAAGGCAACATAAGCACCCTGTTCTGCGCATTTTTTATAGCCGACACATTATACACTATGTCAAGGTGGGCAAGATAATCGTCGCGCGACACCTTCTCACCTACACACATATTCTCTATCGGCAACACGCTGGAAACAAACGGCGGTATATCGTCGAGCATGGACAAGAGCAAGATTATTTGCAGATTTCCACGCGAAGCAAGACGGGCAAGAACACTGCATAATAAATCCCTCGTAGAGGCATCGAGCCCTATGAAAGGATTATCTATTATCAACAGACGAGGCGAGGCAAGCAAGGCCTGCGCAAGCTGGAATTTACGCAATTCACCGCTGCTCAACAACACTATGCGCTTATCCAACAAGTGTTCAAGAGCAAACATCTGCATCACCTCGGCAAAAAGCGATTCATCCTCAACCTTGCCCAACAGTTCCCTCACAGTGGGGATTGCTTCGTCTTGGTCGTGTGTATTCCAACGCAACTGATAGCAATAATTCGCATCGGCCGAGCCGTATGTATCACGAAATGTGATATACCTCACGTTCTCATATACACGTTGCGAACGCGATGGGGAAAAATCATACTCCAAGCTGCCCTCACGCAGAGGATAACGCCCCATGAGCACATCCACATAAAGGCTTTTCCCGGCACCGTTGGGGCCAACCACTGCAAGATGCTCCCCTTTTCTCAAAAACAACGAAACGGGGCTTGCAAACTGTGCAACAACATCGCGCGCCACCCCATTTCTTAAATTTATTATATAATCTTCACTCATAATATCTGAAAAAACGGCTGCAAAATTACAAAAAAAACAGAAAATCATGAAACTATTTTATGCACAAGAAGAAAAACAAAAAAAGGCACATAAAGGCGCCAAAAACGCGAAAAAGGTAAAATATGCATCGTTAAACGCAAAAAAGCCGCACAAAATATTGATTTTTTAATTTTTTTTAATCAAATTTGAAACCGCTAACTACATATAAAACAAGTTTATTACGATGGAAGACTACAAAAAAGGCAGTGCAAACGACAACGAGAAAGAGATTGTTCACTCTCAAGCCATCAAAGCAGGTAAAAGAATCTATTACATAGATGTAAAGAAGAACAGAAAAGACGAAATGTACCTCTCCATTACCGAAAGCAAGAAGATTGTAAACGGCGAGGGCGACAATGCATCCATATCCTTTGAAAAACACAAAATATTCCTTTATCGCGAAGATTTTGAGAAATTTGCAACCAGCCTTAACGAGGCAATAAATTTTGTAGTTGCCGAGCAAGGCGAGTATCAGCCGCGCCGTGCAGAAACAACTGCAAACGACAGCGAGCCCGAGAAGCTGAACATCGACATAGAGTTTTAAGCACGAATAACAGCCAAAATTCTTGTTTTTTATAAAAATAAAGCGTACCTTTGTGCCCGCTTTAGAGACATCGTGTGATGGCGAATTAAGCAAAATTATTAATCTTAATTTAGAGTAACACATTTTTAATTATGAAGACAATCAGCATCAGCGGTTCTGCAAGAACCGAGGTTGGTAAAAAAGCTACCAACGCACTTCGCAAGGAGGGCCTCGTACCCTGCTGCATCTATGGAGTACAGAAAGACAGCGAGGGCAACCCCGTTACAAAGACATTCAGCGTAACAGTAGAGGGTTTGCGCAAGCTCGTTTACACACCCGATATCCACGTTGTTGACCTCACCATCGACGGCACAACAACAAAGGCAGTGTTGAAAGACATCCAGTTCCACCCCGTTAAGGACACCATCCTCCACGTAGACTTCTACGAGATTACCGAGGAGAAACCTATCGTTATGGCAGTTCCCGTGAAATTGCAGGGATTGGCCGAGGGTGTACGCGCCGGTGGTAAATTGGTACAGTTGCAGCGCTACCTCAAGGTAAAGGCCGTTTACACTGCTATCCCCGAGATTCTTACAGTAGATGTAACTCCCCTTGCACTTGGTAAATCAATCAAGGTTTGCGACCTCTCATTCGAGGGCTTGGAGTTGGTAACTGCAAAAGAGGCTCTTGTATGCGCCGTTAAGACAACTCGTGCATCACAGGCAGCAGCCGCAGCAGCAGCGAAGTAATATCAGCCTATTGAAATGAAATATCTCATTGTAGGCCTGGGCAACATCGGACAAGAGTACGAAGGCACCCGCCACAATATAGGATTCACAGTATTGGACACTTTTGCAAAAGTGTCCAATACTATTTTTTCGGACAAGCGTTACGGATTTGTTGCCGAAACATCGGTGCGTGGTCGCAAGCTCATCCTTCTAAAGCCATCGACATACATGAACCTAAGTGGCAACGCCATCCGTTATTGGATGCAAGCAGAGAAAATTCCATTGGAGAATGTTCTGGTGATTGTCGATGACCTCGCCCTGCCTGTGGGCGCACTGCGCCTCAAAGGACAAGGAAGCGATGGCGGACATAACGGGCTGAAACACATAGCCGCCACACTCGGCACTACCGCATACGCACGCTTGCGCGTGGGCATAGGCAGTAATTTCGGGAAAGGACATCAGGTGGATTTTGTATTGGGAGCATTTGACAGCGAAGAGCAAAAGATTATAGACGAGCAACTTGCAACCACAACAGAGATAATAAAAAGTTTCTGTTTTGCAGGGCTCGCACGCACCATGAATCAGTTCAACAAGAAAGGAGCCGGCAAAGAATGAGCGAACAGGCACGTATAGACAAATGGCTGTGGGCGGTGCGCATATACAAAACGCGCAGCATTGCCGCCGAAGCATGTAAAAAAGGACACATCAGCATAGGAGAGCGCAGTGTAAAACCATCGCACACGGTGCGTGTGGGCGATGTGGTAAAGGTGAAAAAAGCACCCATCACCTACTCCTTCCGCGTGCTTAAAGCAGCCGAAAACCGCGTGGGCGCAAAGCTCGTACCCGAACTGATGGAAAACATCACTCCGCAAGAGCAATACGAAATTCTTGAAATGAGCAAGATAAGCGGCTTTACCGACAGGCAAAAAGGAACAGGCCGGCCCACAAAAAAGGAGCGCCGCGAAATTGACCGCTTCTCGGAAGAGGCCTTTGATATCGACTTTGACGAATTTGACTTCGATACCCTATAATACAAAAATAACAGCCAACCGCGGTTGGCTGTTATTTTTGTATTATAACTTGGAGAGGAATCGCTCTATATCCACTATATAACGCACATGAGTGCCATCACCTATAACACCGGTACCATCCTCGGCAACCACTTTGAATTGCAACCTGCGCCCCTCTACCGCTACAAGCTCAGCCGTAGCCGCGATAACAGCACCTATACCCGACGGCTTGCTATGCACCACGTTTATCTGCGAGCCCACAGTAGTGGAACCTTCGGGCAGATGAGAAGCTACGGCATTCATCGCCGCATTCTCCATGAGCGCAACCATTGAGGGGGTAGCAAAGACATCGAGCCCTCCCGAGCCCACAGCCGATGCACAATTACTCTTCTCCACCACTACCGAACTTGTATATTTCAACCCTACTTCAAGCATAATTAATCTATTTTAAGTCTTTTACCATTGCCGCTATATTGACAATAGTCATAACAGCCTTTTCCATCACCTGCACCGACACAAACTCATAACGGCTGTGGAAATTTATGCCACCCGCAAAGAGGTTGGGACATGGCAGCCCCATGAACGACAGCTGGGCGCCATCGGTACCACCGCGAATGGGCCTTACAAGCGGTTTCACACCCGCCTTTTCCATGGCAATTTTTGCAAGGTCTATTATATACATTTTTGGCTCCACCTGCTCACGCATGTTGCGATACTGCTCTTTTAAGTCGAGCGACAGAACACCGGCACCATACTTTGCCTTTATTCCATCGGCAACCTTTGAAACAAACGCCATGCGACTCTCAAACGTCTCGCGACAATGGTCGCGTATGATATATGACACCTCGGCCGAATCGACACCGCCGTTTATACTCATCAAATGATAAAATCCCTGATAACCGTCGGTACACTCGGGCGATTCCGTCGCGGGAATAGAGCGAACAATCTCAGTAGCAATGCGCAACGCATTCAACATTTTACCCTTGGCGTAACCGGGATGTACGTTACAGCCCTGAATAGAGAATGTTGCCGAGCCCGCATTGAAATTCTCAAATTCAAGCTCACCTTCGGCCCCGCCATCTACCGTGTATGCCCAATCACACGCAAAGAGAGGAACATTAAAGTTATGCGCACCGCGCCCAATCTCCTCATCGGGATTAAAAGCTATGCGTATTTTGCCGTGTTCAATTTCGGGGTGTGCCTGCAAGTACTCCACAGCAGATATAATCTCGGCCACGCCGGCCTTATCGTCGGCGCCCAACAAGGTATGTCCATCGGTTACAACAATATCATGCCCTGCATAATCCTCTATTTCGGGAAAATCGGTGGCAGAAAGTATTATACCATCCTTATCGTCCAAAACCACATTACCACCCCTATAAGACTCCACCACACGTGGCTTCACATTTTTGCCACTCATATCGGGGCTGGTATCGAGGTGCGCAATAAAACCAATTGTAGGCAACTCCCTGCCACAATTCGAAGGCAATGTCGCATAGAGATAACCTTTATCATCAAGCTCTATTTCGGCAAGCCCCATAGCCTGCAATTCCTCTTTAAGATATTGCGCAAACACCATTTGACCGGGCGTGGTGGGAACCGTTGTTGCATCGTCGCACGACTCTGTGTCAAAAGTTACATACTTCAAAAAACGCTGTAACAGCCTATCCTTTATATCACTCATATATAAAATACATTATTCGTTTGTAAAAATAACTATTTAGAGCGTTAAGCACAAATTTTACAAGCAAATCTTTTCAAACAATTTGAAAGCACAACGGCAAGAGGCAGATGTGATTGATGTGGCAATTTAACATTTGCCGGAATATCATACATAACCGCCTAATCTTAAACCGAAATCACAAACAGCAGTGAGAAGCATACCCATTTGGCTGCAAATCACTTTAACAAAGCGGCATAATTACTATTTCATCAACAGATTACAAAAAACACCGCCCTATTATATTTCTATAACAGAGCGGCTCTCATACAATCATTTATAGTGCCCATGCAAAGCAAGAACACTATGCGGTAAAACCTTAAAGTTATTCGTGTATAATCAAGTACAACATTTTATATATCATACATTTATCACACAACACCACGCTTTATCTGCATGTTCAGATAATCCATTATTGCACCCTCTATAAGTTCATGCCCCGCATCGTTGGGATGTATACCATCTTCACAAATATAATCGGCATAATTTTTACGTTCCAAGAACACCGATGTTATGTCAATCACCGGCACACGCTTCATTGCACTCAAACGGAATATTTCCATGTTATAACGCTCGTGCCAACGGTCTATTGTAAGCACCGTACCACCCAACCAGCGCAAAATATTATCGCCATTAAGCCCTCTTGATACATGAGCAAAGAACCTATTGGGTTCAAGCACGGGCAACGACAACAATACAGGGTTAGCACCCAAGGATTTAACAAAATCTATTAATGCCGAATAGCAATCCACGAATACATCAATTGGGGTATTTGAGGTATGCTCTTCGCATGGATTTTCGGCAATTTCGGCCCAATTGTAATCGCAATCGTTGCCTCCATATTCAAACAGGACATAATCGCTACGCCTTACCCTGTCGGCATAGCGCGAAACAAACTTCATGCCCTGCGACACTACACCGCCGAAACGGGCAAAGTTCTCAACCTCTATACCCAAATTCCTGCGACAACGGGCCGCAAAACCCATATCACTGATTTTATATTTTACACCACCGGCAGGGCTGTTTTCCTTATCAACCACAATACCCTTCATCACCGAATCGCCAAAAGCACATACCGATTTCAAATCAATTTTCATAACTGTTTTTTGTTTAATCGGCTGCAAAAGTAAATGCACCCGCTATTCAAACAAAAAGATAGGGAAAGGATGAAGGCTTTCGGGGCATTTAGAGCCAATATGGGGTGAAAATCCGCCAATTGGGGCGAAAACAAACCTACGCACGGGTGCTATTTGACAAACCAGACGTAACGAAAGAAAAGGGCTCACCTGCAAAAGTTGGGGGGCTACAAAATCCTCGGTGGCCCATGAGCTATT
>CALGJF010000076.1 GCA_937914945.1 uncultured Bacteroidales bacterium | reverse complement strand
TGCACTCGCTTACTCGCAACTTTCTCTATTTATAAAATCCTCGGTGGCCCATGAGTTTTTAGATTTCCTCTGCTTATAATAACTGCGCCCTGCGTATTCATTGGTGCGCATTAAAGCTTTAATAAAACGGCCATATGCGCAGAGTGCATCACCTGGTTATTTATACCGCAATGGCAAAAACAAAAAAAATAGAATGAGTAATTACTCATTCTATTTTTTTCTATATCTTACCAACCATCATCTCGGCAAGTTCAAAATCCTCGGGATAATCAATATCCACACCCTCAACAGGGCCCACAATAGCCATATAGGGATTATTACCCACACGGCGGTGATGCTTCACCCACATATCGCGCTGGAATATATAAAACGCACTCGTCTCCACATACACAGGCTCAATCGTCTGCGTGCGAGGGATAGATGTAGGAGAATAGTTAAGAGGCTTACCGCCAAACCACGCAAAAGTCTGTATCTTCTGCGCCGAGAAGGCCGAATCGTGACGCCCCTGCAACACCTCGTCTATCGCTCTGTTAATGGTATCGGCCTTGATGAACGGCGATGTAGTATGTGCAAGCATATACACATCGGCATCCACATCGCGCACAAAGGCATCATATATTTGTTCCCCAAGAGCAGTATCGCTGTCCAGCGCAGTATCGCGCAACAGCAATTTAACCCCCGCCGGCAACAGAGGGCGCACCTCCTCGCTGCTGCAATAAACATAAACCTCGTCTATCGCAGGTACCTGCATAAGCGTTTCAAGCAAATGACACATCATAGGCTTGCCACCAAGTGGCTTCAAATTCTTACCTACAACGCGCTTGCTGTTCAGGCGAATGGGAACAAATGCTACAACCTTCATAATATATTATACTTAAATTAGGACAATGCCCGTATCAGATACAGCTGAACGTATCAATTACGCCCACCAGGCGACCCTCTGAATTAACAACAATCAAAGAGTGAATGTTGTGCTGGCGCAATAGTTTTTCGGCAGTTGCAAGCTTGGCATTCTCCTGAATGGTCTTGGGATTATGGCTCATAAGCTCCTTAACTGTGAGCTGGAAGAAGATATCCTGATGGAACTGCATGGCACGACGGATATCACCATCAGTTACCACACCCAAAATCTTGTCGTTCTCCACCACAATGGCAATACCCATCTTGGTAGAACTTATCTTGAGCAGTGCATCACTAATCTTCGACTCGCGCGTAACCACAGGCAGGTCGGTAGTAATCATATAATCCTTTACACGTGCCAGCAAACGACGGCCAAGCGAGCCACCCGGGTGGAACTGAGCAAAATCAGAAGCCTTGAACTTACGCACCGTCATCAAAGCACAAGCAATGGCATCGCCCATGGCAAGCGTTGCAGTGGTAGATGATGTGGGGGCAAGATTCAAGGGACAAGCCTCGCGCTCAACAGATATATTGAGGTGGCAATCGGAATACTCGGCAAGGAGCGACTTGGGATTACCCGACATTGACACAATAGGAATTTTGCGCTCGGCCAGCAGAGGGATAAAACGCAGCAACTCATCGGTCTGCCCCGAATTTGAGATAGCCAGCACCACATCGCCCTCTGTAAACATACCCAGGTCGCCATGGAAGGCATCGAGCGGATTTACAAAAAAGGCAGGTGTGCCTGTACTTGCAAGCGTAGATGCAATCTTCGCACCAATATGGCCCGACTTACCCACACCGGTAACTATCAGTTTACCCTTGCTCTCGTATATAAGTTCCACGGCCTTGGTAAAGTTCTCGTCAAGATTAGGTATGAGGTTGAGCACCGCTTCGGCCTCATCTTGAAGGCATTTTTTTGCCACAGCTAATACGTCTGTCATATTCTTTTGTTTTGTATTTTATCCTGTTTGGTGTACCGCCATGCACGCGCATGGGGCAAATATTTCACCGCACCATAATGGCAACGGATATATTCCGTTGCGAAGATAACAATAAAAAATGACATTTACCGCAAACCTCCTCCATTAATCTGCCCGGCAACGGCTCGCCCGGCTCAAAGCAGGCACGCATGCCATCTATCAGAAGCGCACACCCATGCTCATTATAAGGCTCTGGCGGGTGATATCCATATCGGCAGCAGGATTCACATATTCCGAATCGTAATAATTATAAAAATCGGCCTGCTGAACCGACAGCTTGTAAGCAATATCAAAATAGAGCAAATCACCCGTATATCCGGCACCAAGGGTAAACACATTGGTAGCCCCCAGGTTCATATACTCGGTAGAGGTATCGTGATTCTTGAATACCGTTTTGGCAGCGCTCTTTTTATAAGGCGATGTCATGTAGTTATAGCCACAACGCAAAGCTATATTATCATCTATATTGAATTGTGCACCCACTCGCAGAATATGGCGGCTGCGCATATTGTACTCAATCTCCTCGTTCAACGCTTCCATGTTATAGCCATCGGTATATTCAATTTTAGAAGTAGCATAATCCACCAACTCATACTCTGCACTCAAAGCCGCAAATTTCCCAAAAGTATATGAGCCCGACACATTAAAACGCCAAGGAGTGGTATAGTCATAATCTACATACAGGTCGTCGCCATAACCATCGTAGTCGCGTGTATCGAAAATAGTACCATCATCGCCAATCATCGCAGCCGAATAACGGTCGGTGAGATTGTACCAAGTGGGAGTGTGCAAAGAGATACCCATCTTGAAAGGAGAATACTCCAGAGGGCGCATTATGGCACCAAACTTCATACCAAAGCCATGACCATTGGTATTAAAACAATTCTGCAAGGTATAGTAATCGTAAACATCGCTATGCTCGGTGTATGAACTCGTGCGGGTATAATCCACATTCGATGCTGTGAGGGTAACACCAAAATAGAACATATCATCCACATTAGCCGCCAGCGTTACATCCACCTCGTCAACACCACCCTTCTCTGCAGAACGATAATCCATAAACTGCGGATACTTTACACCCTTTGTGGGAAGATACTTCAACTCGCCATCATCGCCTATGAGGCCCGATGTAGATGTGAGCAAGCCCAACCAAGGATAATCGAGGCTGTAATAATCCTCCCACCCTTGAAAATTTCCGCTATACTTATACATCTCGTGCAACAAAGTCTGTTGCGAGAAATAGTAGCCATCGGCATCGGTCAACGAGCCGGCAATCTCCATGTTGTTACGGAAATTATTGCTGTGGCGATAGTTGAAAGCCAGATTCACAAACTTAACACTGCTCCCTCCGGGGCAAGTGGAAAACACCATGCCAAGATTCTCAATCGTGAAGCTGCTCTTCGTATCAGCCCTGCCCGTACCATTGAACATACTCTCGTTCTTTACATTATGCAAGCCAAAGGTAGCCACGGCATCACCCTTGCGATACAGGGCAATACCCGCCGGGTTGGTAGCGGTAGATGTAATATCGGCTCCCAAAGAGCTCATTGCGCCACCCATACCCACATAACGTGCAGTACCATTCAGGTCGTCGGCACCAAGGCGCATCACATCATAAACATTCTGCGCAACAGCACCATGCACCATCAATAAACCCACAAACAGATATAATAACTTTTTCATAGTAACATTCAATTCAAAAACAACATATTAACGTCTGCCCCCACGAGAAACCCCACCACGGGTAGGAGCCGAGCCGCGCGACGAAGAAGAACCACGCGATGCAGCGCCTACACTGCTGCGGCTGCCGCCGCCACTGTTGCTGCGCACGCTGCTGCGACCACTGCCGCTACCACGGTTATTGCGGTTGCCACCACCGCTTACCTCGATACGGTTATTACGGTTACCACCACCGCTTACCTCGGTGCGGTTATTGCGGTTGCCGGCATTCTCCTTGCGCACGCTTGTACTGCTGCGGCGGTTATATGTGGAGCTTGAACCACCCCTGTTTCTGTCATCGCGCAAACGGCCACCACCCACATTCTCGCGATTGGTACGGTCCACCTTTCCGTTAACCACCTGCGTTTTGGGCCTTTTCTCTGTTGCGGCACCGGCCACCGGCACCCTGCCCGTTCTGCCTCTGTCGGCAAGAGAGACTGTGGGCACGCGCCTCTGTACCCTGTGCGAATATACCGGGGGTGCCACATGGTGCGGATGATGATGGTGGTGATGCCCGCTACCCCAATGCCATGAGTGCAACGGCCAATGCCACGCGGCACCTATGCTCCAACCGCAAAGGCTGTTCCAACCAATGGACCAATCCCAATAATCGTCGTAGCAATAATCATAGTAGCCCCACGAAGGATAAACATCATAATACCATGGACTGCTCACAATCACCGTTGTGGGATTGTGAAAACGTACAATGCGCGTAGAGTAATTGTAATCGGTATCATCCTCATACACATACTCATCATACTCCTCAACGCTTTCCTGTTGCAACAACGCCTCCACATTATCGGCAGAAACGGTGGCGCTGCCCCTGCGATTATATTCATCCACATCGCGGGTATTACCGTTGTCGGCCACGCCCCACTCTTCATCGTTCTCCGTTGCAGAGGCTGATGAGGAGAACATCTTCGCCACATTCTCCTGCTTCACCTGCTTTTTGGGAACGTAAAACATCTCATTCACCTGTGCCATTATAGCAACAGGCATTGCAAGTAACAGTAACAAAACAAGCTTTTTCATTTTATTCTATTTTTTACAGCTGCACCGCGTGCAGCCTATGTTTACATGTTAATTCCATATATGCCGAATGCATATTATTTCATGTGCAAATATATATATTACCTCACAAAATTTTCGGGGAAAACTCCTATAAACAGATGGGGATTCCCCTAAAACAGAAAAAAAGGTGCAATGACACAGGTGGGTGTGCTTTAGACAGAATAACAAAACGTAGTTTTGTTATTTCGAACACGCAGTGGAGAAATCTCTGCATACACAACTGAGATACTTCACATGCGTTCAGTATGACACGAAAGTACCATGGTGCGCAGTTCTCACCAGCAAAAGTAATTCTAAAAAAACAACCGGCACCGTTAATGGCTCATAGAGAGATGCCGAGCAATGCGCAGGAAAAGGCGGGGATATGTTTGAGCGCAGCGA
>CALGJF010000075.1 GCA_937914945.1 uncultured Bacteroidales bacterium | reverse complement strand
GGCCTTTTTGCTCCTTTTTGTGCGACAAAAAGGAGATAAAAGAAATAAAATTAAATAAAGAATAGCTCATGGGCCACCGAGGATTTTGTAGCAACTCCCCCCGGCTTTTGCAGGTGAGCCCCTATGGCGGCAAAACTCACCGATAACAATAAAAAAAAGAAGCCTTGCCAAATGCAAGACTTCTCTGTTGGGCTACCCGGACTCGAACCAGGAAAGGCAGGACCAGAATCTGCAGTGTTACCATTACACCATAGCCCAATGCTCAAATGCGATGCAAAGATACAACAAATCTCGTTAAAAAAAACATTTTCGCCATTTTTTTACACAAATATTTCAAAAAAACATTCTACTATATGGTTTTTGGGTTAAAATCTACCTATCTTTGCACATATACGCCTATTTATTCAACGATGCAAATAAAGAAGAGGAATATATGCCAAATTGGCAGAATGACTGCAAAACAAACATTGGCATGCTATTTGCTCTATCTTATATAAATGATAGTTTTTTATACAATGCAAAAAGAAGATAAAACAATAAAAGAACTTATTGAAAAAATAACGGAAGCCATACAAGAGAAAAAAGGTAAAGGAATAACCATTGTAGATATGGAACAACTTGGGAACAGCATATGCGACTATTTTGTTATATGCCAGGGAAACTCCCCGGCCCAAGTAAGTGCCATAACAGACTCAATAGAGGATATGGTAAGAGTAGATTGCAAACGCAAGCCCTATGCAATAGACGGCTTGCGCAACGCACAATGGGTGGCAATGGACTATGGTGATATACTTGTGCACATATTCCTGCCCGATGTGCGTACATTCTACGACATAGAACACTTGTGGGCCGACGCAAAAATTACAAACATTCCCGATCTAGACTGATTTATATGAGCGATAAAAAGATACAAAAACCACAATTCAATTTCACATGGTTCTACCTTGTTGCAGGAGCCGTGCTGATATTCTTTTACCTATACGATGGCGGTACAAGCTCGCTTAAAAAGGAGGTTATATACTCGGAACTGAAAACGTATGTCGAGAAGGGATACGTTTCGGGCATCACCGTATATGACAACAACGATGTAGAGGCCAAAATCTATCCCGACTCGGCTAAATATGTATTCCCGGGTAAAGTGGATAAAATAGGTGAAGAGCCTATGGTGTTCCTGCAAATAGGTTCAAAAGAGAACTTTGAAAAGTTTATTGAAGAACAAGAGGCGCAGAACAACTACAAGGGCACGTTGAAATACGAAATCAAGCCAGACCTTTGGGGAGGCATCCTATGGAACATACTGCCCATTGTGGTATTTGTGGGTGTGTGGATATTCCTTATGCGCCGAATGGGCGGAGGCGGCTCGCAAGGCGGTGTGTTCAATGTGGGGAAATCACAAGCCAAACTTTTTGAGAAGAACGACAATAACCGCATAACATTCAAGGATGTTGCAGGGCAAGAAGGTGCCAAGCAGGAGGTAAAGGAGATTGTGGATTTCCTTAAAAACCCCGGTCGCTACACAGAACTTGGTGGAAAAATACCCAAAGGCGCACTCCTTGTGGGGCCTCCGGGCACAGGCAAAACATTGCTGGCAAAGGCTGTGGCAGGCGAAGCCAATGTACCCTTCTTCTCGCTCTCGGGTTCCGATTTTGTGGAGATGTTCGTGGGCGTGGGTGCATCGCGTGTGCGCGACCTCTTCCGCCAGGCAAAGGAGAAAGCCCCCTGTATAATATTCATCGACGAGATTGATGCTGTAGGCCGTGCGCGTGGCAAGAATCCCTCGATGGGTGGCAACGACGAGCGCGAAAGCACACTGAACCAATTGCTCACCGAGATGGACGGCTTTGGCACCAATAGCGGAATAATTGTTATGGCAGCCACAAACCGTGCCGACATTCTCGACAAAGCCCTGCTGCGTGCAGGCCGTTTCGACCGCCAGATTCATGTTGATTTGCCCGACCTCAACGAACGCAAAGCGATATTCGGTGTTCACTTGCGCCCATTGAAATTGGACCCCTCGGTAGATGTGGACACGCTTGCCCGCCAGACACCCGGATTCTCGGGTGCCGACATTGCCAACGTGTGCAACGAGGCTGCACTGATAGCTGCCCGAAACAACAAAAGCGCAGTGGAAAAACAGGATTTCCTTGATGCCGTAGACCGCATCATAGGAGGATTGGAGAAAAAAACCAAGGTGATGACGGAGAACGAAAAACGCACCATCGCAATACACGAGGCAGGCCATGCCACCTTGTCGTGGTTCCTTGAGCATGCCAACCCGCTCATTAAGGTAACCATTGTGCCACGCGGGCGTGCGCTCGGTGCAGCATGGTATATGCCCGAGGAGCGACAGATAACCACCAAAGAACAGATGCTCGATGAGATGTGTGCCATACTTGGCGGCCGCGCAGCCGAGGAACTTTTCACAGGGCACATATCAACCGGCGCCATGAACGACTTGGAGCGCGTAACCAAGCAGGCATACGGAATGATTGCCTATGCCGGCATGAGCGACAAACTTGCCAATCTGTGCTACTACAACAATGAGCAGTACTCGTTCAACCGCCCATACAGCGAGAGGACAGCCGAGCTCATCGACAACGAAGTACAGGCCATGATAAACAGCCAATACGAACGCGCCAAGAGCCTTCTAACAGAGCACAAAGAGGGCCATGCCGAGCTTGCCAAGGTGCTCATGGAGCGCGAGGTTATTTTTGCCGAGGATGTGGAGAAGATTTTCGGCAAACGACCTTGGGCTTCGCGTAGCGAGGAGATTATAGAAAAGAGCAGCACCGAAGCCACCACCGAGGAGGCTGAAGACAACACTGCCAACCTACCCGCTGCCGACGATGCCAACAATACAACCACAGAAGAAACCACAAACACCAAAGAAAATGAATAAGTTACTTGTACGCATACTCACAGGTGCCGCATTTGGTATTGTCCTGTTGAGTGCAATCATTTACGGGCACACCTCTTTCGGTGCGCTGTTCACAATAGTTACCATGCTTGCGGTGAACGAGTTCTGCAACCTCATACATGAGCACAAGAAGACCACGTTCAGCACGCTGATTGCCGTTATAGGTGGCGGCTACCTGTTCTTTGCCTTCTATGCCAAAGCTCACTTGGGAATAACCGACACCACCCTGCTCTTTGCACCCTATGCGTTACTTTTGGTTTATATGTTTATACGCAGGTTGTTCAGCACAGAGGGTAGTTCGCTTGATAATTACGCATATTTTGCACTCTCACAGGTGTATGCAGCATTGCCCTTCGCCCTGCTCAACACGCTTTCTACGGTGGGAGCCATGGGCAACACATATAACTACGCACTGCCCCTTGCAATATTTGTATTCATATGGTGCAACGACACCGGTGCATTCTTCGTTGGCTGCTCCATAGGCCGCCATAAAATGTGGGAACGAGTTTCGCCTAAAAAGACTTGGGAGGGCACTATCGGCGGCTTTGTTGTTGCCATGATTGCCGGATATGTGATGTCGCTCTTCTTCACCCAGCTAAATGCCTGGCAATGGATGGGCATGGCAGCCGTTGTGGCTGTTGCCGGCACATACGGCGACCTAATTGAATCGTGCATGAAACGCGAAATGGGCATAAAGGATTCGGGAAATATCCTACCCGGGCATGGCGGCATGCTCGACCGTTTCGACAGCACCCTGCTTGCGGCACCCTGCGCCATGATTTATTTGAGCCTTATAGGTGTTTTATAAAAACAACCGATGGACATAAACAGACAAAAAAAATGATGAGCCGCGGCTCATCATTTTTTTTCTGTCAGCAACTGCACCATCTTTTCGGCGGCATGCCGCGATGCTCCCGGCTCACCAAGAATATCTATCATGCGGTCATATTCGGCAAGCATAGTTTGTCGTGCTGCAGAATCGGCGGGCAACAACTTGCCAAGCTCCCCTATAATGTTCTTGACCGTCATATCGGCTGCCACAAGCTCGCGCACCACCTCGCTGCCGGCAATAAGATTTACAAGCGATATATATTTTACCTTCAAGAATATAGGCTTTAATTTTGATATGAGCCATGGAACAGGCGTGCTGTAACACACCACTTGCGGCACACGGAAAAGAGCCGTTTCAAGCGTTGCAGTACCCGATGTTACCAATGCCGCATGAGAGTGTTGCAACAGGCGATAAGTGTCGCCAAAGACTATGGCTGCGCCCTGCTGCAGATATGGAGCATAAAGTTCCTTGTCTATACTCGGCGCACCTGCTATCACGGGCATGTAACCGGGATATTCGGCCATGGCCTGCAACATTTGCGGCAGATTATCCTTTATCTCGTGCTTGCGGCTGCCCGCCAACAGAGCAACAATAGGTTTATCGCCCAGATTATTGGCAGCACGGAAGGCAGCATCGTCGCGTTTGTTTCCACGCAAATAGGCATCGACGGCATCGACACATGGATTGCCTATGTAGTTTATATCGTAGCTGTGCTTTTTGAAATACTCAACCTCAAAGGGAAGAATGGAAAAGAGTTCATCCACATCGCGCTTTATATTCTTTATTCTGCCCTCGCGCGATGCCCAAATCTTGGGAGCTATGTAGTAATAGACAGGGATGGATGTCGTTTTGTGAATATCGCGTGCTATGGACAGGTTGAAGCCCGGGTAATCCACCAATATCAGCGCATCGGGCTGCCACTCTTTTATATCCTTCTTGCACATTGCCATGTTGGCAAATATAGTACGCAAGTTCATGAGCACGGGAATAAACCCCATGAAGGCACAATCGCGGTAATGTTTCACACATGTACCGCCCACTTGCGACATAAGGTCGCCGCCAAAGAAACGAAACTCGGCCCCTCTATCGGCAGCTTTAAGAGCCTTCATAAGGTTGGAGGCGTGCAGGTCGCCCGATGCCTCACCAACTATCAGATAGTATTTCATAAGCCTTCTTTTTCAAGCGGTTCAAAAATAGCGCCCCACCCCTGCATATCGGCAAGCAGAGCGTAATCGGTAAAATCTATTCTTGTGGGGGTTATTGTTACAAAATTGTTATCGAGCGCAACCCTGTCGGCAGCCTCATCGGTATCATTCTTCTCAAACTCACCTGTGAGCCACCACCACTTACCGCCACGCGGATGGTTGTGAGCCTCCCACTCGTTCACCCAAGTGCCCACCGCCTGACGGCACACCTTGACACCCGCAAACGAAGGAGTGTCGGGGAAATTCACATTCAAGCAGCTGCCTGTGGGAAGCCCGCGCTGCAACACCTCGCTCACCACACGGCGTATATATGGGTATGTGGCTGTAAAATCGGCATCTGCATCGTGCGAGCAGAGCGAAAAGGCCACGGAGGGAATACCCTTCATGCACCCCTCAATCACCGCACCCATGGTACCCGAATAGTGAGCATTCACAGCCGAATTATCGCCGTGGTTTATACCTGCCACTATGAGCGAAGGAGTGCGGGGCACATAGGCATGGCAGGCGAGTTTAATGCAGTCGCAGGGGGTACCTGTGCAGGCATACACCACCAAACCCTCCTCGGCCTTTACCTCCCACACCTTTACCGGTGTTTCGCTTGTTATGGCGCAGCCCTTGCCCGAACGCCCCGTGTGCGGAGCCACCACCACAACATCACCAAATTCTCTCAACACTTGTATCAGGCAGTTTATACCCTTTGCAAGATAGCCATCGTCGTTTGAAACTAAAATAAGAGGTCTGTTACTCATAGTACTGTAATTTTGCCTGCGAAGATACTGAAAAAAGCAGCAAAAAACAACAAGCGATGAAGGAATGAAAAAAACTGCCACCCATAGCACACTTATGCCGATTGGTTCGTTGAGGAACTTAAATAATATTTTTTAACATTTTTTGCTGCCACCTGTTTATAACTAAACAGCAAATACTGAAAAGCTATCTGTTTTTTTCGTATCTTCGCAAAATAAATTGGGTATAAAAGGGGTTGTCGGGAGAAGCCGAGAAGGAACCGACACACAGATTACCAATGAATTAACACTTGAAAGCGAAAAAGATATGGGAAAAATAATTGCACTTGCCAACCAAAAAGGTGGTGTGGGCAAGACTACCACAGCCATAAACCTTGCAGCATCGCTCGCCACATACGAGAAGAAGGTGCTGGTAATAGATGCCGACCCTCAGGCAAATGCCTCGTCGGGCCTTGGCATTGATATACGCGAGATTGAATGTTCTATATATGAATGCCTCATAAACAAGGCAGCAATAACAGACGGCATACACCACACCTGTGTAGAGGGGCTCGACATCATCCCCTCGCACATAGACCTTGTGGGCGCGGAGATTGAGATGCTCGACATGCCCAACCGCGAAAAAATTATGCGTGAGGCACTCGCGCCCATAAAGGACAAATACGACTATATTCTGATAGACTGCTCACCCTCGCTGGGCCTCATCACCGTGAACTCACTCACTGCCGCCGATTCTGTAATAATACCCGTGCAATGCGAGTATTTTGCACTCGAAGGCATCAGCAAATTGCTGAATACCATTAAAATCATAAAATCGAACCTCAACCCATCGCTCGATATTGAAGGATTCCTGCTCACTATGTTCAATTCGCGTCTGCGCTTGAGCAACCAGGTGTATAACGAGGTGAAGAAACACTTCCGCGAGCTTGTATTCAACACGGTGATACAGCGCAACATTAGATTGGGCGAGGCACCCAGCATGGGAATACCCGTTATAATGTACGATGCCGACTCTACCGGCGCAAAGAACTATCTTGCGCTTGCACAAGAAATAATTAACAGAAACAACGAATAAGCAATGGCACCAAATAAGAAATTCACCTTGGGAAGAGGCCTCGATGCCCTCATATCAACCGAAACCGTGCAGACAGCCGGCTCGCAATCGATTGGCGAGATTGAGATAAGCCAGATTGAGGCCAACCCCAACCAGCCACGCCGCGAATTCAGCGAAGAGGCTTTGCAGGAACTTGCCGATTCTATAAAGGAGCTTGGTATAATACAGCCCATCACACTGCGCAAGATGGGCAAGGAGAAATACCAGATTATTGCAGGCGAGCGCCGTTTCCGTGCATCGCAGATTGCAGGTAAAACCACCATCCCCGCATATATTCTGAAAGCCGACGACGAGGACACCATGGAGATGGCACTCATCGAGAACATTCAGCGCGAGGACCTCAATGCACTTGAAATAGCCCTTGCATACCAGCAGTTGATTGAGCAGCACAACCTCTCGCAAGAACAGTTGAGCAAACGTGTGGGCAAGGGGCGTGCAACCATTGCCAATTTCCTGCGCCTGCTGCGCCTGCCTGCTGCAATACAGGTGGCTCTTAAAGAAAAACGCATCGACATGGGGCATGCACGCACATTGCTTTCGCTTGACAACCCCGCAGAGCAAATTAAACTGTTCCATGAGATAGAGGCCAACGGCTACTCGGTGCGCGAGGTGGAGGATATTGTACGCAAGATGAAAGAGGGCAGCGAGGCCCCCGTGGCAAAAAAGGCCGCAGCAAAACAGCCCCACCCCGAATTTCACCAGCTGAAGAAACAGCTTACCCACTTTTTCCAGACACCCGTGCAACTTACATGCTCGGCAAAGGGAAGTGGTAAAATTAGCATAAAGTTCAAAAACGAGCAGGAGCTTGAAAGAATTATTGCTATATTTGACAAATTAAACAATTAACACTGTGAAAAATAACATCTTCACATACAGCCACATCGCACTGCTATGCTTGTTTTTCTGCCTAACGAGCACACTTGACGGCAATGCTCAAGATAGATTCACACAGATTGGCGACTCTATAATAGAGAACACCCTCCGCGCCGATTCGGCCAAAATAGACAGCCTTTACAGGAGCGATGTGAGCCTGTCGCCCGACAGCAGCCGCGCGGCCATGAAACGCAACTACAACGAACTGACCGGTAATGTAAAACCGTTCAAGCCCAACCCCACAAAAGCCACATGGCTTGCAGTGGTAATACCGGGTGGCGGACAGATATACAACCGCAAGTATTGGAAACTACCCATCGTGTATGGCGGGTTTGTAGGTTGCCTCTATGCATACAATTGGAACAACCAGATGTATAGCGACTACCGCCAGGCCTACCTCGACATAATGGACAGCGACCCCAACAGCGACTCGTACAAAGACTTTTTCCGCCCGGGGTACGATTTTGAGAAAAACAAGGAGTACCTTACCGAGCTGTTCAAAAAGAGAAAAGACCGCTATCGCCGTTGGCGCGATTTAAGCGTATTTGCTTTCATCGGCGTATATGCCCTGTCGGTAATAGATGCCTATGTCGATGCACAACTTGCAAGTTTCGACATAAGCGAGAATTTGAACATCACTGTGGAGCCCGAAATGTTCCACAACAATTTGGGGCGAATGGACAAAGGGTACTATGGAGTAAACTGCAGTATCAATTTTTAACAAACAAGAATGCGAAAACAGACAACATACATAATCACGCTTTTATTACTCCTTGCCACAGGAATTGAGGCACAGGAGAACAATTTCACTCCCTGCGACAGCATAAGCGACAACGCACAACTCGACAGAGCAATCGCCAGCCCCGACACGTTGGAGATTGAAGGAGAGAGCATCGGTTGCGACAGCCTTATTTTTGAACTGCCCGAGGGAATGACCGCCAACATAGACAGCCTCATGAGCGGCTGGCAAGCACGCCATCTGCTTAAATCGCTCGACTGCCAAACCGAGGGATGGGAATTCATAAAGACAAGCGATACGGCATATGCCGAGCGCCTGCGCGACATCCCCTCCATCATAGATATGCCATACAACAGCATGGTGCGCCAATGCATAGACCGCTATGCCACCCGCAACCGCTCACTCGTATCGTACATGCTTGGTATAGCCGAGTTCTACATGCCCATGATTGAAGCCGAAATAGACAAGCACAACATGCCGCACGAACTTAAATATCTACCTGTAATAGAATCGGCACTGAACCCCAAAGCCGTTTCGCGTGCAGGCGCTAAGGGCTTGTGGCAGTTTATGTTTGCAACAGGAAAACTCTATGGGCTGAAATCGAACAACTATATAGACGACCGTTTCGACCCCCTTAAAGCCACACACGCCGGGCTTAACTATCTGCGCGATCTTTACAATTTTTTCAACCGCTGGGATCTTGCCATTGCAGCATACAACTGCGGCCCGGGAAATGTAAAGAAAGCCATTCTGCGCTCGGGCGGCAAAACCGATTTCTGGGAAATTTACCGCTATCTGCCACGCGAAACACGCGGCTACCTGCCTGCACTCATCGCAGCAAACTACATAATGACCTACCACGAGGAGCATGGAATATGCCCCATGGAGCCTGCACTGCCCATTGGCACAGACACCCTGCACATAAGAAAGAATCTGCACTTCAAACAAATAGAAAAGTATTGCGATATTAATATTGAGGATATAAGAGCGCTGAATCCGCAATATATCAAAGATATTGTTCCGGGCGAGGCCGAAAGGTATGTAGTGCGCCTCACCAACGACGCTATAAGCCGTTTCATAACCTACGAGGACAGCATTTACAACTACAACAAAGAGGAGTTCTTCCCCAACAGCAACATAGCCAAGATGCTGAAAGAGGCAAAGGCCAACGACGATGGGCGCGGGACTCTCAAATATCACAAGATACGCAACGGCGAGACTCTTGGCAGCATTGCCCGCAAATACCGCGTAACAGTGAAGCAGATTATGAAGTGGAACAATATGCGCAACACTAAAATCAGAGCCGGCAAGCGTTTGAAGATTTATTAATATAAAGATGAACAGCGACGAAAACAAAATAATAGATGAAGAAAAGGCTGTAAACGACGCTTTCAAGGAGTTGTTGGATATCTACCTGGCATCGCAACACCGCAAGAAGGTAGAGCTTATTACAAAGGCCTTTAACTTTGCCCGCCAAGCACACAAAGGAGTGCGCAGGCATAGTGGCGAGCCCTACATCATGCACCCGCTGGAGGTTGCCACCATTGTGTGCAAGGAGATAGGATTGGGCTCCACATCTATTTGCGCTGCGTTGTTGCACGATGTCGTGGAGGACACCGACTACACTGTAGAGGATATACGCAATCTCTTTGGCGACAAAATTGCCGAGATTGTAAACGGCCTCACCAAGATTGCCGGCGGCGTGTTTGGCGCACATGCATCGGAGCAGGCCGAGAATTTCAAGAAGCTGCTGCTCACAATGAGCGAGGATATTCGTGTTATCCTCATAAAGATAGCCGACCGCCTGCACAATATGCGCACGCTGGAATTCATGCCGATAAACAAACAGTACAAGATTGCAGGGGAGACCCTCTACATATATGCTCCCATAGCATACCGCCTGGGATTGAGCAAGATAAAGACTGAGCTCGAGAACCTCAGTTTCCGTTACGAGCACCCCGAGGAGTATGCAAAAATAGAAAAGAAGATTGAAAAGACACAGCGCGACCGCGACATCCTCTACCGCGAGTTCACGTCGCCCATTTGCAGTGAACTCGATGCCATGGGGCTTAAATACCGCATTATAGGCCGAGTGAAATCGCCCTACTCCATCTGGAACAAGATGCAGAAAAAGCATGTTGCCTTTGAAGATATTTACGACATATTGGCAGTGCGCATCATCTTCACTCCTCGCGAGGGAAAGGACGAGAACAACGAATGTTTCAACATATACATTGCCCTTACAAAACTTTACAACGCCCACCCCGACCGCTTGCGTGACTGGGTAAACAAGCCCCGCACAAACGGTTACAAAGCGTTGCATGCTACCTTCATGAGCAAACGTGGCGAATGGATTGAGGTACAGGTGCGCAGTGAGAAAATGAACGAAATGGCCGAAAAGGGAATTGCCGCACACTGGAAATACAAGAGCCAGGGTGAGGACAGCGGCGACGAACAACTCGAGAATTGGTTACACACCATAAAGGAGATTCTCGACGACCCGCAACCCAACGCGCTCGATTTCCTCGACACCATAAAACTAAATCTGTATGCAACGGAAATCTTTGTATTTACACCCAAAGGAGATATAAAGACCATGCCGCAAAACTGCACGGCTCTGGATCTTGCATACAGCATACACACCTTCTTGGGTAACCATTGCATAGGCGCAAAGGTAAACCACCGACTTGTGCCACTTAACCACCAACTGCAAAGCGGCGACCAAGTGGAAATAATAACCTCAAATGCACCACGTGTAGAAGAGAGCTGGCTGTCGTTTGTAACAACAGCAAAAGCGCGCGCAAAGATACTTGCAGCACTGCGCCGCAAGCAACGCCTGCTCATGCGCGACGGTGAGGAAATCCTCAATAAATTCCTTGAAAAAGAGGGGTTGAGCAATTACAGCAATAATATCGAGAAGATATGGAAACTGCACGAACTCAAAGACAAAGACTCACTGCTTGCAGCCATAGGCGATGGCAGCATAACACTTGGCAACGATGACAAAGATGCCTTGCTGGGCAACAAAAAGTTCAGTTTCCAATCACTCTTTTCATTTGGCAAGGATAAGAAAAAGGAGGAGGATAATGCCGAGGTGTTCAACGAAATAGACCGCAAAAAACCTATCAGCCTCACCGACGACAATATAAAGAGCAGCTACATAATAGCCGATTGCTGCCACCCCATCCCGGGCGACGATGTGCTTGGATATTACGACGAGGACAAACACATTGTTATACACAAACGCAACTGCCCCGTAGCCAACACACTCAAAAGCAGCCACGGCGACCGCATATTGGCTGCAAAATGGGAGACGCACAAGAAACTCAATTTCATTGTACCCATTCAAATAAAGGGCATTGACGACCTTGGTGTACTTAACGAGATTACCGCAATCACACAGCAGATGAATTCAAGCATACAGAAACTGCACCTTGAATGTTTCGACGGCATATTCGAGGGTACATTCTGGCTCAACGTACACGATGTCGATGATGTAAAGGAGCTATGCACCGCACTTAAAAAGGTGAAGCATATAAAAACCATTGCACGAATAGGATAGAAACTATAAAATACCACATACTATGAAAAACATTTTGGCAAAAATCAGAGATTGGTTTAAGAACCTGTTGGATAAAGTTCCTCACCTGTCCGACGAAAAAATGAAACTCGCCTGCTACATCTGCGGAGGATTGATAACCGCAAGCAGCATATTCTTCATCTACGAGATGTTCACATGCGAAGGTTTCGGCATCGAAGCCAATTGGAATATCTTCTCATCGGTTTTCTTTGGCCCACTCTTTTTTGTCGGCCTCGTATTGGCTATCGCCAACTGGGGAAAATTCGGACATTGGGGTGGCAAGCCCTACGATGTATACGAAGATGGGAATGGCAAACAACGTGTTGAGGAGAACCACGACATAATGGACAACACATTCTACCAGATACTTATGCCCATTTTCGGACATTTTGTTTTTGAGCCCATTATATATGCATGTATCATATACTATCCTCTTGCATGCGTAATTGCAATATTTGGAGTTATCTTACCATATGCCATTACAATTATCCTCCTTGCGATTTGCGCACTGCTGTTCGTATTCAACGAGCATGTAATGCGCCTGCCCTACCGCACCGCCATCCTCGCATTGGCCACAATAATCATTGCCGGCGGACTCACTTGGGCTGCAGTGAGCATGGAACAGGACAAGCCCAAAGAGATAACGGAATATATCGAGGAGATGGGCGATGCTATTGAAGAGACCACCGACGGTATTTAATCAGTAAATAGTATATACAGATATAAGAACGGCACAGCCATGGCTGTGTCGTTCTTATATCTGTATCATTCACAAAACCTGCTATAACATATCGAGTTGCGCCTTAATCCCTAACAATTCCTCGCGAATAAGAGAAAGACGGTCAATAACATCGGCCTTAACATCGGCAACCTCTTTGTTACCCGAACCTTTAAGATACTGCTTGGCACCGGCGATGGTGAGCCCACGTTCCTTTACAAGATGGTACACAAGACGTACCGCCTTTATATCCTCTTTTGTGTAACGACGCACACCATTGCTACCTTTGTGCGGTGCAATCTGCGGGAACACCGTTTCCCAATAGCGCAAGGTAGACTCGGGGGTGTTGAGCTCGGTTGCCACCTCCTTGATGGTGTAATACATTTTCAGATCTTTATTTTTCGATAGTGCCATAATTAATCGTAAACTTTTCCGTGATTCTCGGCCATCTGCAACATCTGGTCGTAGCCCTCGGCATCAAGGTCCATAAAATAGTAATTTATAGGGTTCACATACTGCCCTTTCACTATTACCTCGTAGTGGAGATGAGGGCCTGTACTCTTGCCCGAGTTGCCACTCAATGCTATCTGCTCGCCACGCACCACCTTCTGCCCCGGTTTCACCATGAATTGGTTGTTATACAGGTGGGCATACAGGGTTTCTATGCCATAGCCATGGTCTATCTTTACGGTGTAACCGTAACCCGACTGCCACTTGGCCGAAACCACGGTACCATCGGCAGTAGCATACACCGGAGTTTTGTTGTCGCAAGAGAAATCCATTCCATTATGTTTCTTGCGCACTTTATATACCGGGTCTATGCGCCAGCCATAGCCCGAGGCCGTGCGTTTGAGATCGCGATTGGCAATAGGCTGTATTGCGGGTAGATGACGCAAGTATTCCTCTTTTTCTTCGTCCAATTTCACAAGTTCCTCGAACGATTTTATCTGCAGATACAACTGCTTGTCGAGCATATCCATCTTTTGAGCAGTCTCAACCACAAGCGCCGAATTGCTCATATCCATAAGTTCGTCGTATCGCGCAGTACCCGCATAACCCGATTGGCGTGCAAATGTGGGGAGCGGTTCGGAGTTCAAAAGTACACGATAGAGATTGTCATCGCGCTGTTGTATATCCTCGAGCACCTCCATGGCATTGTCGAGCCTCTGCGACATGATACGATACTGTGCAAGCAATCTGGAGTTCTCTTGTTGCAACTCGCTCATCGAAGGCGTTTCAATGAGAAGATAGAAAATGAGGAAAGATAGACCACCAAAGATTATAAACAGCAACAAACGCCTCAATATTGTGAGGAAGCGTTGCGCCAAATTCGGATAAACACGATCATATGTTCGTGTCGCGGGGTTGAATATGTAATAGACTTTTCGCATCGACGACACCCTTTACTCTGCAAAAGTAATAAAAGCTATCCTTTTTTGCAACTAAAAGATAATTTATCAAATA
Organism: uncultured Bacteroidales bacterium; assembly: GCA_937914945.1. GTDB lineage: Bacteria > Bacteroidota > Bacteroidia > Bacteroidales > Bacteroidaceae > HGM04593. The sequence continues at coordinate 5,881 of CALGJF010000075.1, read as the reverse complement.
ACATTAACAGAGAATAACTTTTGTTGCAAAACCAATAACAAGGATTTTTAATGCACCGGCAAGGCATAAAATCAAGATTTTTGCCCATTCACAATGAAATATTCAAGCAAACCTTATATTCTTTTGCCTGTTTTTTGCTATTTTTGTAGTTTGGAATCAGAATAATAAACAAAATAAAATAAAGTATGCTTACATCAAAAGAGATTAGAGAATCTTTCAAGCAGTTCTTCGAAGGAAAAGGACACCTCATCGTGCCCTCTGCACCCATGGTTGTAAAAGACGACCCCACCCTCATGTTCACCAATGCGGGCATGAACCAGTTTAAGGATATTATTTTGGGCAACCGCCCGGCAAAGAGCAAGCGCGTGGCCGACTCGCAGAAGTGTCTGCGTGTCAGCGGCAAGCACAACGACCTTGAAGAGGTGGGACACGATACATACCACCACACCATGTTCGAGATGCTTGGTAACTGGTCATTTGGCGACTATTTCAAAGAAGATGCCATAAATTGGGCTTGGGAGTTCCTTACCCAAGTAGCCAAGATTGACCCCGACCGCATGTATGCCACAGTATTCGAGGGCAGCGAAGCCGAGGGATTGGAGCGCGACAACGAGGCTGCCGCAATCTGGAGCAAGCACCTGCCTGCCGACAGAATAATAAACGGTAACCACCACGACAATTTCTGGGAAATGGGCGATACAGGCCCCTGCGGACCTTGCTCCGAGATTCACGTCGACCTTCGTAGCGATGAAGAGAGGAAGGCAATCCCGGGCCGCGACCTTGTAAATGGTTCGCATCCCCAAGTGATTGAGATATGGAACCTTGTATTCATGCAGTTCAACCGCATGGCCGACGGACACCTCGAGGAACTCCCTGCCAAGGTGATAGACACCGGCATGGGATTTGAGCGTTTGTGTATGGCATTGCAAGGCAAGCAATCGAACTACGACACCGACGTATTCCAGCCCATAATCAAAGCCATCGGCGAGATTAGCGGCAAGAGCTATGGCAGCGAGGAGATGACCGATGTTGCCATGCGTGTAATTGCCGACCACATCCGCACCATTGCATTCTCAATAACCGACGGCCAGCTCCCCTCAAACGCAAAAGCAGGCTATGTTATACGCCGCATTCTGCGTCGTGCAGTACGCTACGGCTACACATTCTTGGGGCAGAAACAGGCATTCATTTACAAACTTGTCCCCACACTCATTGAAAATATGGGCGATGCCTATCCCGAACTGAAACAGCAACAAGAGCTTATAACCAAGGTTATAAAGGAAGAGGAGGACTCTTTCCTGCGTACACTCGACACCGGCATGCACCTGCTCGATAAGGTTATCACAGCCACAAAAGCCGAGGGCAAGAGCGAGATTAGCGGCGTTGAGGCATTTACATTGTACGACACATTCGGATTCCCCATCGACCTCACACAGCTAATTCTGCGCGAGAACAACCTCACGGTGAACATGCAAGAGTTCGACGAAGAGATGCTCAAGCAAAAGACACGCGCACGCAATGCCGCAGCCGTGGAGAATGGCGACTGGATTACCGTGAGCGAGGGCGACAGCACATTTGTGGGATACGACAACACCGAATACGACACAACCATACTACGTTACCGCCAGACAAAGCAGAAGAACCAGACACTCTACCAGATTGTACTGAAAGAGACACCCTTCTATGCCGAGAGCGGTGGCCAGGTGGGCGATACCGGCCTTCTTATCTGTGGCGACGAGCGTATTGAGGTCATCGACACCAAGAAGGAGAACAACTTGCCAATACACATAACAAAGCAGTTGCCCGCCGATGCCACAGCCACATTCCATGCCGAGGTCAATTTGAAAAAGCGCAACGCAAGTGCAGCCAACCACTCGTGTACCCACCTTCTCGATCAGGCATTGCGTCAGGTTCTTGGCACACACGTAGAACAGAAGGGCTCTTTGGTTACACCCGATGCCATACGTTTCGATTTCTCGCATTTCCAGAAGGTAACCGACGAGGAGATTGAAAAGGTTGAGCGCATTGTGAACGCACGCATACGCGAAAACATCCCATTGACCGACCATCGCAACATCCCCATCGAGGAGGCAAAGCAACTTGGCGCCATTGCCCTCTTTGGCGAAAAATACGGCGACCACGTGCGCGTGGTACAATTTGGTACATCCATCGAGTTCTGTGGCGGTACACACGTTGCCGCAACAGGCAAAATCGGTATGGTTAAAATCATATCTGAAAGTTCTGTGGCAGCAGGCGTGCGCCGCATTGAGGCCATCACAGGCGAGGCCCTTGAAGAGCACCTTTACAAAGCGCAGAACCTGATGAAGGAGATTCATGCACTCTTCAACAACGTACCCAACCTTAAAGCAACAATCGTAAAATCGATAGCCGAGAATGCCGAACTCAAAAAAGAGATCGAGGAGTATGCAAAGGAGAAGGCGCAAAACATGAAGAACGAGTTGCTGAAGGATATAAAGGAACGTAAGGGCGTGCGCTACATCAGCGCAATGCTCCCTGTTGCACCCGCAACGGTAAAGGATATCGTGTTTGCACTGCGCCAGGAGCAACCCGAGAATCTGTTCATCGTCATAGGCAGCATATACAACGAGAAACCCCAGCTCACGATATCGGCAAGTGCCGACCTTGTGGAGCGCGGTATCAATGCCGGCAAGATTGTAGGCCAGGCTGCACGCGAAATGCAAGGCGGCGGTGGCGGACAAGCGCACTTTGCACAGGCGGGTGGCAAGAACCCCGAAGGCATAAAGGCAGCTATGAGCAAGGTATTTGAGATTGCCGAGATTTAACAGCTTGCAATAACAGCCAATAAGCAAACGCCTCATGCGATATCGCATGAGGCGTTTGCTTATTTGTTTATAAAACCTTTTACCACAACCTTAATCGGCTATCTGTGAATCGCTCCAATTAACCAGATACAATTTCTCCGATGCACGCGTAAAGGCAGTGTATAGCCAACGATAATAGTCGGGGCCCGCCATATCGGGGGTAACATAACCCTGGTCTATAAACACCCGTTTCCATTGACCACCCTGTGCTTTATGGCAGGTTACGGCATAGCCATACTTTACTTGCAGGGCATTGTAATAGGGATTTTTGCGTACCTCCTCCATGCGTTTGCGCTTTGAACGTATCTCGGGATAATCCTCCCACACCGCGGCAAACAGCGTTTCACTCTCGGCGCGGGTGAGCGAAGGAGATTCGCTTGTGAGTGTATCGAGCATTATCTTCACATCGAGCTCACAATCCTCGTAATCGGTAAATGAGAGGGTAACATCGGCAAAACGAAAACCATACATCTCCTCGGCAGAACCCACATACACAATCTCGGCTGTATCGCCGTTTGCAATAAAATCAATCTTCTCGAGAATCGTTTTATCCTGCTTGCCAAGCTCCTCGCGCCAATAATAATTGTTCTTCACAATCATCAGCACATCGCCCCTGTTCAGTTCCTCTTCGCGATAGAGAATGCGCCGGCGTATTCCCTCATTATATATATTGGCTCGTTTGTTCGAACGACACAATATTATGGTTTCATCTATCCCCACAGAGTTATACGCACTCTCTATTGCCTCTATGAGTTCTTCGCCTTGCACCCTGCAAATATCGGCAAAGCCTTTGAGCTTTATCTGTGGCAACGAGGCAGCGCCACCACCGGCTATTATGTGCCGCAACATTGTTGCGTTTTGAAGAATACCCGAGCCATCGAGCTGACGCATAACCTGGGTGAGTTCCACGGCCGACACGTTCAAAAACATCGAACACAGATAGGTGGAAGAGAGTGCCGGCGACAACTCCTCGCCAACAGGAGGCAGCTGGGCTGTATCACCAAGAAGGAGCAACGAACAGCCGCGCCCCGAATATACAAACTCCACAAGGTCATCGAGCAGCGCGCCCGAGCCGAAATTTGCCGTCCCCTCATTGGCAATCATAGAGGCCTCATCTACTATAAAGAGAGTGTTCACCGCCCTATTCTCCATAAGGGTGAACGCCGAGCCGTTTAGGATTGATTTTTGCCTGTAAATCCACTTGTGAATGGTATATGCAGCCTTGCCCGAATAGGAAGAGAACACCTTCGCCGCCCTGCCTGTTGGAGCAAGCAAAACCGTGCGACGTTCCAACTGCTCCATAGTCTTTACAAGTGCCGCCACAAGCGATGTTTTACCCGTTCCCGCATAGCCGCAAAGAAGGAAAACACGCCTGTCATCGCCCGACAATATGAACATAGATATCTCTTCCAACGATTTTTCTTGCTCATTTGTTGGAACGAAAGGAAAATTTGTCTTAATTTGCGATGTTAAATACTTATTTATCACAATTATTTAATAAATATATATAGTATAAAAACAGAAATTCGTTTTTTTATCTTATTTTTGCGACACGAAAATACATAAATTAAATATAGTAACAATGAAAAACGTCTTAAAAGTATTACTTCTTCTTGCTGTTGTAGGCTTGGCATACATCAGCTATCGTAGTATCATGGATCCCATTGAGTTTTCAGAGGTTCGTTCGGCTCGTGAGAAAGCTATCGTAGCTCGTCTCATCGACATTCGTACAGCACAGATTGAGTTCCGTAACAACCACGAGGGCGCATACGCTGAAAACTTTGACACCCTTATCAACTTCTTGAAGACAGCAAAAATGCCTATCATCTTGAAGCAGGGCGAGCTTGACGATGCGCAGCTTGAGCGTGGTCTCACCGAGGACAAAGCATTGGAGATGATTAAGAAGGCCGAGAAAACAGGCAAATGGGCCGAGGTTGACAAAGAGGGCTTGCGTGGTTTCCGTCGCGACACATCATGGATTGCCCTGCTCGACACCATCTACCCCAAAGAGTTCGTAGCCGACTCTATCGCATATGTACCCTTTGGCAAGGGCGAGAAATTTGAGCTTCTCACCAGTTGCGATACCACCAAATCCGGTAGCGCACAGTATCTCTTCGAAGCACGCACGCCCTACGATGTATACTTGCAAGACATCAACGAGCAAGAGCTTGCCAACCTCAAATACCAGATGAAGAAGATGGATCGCTACTGCGGTCTCAAGGTGGGCGATGTTGAGAACCCCAACAACAACGCAGGTAACTGGGAATAATATCTCTTTGATGAAAGGAGAGACCCTACCATATAAAACATTATCCATTCGTATAAGTACGAATGGATTTTGTTTTTGCATATACAATGCAGCCGAGCCCGACTCTATACAATACCATTTCCATCGCGCCGACAACAACTGCAGCCTATATGCAAACCTCTGCCGTGCAATAGAAGATTGTCCCCTGCACATGGACGACGTAACGGATATAAAAGCAATCATTGCCACCAACGAGTTTACCACCCTACCCGCCGAATACGACGAGAAACAGAATCACAAAATCTACTACCGTTGCTGTTTCCCAAAAGCCGACACCAATGTAGAAATCATTGCCAACAGGCTCACTGCACATAACCTCACCGTGCTGTTCCCTGTGGAGAAGAATATATACAACCGTCTTGCACAGATGGGCAACGTAAATTACTACACACCGGCAAGCATACTCCCGGCACCAAGAAGTACGCTGCTGACTACACCGAGTGCGGCGGCGGCGTTAAGGAAGACTACTACAAATGTGTGCACTGCTACGCTTACTTGAACGAAGCAGGCGAAGAGGGCGAACGGTTCCCCGGCAATGGCGAACATGCCCTCGGCGAAAAGATAGCTGCAAACTACACCAAGTGTGGCGGCGGCGTTAAGGAAGATTACTACATCTGCGCTGATTGCACTCGCTACATTGATGCTAACGGTCATGAAGTTATGTGGTACGACGGTTATGACAAGCATACCCCCGGCGAAAAGAGAGCTGCTAACTACACCAAGTGTGGCG
>CALGJF010000074.1 GCA_937914945.1 uncultured Bacteroidales bacterium | reverse complement strand
GGCCGGTAAGAGACATCCCAACGATATCCCCGACGAGGATCGCGACTTCTACTTGGAGCGTCGTTATCCCGCATTCGGTAACCTTGTGCCCCGCGACGTTGCTTCGCGTGCTGCAAAAGAGCGTTGCGATGCCGGCTTCGGCGTAAACAACACCGGTCTTGCCGTGTTCCTCGACTTCAAGTATGCTATTCAGCGTTTGGGTGAGGATGTGGTACGTCAGCGTTATGGTAACCTCTTTGACATGTACGAGGAGATTGCCGATACCAACCCCTACAAGGAGCCTATGATGATATTCCCCGCTATCCACTACACAATGGGTGGTATCTGGGTTGATTATGAGTTGCAGACATCTGTTCCCGGTTTGTTCGCAATTGGTGAGGCTAACTTTAGCGACCACGGTGCCAACCGTCTTGGTGCTTCTGCTCTTATGCAGGGCTTGGCCGATGGTTACTTCGTGCTTCCTTATACAATACAGAACTATCTCTCGGACCAGATTCAGGTTCCACGTTTCAGCACCGATGCTCCCGAGTTCGTTGCTGCCGAGAAGGCTGTTAATGACAAGATTGCCAAGTTGATGAATATCAAGGGTAAACGCAGTGTAGATTCTATCCACAAGGAACTTGGCCATGTTATGTGGGATTATGTAGGTATGGCACGTACAAAAGAGTCTTTGGAGACAGCGTTGGAGAAACTCGACGAGGTAGAGAGACTATTCTGGAGCGACCTGTTTATTCCCGGTGCAGCCGATTCGCTCAACACCGAGCTTGAGAAGGCTCTCCGATTGCTCGACTTCATTGAGATTGGTCGTCTTATGGCACGCGATGCTCTCAACCGTGAGGAGTCTTGCGGTGGCCACTTCCGTGAGGAGCACCAGACCGAGGAGGGTGAGGCTAAACGCGACGATGAGAACTTCTCATACGTTGCTTGCTGGAAATACACCGGCGAAGGCCAGGAGCCCGAACTTATCAAAGAAGACCTTAACTACCAGTACATTAAGGTACAGCAGCGTAACTACAAGAACTAACCCGTAAAAACAGAAAAACAATGGACAAAAATATAAGTTTTACATTGAAAGTATGGCGCCAGAGAGGTCCTAAAGAGAAAGGTGCTTTTGCAACATACCAGATGCAGGATATCCCCGGTGATACCTCATTTTTGGAGATGCTCGATATTCTTAACGAGAGTTTGGTAAATAAGGGCGAGGAGCCTATCGTGTTCGACCATGACTGCCGCGAGGGTATCTGCGGTATGTGTTCGCTCTATGTGAACGGACATCCCCATGGTCCCGCAACAGGTGCTACCACTTGTCAGTTGTATATGCGTCGTTTCAATGACGGTGATACAATCACAGTGGAGCCTTGGCGTTCGGCTGCATTCCCTGTAATACGCGACCTTATGGTCGATCGTACAGCGTTCGACAAGATACAGCAGGCCGGTGGTTACGTATCAATCAACACAGGCGGTATGCCCGATGCCAATGCAATTCCCATTGGTAAGGATGTTGCCGAGGAGGCTATGGATGCTGCTGCATGCGTTGGTTGCGGTGCTTGTGTGGCTGCTTGTAAGAATGGTTCTGCTATGCTCTTTGTTTCGGCAAAGGTTAGTCAGTTTGCTCTTCTTCCCCAGGGTAAAGCCGAGGCTGCAAAGCGTGTAAAATCAATGATTGCCAAGATGGACGAGTTGGGCTTTGGTAACTGTACCAACACCCGCGCTTGTGAGGCAGAGTGTCCCAAGTGCATTTCCATCAGTAATATCGCTCGTTTGAACCGCGAGTTCATCAAAGCTAAGCTGAAAGACTAAAACATCATCAGTCGTTATATATGAGTGGGCAGCTTGGGGCTGCCCACTCATTATTTTGTGCATACTTTTCGCTCCTTATTATATATATTTGATTAAATTTGCAAGTGGCAACTAATAAAAAGATGAATTTCTGCGTTACGTTTGCCCTTAAAATCCTCGTTTACGTTAAGTAAACTGCGGCTTTTAAGGCTGCGCAAGCCTTGTGCTTCATCTTTTTATTGCTTGCTATAATTTGTAGGTATTTTAACTACCTTATAACTAAACAACAGATATTAGGAATATGAAAATAGCTATCATAGGAGCCGGTAATATGGGTGGTGCCATAGCACGCGGGCTTGCCCGTACAGCCGCAGATACCGATGTTGTTGTGTCAAATCCCTCTGTGGGCAAGCTCGATGCGCTTAAAAAGGAGTTTCCGCAAATAGAAACCACAACCGATAATGGAATGGCAGTTAAGGGTGCCGATTTTGTTTTTCTTGCTGTGAAACCATGGAAAATGGAGGAGGTGATAATGGAGATAAAGCCTTTTGTGAATTATGAAAAGCAGGTGATAGTGTCGGTTGCCGGTGGTGTAGGCAGCAATTTGCTCGATGGTTGGTTGCTAAAAAAAGGAGAGATGTTGCCACAGCTGTATATAGTTATTCCCAATACCGCTATTGCTACTCTCTGTGGTATGACGTTCATCAGCGGCAAGCGCACCGTGCAATCTTCCGACGAATATATCACATCCCTTTTTGCAGCAATGGGCAGTGCAATGATGGTGCCCGAGGAACTTATACCCGCAGGAACCTCGCTTGCATCGTGTGGCATAGCCTATGCCTTGCAATATATAAATGCCTCAATGCAGGGTGGTCGTGAACTTGGTTTTTCTCGTTCTCAGGCGCTCGAAATTGTCATGCAAACGGTGCGCGGTGCGTTGAGCGTATTGGAGGCCGGTGGCAAGGAACCACAAGCCGAAATAGACCGTGTAACCACTCCCGGTGGGCTCACTTTGCGCGGGTTGGAGGCTATGCGCGAGGGTGGTTTTTCTAAGAGTATTATAGACGGCTTGCATGCCTCGATAAAGAATTAAGCATAATTTTACAATGAACACCAGATATAAACGTATTGCAGTGAAGGTGGGCAGTAATGTGCTCACACGCCACGACGGAACGCTGGATGTTACCCGTATGTCGGCTATTGTTGATCAGATTGCAGCCCTGCGCTCAATGGGTGTGGAGGTTGTTTTAATATCGTCGGGAGCGGTGGCAAGCGGTCGCAGCGAAATGCGTGGCATGCCTTTGCGTCAGCTCGATACTGTGGGGCAACGTCAGCTGTTTTCGGCAGTGGGGCAGGCAAAGCTCATAAATCGTTACTACGAGCTTTTCCGCGAGCATAATATACCGGTGGGGCAGGTGCTCACCATGAAGGAGTGTTTCTCCACCCGCCGCCTCTATCTCAATCAGCGCCACTGTATGATGGTGATGCTTGAAAATGGCGTGCTTCCCATTATAAATGAGAACGATACAATGAGCGTTACCGAACTTATGTTCACCGATAACGACGAACTCTCGGGCCTTGTAGCCACGATGCTCGATGTGCAGGCGCTTGTTATATTGAGCAACGTAGATGGTGTTTACAATGGTGTGCCAGGCAGCGAGGGTGTCGAGGTTATACGTCGCGTGGAGCAGGGCAAGGAGCTTGCCGATTACATTCAGGCAACAAAATCGAGCTTTGGCCGTGGCGGTATGATGACAAAATGCAATATTGCCCGCAAGGTGGCCGAGGAGGGTATAGCCGTTTATATAGCCAACGGCAAGCGTAACGATATTCTCACAGCCCTTCTCACAGCTCCCGAAAAGGTCGTATGCACATGTTTTGTTCCAAGTGAGACCCCTGCATCGCCCATAAAAAAATGGATAGCTCATAGCACCGGTTTTACAAAAGGAACCATAGTGCTCAACAGCGATGCCGTGCAGGCGGTTTGTGGTGCAAAGGCGGTGAGTGTGCTGCCTGTGGGTGTTGTGAGCGCACAGGGCGATTTCAAGCAGGGCGACCTTGTGCAGATAACCGATGCCGATGGCACTGCGCTTGGCGTGGGCCGTGTGGCATACGATAGTGACGAGATTGGGAATATAATAGGGCAACATGGTTGCAAGCCTGTAATACATTACGATTATCTTTATTTGGAATAAAATGGACTTAAATAATATATTCAAGGCGGTTAAGAGCGCATCGAGCGAATTGCTCAAATTGAGTGAAGAGCAGGTAAATAGATTGCTTACGGCTGTTGCCGATGCTGCAGTGGAGCAGCAGGGTGCTATTCTTGCAGCCAATAAAGAGGATTTGGCTCGTTTGTCGCCCGACGATTCTCGTTATGACCGCTTGCGTCTCACCCCGGAACGTATAGAGGCCATTGCTGCCGATATGCGCAAGGTGGCATCGTTGCCATCGCCGCTTGGCCGTGTACTCAAAGAGAGTGTGTTGCCCAATGGGTTACATTTGAGCCGTGTATCGGTGCCTTTTGGTGTCATCGGTGTCATTTACGAGGCACGCCCTAATGTTAGCTTCGATGTGTTTGCCCTCTGTATGAAGGCTGGCAGTGCCTGCGTTCTTAAAGGCGGTAGCGATGCCGAAAAGTCCAACAAGGCTATTGTGTCTGTAATACATTCTGTGCTGGAGCGTAAGGGAATAAACAGGCGTGTAGTTGAGCTTTTGCCTGTGGATAGGGAGGCTACGCAAGCCCTCTTGTCGGCTCGAGGTTTTGTCGATTTGATAATACCGCGCGGAAGCAGCAGGCTTATTAATTATGTGCGTTCAAATGCCTCCATCCCCGTAATAGAAACGGGCGCGGGTGTGTGCCATACATACTTCGATGCATCGGGCGATATTGCAATGGGGGCCGCTATTGTAAATAATGCAAAGACACGCCGCGTGAGCGTTTGCAACGCACTCGATTGCTTGCTGGTGCATAGCAGCCGCCTTGGCGACCTTGCCACTCTTTGCGCTCCGTTGCAACAGAGCAATGTGATGATTTATGCCGATGAAAAGGCTTATAATGCCCTCGACGGCTCTTATCCGGCAACCTTATTGCAACCGGCAACCGAAGAGAGCTTTGGTACCGAATTCCTGAGCTATGCAATGGCTGTTAAAACCGTTGATACGCCCGATGAGGCTGTTGCCCATATTGCAACCTATGGGTCGGGACACAGCGAGTGTGTGATAACTGCCGACGAGGCGGTTGCAAATATGTTCACCCTGCTTGTAGATGCGGCTTGTGTATATGTTAATGCTCCCACTTCGTTTACCGATGGGGCACAGTTCGGGCTTGGTGCCGAGATTGGTATAAGCACGCAGAAACTGCATGCTCGCGGCCCGATGGCCTTGGAGGAGATTGTTACCTACAAATGGATTATAAAGGGTAACGGGCAGGTGCGTTCTTGATTAGACTGCATGGTGCATGCAGCTGCTATCGGGCGCAGTCGCGCAGTGTTATAAGGGCTTCGGGGCCCATGTTGAATAGCAGGTCGGCGATGCTTAAAGAGGGTTGGAAGCCGTTACGTGTGGCAAATACCTGATAATAGGGGCGTGCTGTGAATCCTTCTACTTGTGCGAGGGTTGCAGGCTCCGCCATTTGGCGCAAATCCTCAATATCATTTTTAGCCCGTTCCACCGTTGTTGCGGTGGTGCGTTCAAGGCCCAATAGTTCGCACATGGTGGCGTGCAAGCGCATGTTAAAATCCATCAGGAAACCGTCGCGCTCTTCATAAAAATGGGCAAAATCATCGGCGTAATAATCAAAGAAAGGGCTTTTACGGTATGCGCTCACTATGGCGTTCCAATGCAGATGTCGCCAATTCCCATGCTCGCTTATGCGTATGTCGCGCATGGGTTGCTTGCTCCCTGTGTGTATAATGGGTATGGTAAGCGCCTGTGTTCCGCTCTCCGTTGCTATCACCGCGCGGTTACGAAAGGTCTGTTTGGTAAAAGGGCTGTCGCCGTCGAATACTATTCCGTCGGCAGCGAAAAGGCGTGCATATAGTGGCACGGGTGCCAGGTATAGCGGGTGCGATAATATCTCCATCGTAGGTTATTTATAGCTATCTACAAAACGGAAGAGGCGGTTCCAGCGTATCTTGCCGTCGAACCAGCCGCGGTCTTTGTCGAGCGATAGCCATATTAGAATGGGTTTGCCCACAATGTGGTCCTCGGGTACAAAGCCCCAGCAACGCGAGTCGGCGCTGTTGTGGCGGTTGTCGCCCATCATCCAATAGTAATCCATTTTGAAAGTGTAGCTTGTGCTCTCCTTGCCATTTATGTAAATCTTGCCACCCTTTACTTTGAGGTCGTTGCCTTCATATACTGCGATAGGGCGCTCATAGATGGGGAGGTTCTCCAATGTGAGTTCCACGCTCTCTCCACGCTTGGGTATCCACACGGGGCCGTAGTTGTCTATGGTCCAGCCGGTGTGGCCGTTAAGGGGATATATGCCGCGTGTCTCTACATTCTCCACCGGCTCTATTGATTTCACAAGGCTTGTGTAGCTTTTAAGCTCGGCAAGTGTTTTTGCTGTGAGCGGTATCAGGTATCGGCCGTTGTAGTAGTTTTTTAGGTCGTCTTTGCTTATGCCTAATTTGTGGCGTATCCTCTCGTTCATCGGTGCGGCAAATTCCACCCAATAGTTGAATTGTACGTTTTGCGGGGCCATGCTCTTAACACCGTCGATATAAATCTCTTTCTCTTTTATTTCGAGTGTTTCGCCCGGGAGGCCCACACAGCGTTTTACATAGTTCTCGCGACGGTCAACAGGCCTCCACACCTTCTCGCCAAACTGCTCGGGATGGCGTGCCATATATTGGCTGCCGGCATTGTAGTATAGGTTATATACTGCGCGTCTGCGCTCGGCGGTGAGGCTGTCCATAATGGGCTTGTTGGGGTAGAGGCTCTCGCCTATGTAATAGCACTCGGCATAGTAGTCTATCACATTGGGGTTTGTGGTGGCTGTGTCGCCCGCGGGGTAGTTGAATACTACAATATCGCCTTTTTCAATATCCTCCCATCCTTTTACGCGCTCATAATCCCACTGTATGCAGTCGAGGTAGCTCTTGCCGCCTGTTACGGGCATTGTGTGTTGTGTGAGTGGCATGCTCAACGGGGTATGTGGCTTGCGGGGGCCGTAGTTCATTTTGCTTACAAAGAGGTAATCGCCCACGAGCAGAGATTTTTCGAGCGATGATGAGGGGATTACATAGTTCTGGAAAAAGAAGAGGTTTACAAAATATACTGCTACAAGGGCAAAGACGATGGCATCAACCCAGCTCATTATGCCGCGCACAGTGCTGTTCTTGCTCTTTTTCCACCATCCCCAAGGGATGATTTTTGTAATATAGTTATCAATGATAAACGGTATTACAATTATTCCCAACCAACTTTTTACCCACACAAGGAATATAATGTAGAGTGTGAGTGCTATGGCAAGGCGTATGTAATCTTTCTTTGTGGGCTTTCTCATTTTCTGCAAATTACTTTTTTGTGTAGAATTTGAAACCTTTTTTAGAAGTCGAACAGGTCGTTCATGCCCAAGAGGCCGTTGTGCTCGTTTACATATTCGGCAGCAAGCACTGCGCCAAGTGCAAAACCGCTGCGATTCTTGGCATCGTGGGTGATGGTTATACTATCGGCAGCCGAGTCGTAGGTTATGCTGTGTATGCCCGGAACCTCATCGCGGCGTATGGCATCAATCTTCAATTCGCTCCCCTGTGGTTGCTTGCCCGGGGTTACACTGCCATCGGGGTTGGTAAGGTCGCCCATAACCCATGTGTCTTTGCGGTCGAGGTTTTCCAAGATACCCTCGGCAAGAGTTATGGCTGTACCGCTGGGAGCGTCGAGCTTGTGTATGTGGTGTGTCTCCTCCATCTGAACATCGTAGCCGGGGAAGCGGTTCATAATTTTGGCGAGGTAGCGGTTTACAGCCGAGAAAATTGCCACACCAAGGCTGAAATTGCTTGCCCAAAAGAGAGTTTTGCCCTCTTTCTCACACAATTCGCGCATCTCGGTCTCGTGGTCGCTGTACCAGCCTGTGCTGCCACTCACAACCTTAACACCAGCCGCCATGGCCTGCTTGCAGTTGTCGTATGCCACGGTGGGGGCGGTAAATTCAATGGCTACATCGGCCGAACGGAATGCCTCGCTGTCAAAATCCTCTCGGTTGTCGATATCTATGATAGATACAATCTCATGTCCTCTCTCAATGGCTATTTTCTCAATGGTTTTACCCATTTTGCCATATCCTATAAGTGCAATTTTCATAAAGCGTTGTAATTTAATTGTGCGAAGATAGTGAAAAATCTGCAATCTCGCATCGCTTTATTTATTTAAGAGGTTAAAAGATGTTGAGCTGGGTATAAATTAAAAGCCGAGCATGCTCGGCTTTTAATGGGTTTATTTCTTCAAAAATCTTTTTGCCAGATAGCTGCGCACCGGCTCGTCGTATAGTTTGAGGCAGGCGTATGCAAGTAGTATGCTCACAACGATAACTATTATTGAAATGCCCCAGGTTTCGCCAAGCGTGTATAATTCCTCTTTTATCAGCCACTTGTAGAAAATATACATTATGGGGTAGTGAACAATATACAATGGGTATGAAATGTCGCCCAAAAATTTGTTTACGCGGCCGGTTACATTGTCGTTGCAACTGCCGCAGGCACCTATCCACACTATAGCGGGGAACAGCAGTGCTATGCAGGCAAATTCGTAAAGGCTGTTTATGCTTGCAGTGCCCGTAGAAGATATGTAGGGAACCGAGAATGCTGCAACAAGCAACAGCGTACATATCCAGAATGCGCCTTTTATTATCCGGGGTTTGTATGTGCGGGCAAGCAGCATACCCACGGTGAAAGGAAAGAGCATGCGCACAAGGCCTCCCCAAAAGTTCACCTCGTCGATGGTCCAGCCTACTCCCACCATATCGTACCCCGAAATGTTACCTACAAAGAACCATGCGTGGGCTGCGCCAAGTGCCACGGAAAGCACTGCGAGGGCCTTTGTGGGCAGGCGATGTATTACAAGGGCGTAGAGAATGTTGCCAATGTATTCAAACCAAAGCGACCATGTGGGGCCGTTTAGGGGGAACATCTCGCCGTTGCCGCGTACTTCGTGGGGCGCACCGGGTAGCGCGGGTATCATAAGCATTGTCAGCAGTGTGGCTATAATAACCCAGCTTGCGGATGTGGTGGTACCGTTCCATTGCTTGCACCCCTCGAACAGGAATGCTGCCGTTCCAATGATTGCTCCCATCACGAGCATGGGGTGGAGGCGTATGAGGCGGCGTTTGAAAAAGTTACCGAGGCTCATTCTGCCCCATCTGTCATCATAGGCATAGCTTATTACAAAGCCCGAGAGTATGAAAAAGAAATCCACGGCAATATGTCCGTGGTTAAGTGTGGTTATGAGGCCGTCGCCAGCTCCGTTGGTTGTTTGGGCAAAGGCAAAGCCTTCGAAAATGTGATACCAAAGTACCAAAATGGCTGCAACGCCACGTAGCCCGTCGAGTAGTTCGTAGTGTGGTTTCGTGTCGGCAAAATGTGCCGATGAAAGGGTGGTTTTTTGCATTTTCTTTGTGTTGTTATGTGTTGTTGTGTTGCAAATGTAATATATCTCATACAATTATGCAAACAGGCACTTTTTGTGGAGTAGCATCGCGCGCGGTTTAATATAAATAATATTTTATGCCTTTAATTTGAAATTAAATGCCTACTTTTGCAAGTTGCTTTGTAAAATGCACCAAGAACGCAGATAAAAATTGAAAAACAAAATATAAATCTTCTATGGAAAAGAAATTCAAAAGAACTTTGGTGACCTCGGCACTGCCCTATGCCAATGGTCCCGTGCACATCGGCCACCTTGCAGGCGTGTATGTGCCTGCCGATATCTATGTCCGTTACTTGCGCCTGAAAGGCGAGGATGTTCTCTTTATTGGCGGTAGCGACGAGCATGGTGTGCCCGTTACCCAGCGTGCCCGCAAGGAGGGCATTACTCCGCAGGATGTGGTGGACCGCTATCATAACATCATCAAGGATAGCTTTGAGGGATTCGGTATCTCGTTCGATGTTTACAGCCGCACAACATCCGAGACGCATCACAAGTTTGCATCGGAGTTCTTCCGTAAGCTCTACGATGACAACAAGCTTGTGGAGCAGACCTCAATGCAGTTCTACGATGTGAAGAATGAGAAGTTCCTCACCGACCGCGATGTGGTGGGTGAGTGCCCCTATTGCCACAAACAGGCCTATGGTAACCAGTGCGAGGAGGGATGCGGCCGTGCGCTTGAGCCCACAGAACTTATCAATCCCCGCTCAAAGGAGACCGGCGAGGCGCCTGTGCTCAAAGAGACAAAGAACTGGTATCTGCCGCTCAATGAGTACCAGCAGTGGCTCAAGGAGTGGATTTTAGAGAACCACAAGGAGTGGCGCCCTAATGTATATGGCCAGTGCAAGAGCTGGCTCGATATGGACCTGCAACCCCGTGCCATGACACGCGACCTCGATTGGGGTATTCCCGTACCCGTTGAGGGTGCCGAGGGAAAGGTGCTCTATGTATGGTTCGATGCCCCTATCGGATATATCTCAAACACAAAGGAACTGTGCGACAAGGAGGCAGAGAAATATGGCTCGTGGGAGCAGTGGTGGCAGAGCGAGGATACACGCCTTGTTCACTTCATAGGCAAGGATAACATTGTGTTCCATTGCATAATTTTCCCTGTGATGATGAAGGCTCACGGCAAGTATGTGATGCCCGATAATGTACCCAGCAACGAGTTCCTGAATTTGGAGGATGACAAAATCTCTACCTCTCGCAATTGGGCGGTGTGGCTCAATGAGTATCTTGTGGATTTCCCGGGCAAGCAGGATGTGTTGCGCTATGTGCTCACAGCCAATGCTCCTGAGACAAAGGATAATAATTTTACCTGGAAGGATTTCCAGGCACGCAACAACAACGAGCTTGTTGCCGTCTATGGCAACTTTGTAAATCGTGCGCTTGTACTCACAAAGAAATATTTTGCAGGCAAGGTGCCCGCGGCAGGTGAGTTCACCGACTACGACAAGGCTATTATTGCCGAGTTTGTGGATGTAAAGGGCAAGGTTGAGAATCTGCTCGACCAATATAAGTTCCGCGATGCACAGAAAGAGGCAATGGAGCTTGCCCGCATCGGTAACCGCTATCTTGCTGAGACCGAGCCGTGGAAGGTTGCAAAAACCGACCTTGCTCGCGTGGCAACTATCCTGAACCTCTCTTTGCAGTTGGTTGCCAACCTATCGATTGTATTTGAGCCCTTCTTACCATTCAGCAGCAAGAAGCTGCGTGAGATGTTGCAGCTGGGCTCTTGCGAGTGGTCGGCACTTGGCAGTATCAAACTGCTTGCCGAGGGGCACGAGCTTGGTGAGGTTGGCCTTCTGTTTGAAAAGATAGAGGACGATGCCATTCAGGCACAGCTCGACAGGCTTGAGGATATAAAGAAGGCGAATGCAGCTGCGGCTTACAAGGCCAACCCCATACGTCCCGAGATTGCTTTTGAGGATTTTACAAAGGTTGATATTCGTGTGGGCACCGTGCTCGAGTGTACCAAAGTGCCTAAGGCGGATAAGCTCTTGCTGTTTAAGATAGACGATGGCTTGGAGACACGTACAATAGTTTCGGGCATTGCCAAGCAGTTTAATCCCGAGGAACTTGTAGGCAAGCAGGTGTGCTTTGTAGCCAATCTTGCACCCCGCACAATGCGTGGAATTGTCAGTCAAGGTATGATACTCAGTGCCGAGGATAACGAGGGCAAGCTGTCGTTGCTCACCGTTGCTCCCACTGCAAAGCCCGGTAGTGAGGTTAAGTGATGAGTGGTAAGCCGGCCGATACGCTGAAACATGCCGTCGCAAAGAGTTTTCTTTGGGGCGGCATGAGTAATGCTGTGTGTCAGCTGATGAGCGTGCTTTTTGGTGTATATCTGGCGCGCATCCTCGGCCCCGACGATTATGGTCCCATTGGTATGCTTGCAATTTTCAATGCCATAGCAAGTTCGTTGCAAGAGAGTGGCTTTGTGGCTGCCATTGCCAACCGTAAGGTGGTGAATCACGACGACTACAATGCGGTATTCTGGTTCAGCGTAATAACATCGATTGTGCTTTATGTAGCGCTTTATGCTTGTGCCCCGCTTATAGCCGCTTTCTTCAATCAGCCGGTGTTGCTGTGGCTTGCAAGGTTCAATTTTACAGCCTTTGTTATAAATGGTTTCAGTGTGGCATTCTCGGCCTATCTGTTCCGCGAATTAAAGGTTAAGCAACGCTCCATAGCTGCTGTGTTGGCGCTCTTTGTATCGGGTGTCATAGGTATAGCTCTTGCTGCCAATGGTTACTCCTATTGGGGAATTTCAATGCAGTTGATAACCTATGTGCTTGTGCGACTGTTGGTCTATTGGTATTATACCCCTTGGAGGCCCACGTTCAAAGTGAATTTTTATCCTTTGCGTTACCTGTTTGCTTTCAGTTACAAACTGCTTATCACAAACATATTCCAAAAGATAAATTGGAATGTATTTTCGTTTGTGCTTGGCAAATTTTATACCCGCACCGATGTGGGCAACTACTCCAAGGCGGCCGATTGGTTCCGCATGGGCAGCGATATGGTGAATGTGATGGTGAATACCGTGGCGCAGCCTGTGCTTGCGCGAGTGGTGGATGACAATGAAAGGCAGTTGCGCGTGTTCCGCAAAATGTTGCGCTTCACAGCTTTTATCTCCTTTCCATTGCTGTTTGGCTTGTCGCTCGTGGCGCACGAACTCATAGTGGTGGTGCTCACCGAAAAATGGGCCGAGAGTGCCCGCATGTTGCAGATACTCTGTTTGTGGGGTGCTTTTATGCCCATACAATCCATGTTCACTAATCTGTTGGTGAGTTGCGGCCGCACAAATACCTTTATGTGGAGTTCCATAGCACAGGGGGTTTTGGTGCTGCTTATGCTGCTTGCCATGCGCTCGTTGGGTATAAAGCCCATGCTTTTGGCATATTGCTTGTTTAATATTGCATGGCTTTTTTTGTGGTGCGTGTTGGTGAAACGCGATATTGCGCTCACTATAAGAATGTTCGTTGCCGATTTTCTTCCGTTTATGCTTGTGGCTCTTGCGGCTATGGTGCTTGCTGCCTACGCAACCATGTGGCTCGATAATCTTGCCCTACTGCTTGTATCGAGGGTGTTGCTTGGTGCGGTTTTTTATTTTGTCTCATGCTTTTTGTGCCGGTTCGAGGAGTTACGCGAGTCTGTCGCCTTCTTGCTTCGCCGCAAAAATAATAAAGAGTGATATATGAAAAAGATTCTGTTCGACAATCAGATGTTTACCTTTCAGCGGTTTGGCGGGGTTACGCGCTATTTTGCCGACCTCATATACAATCTGCCTGCCGATGAATTTGTGGCATCGTTGCCCATGCGCTTTTGCGAGAATCATTATGTTACCGAAACTTATGGAAAGGAGTATAGCTCTTTTTCGTTCCCCAGCTCATATCGCCTGCGTCGTCGTGTTTATCAGGCAGTGAATAGGTTTTGTGCGTGGCAGGCTTTGCGCAAGGGCGATTACGATATTTTCCATCCAACATACTTCAGCCCCTATTTTTTGGGTGCGTTGGAGAGGAATAACAAGCCATTTGTGCTCACCGTACACGATATGGTTTTTGAGCGCTATCCACAGGATGTGCTTATATATGACCGCACAATACAGCATAAAAAGTTGCTTGTGGAAAAGGCTGCGCACGTTATTGCTGTGAGTGAGAATACCAAGAAAGATATAGTGGAGATTCTTGGAACATCGCCCTCTAAAATATCGGTTGTGCATCACGGTTACCGTGCCGTAGGTGGTGCTGCCGAGCAACTTTTCGACAAGTATGTGCTTTATGTGGGCGAGAGAAAGGGGTATAAGAACTTTTTGCCGTGGCTCTCGGCTGTGAGGCCGTTGCTTATGAAGGATCCTGCGTTGCGTATTGTCTGCACAGGGTTGCCTTTTAGCACTGCCGAATTGGAACTTTTTGCCGCTTGGAATATATCGGACAGATTGGTGCAGATATCGGCTAACGATGCACAGATGGCATCGCTTTATCGCCACGCATTATGCTTTGTCTTTCCCTCGCATTACGAGGGCTTTGGTATTCCCATTCTGGAGGCATTCAGCAATGGGTGCCCTGTGTGCCTGAGCAATGCCAGCTGTTTCCCCGAGGTTGCCGGCGATGCTGCGATATACTTTAATCCGCACGATGCGCAATCCATGGCCGATGCCTTGCAGGAACTCATATCCTCGCCCGCCTTGCGCGACGAAATGCGTTTGCGTGGTATGCAGCGTTCAAAGGAGTATTCCCTTGAACGTATGGTGCAGCAAACATGCAATGTTTACAAGAATTTATAAGAACGGCTCTGCCGTGTTAAGTTGATATGCTTATGAAGAGAATAGATTTTAAGAGTTATTATCCTCACCTGCTTGCGGTGCTTGCTTTTTTGGTATTGACAGGAGTTTATTTTGCCCCCACTTTGCAGGGGAAAGACCTTGTGCAGGACGATGCCATTAATTCCCGCGGATGGGGCCAGGATTTGCGCGAGTATCACGAGGAGACGGGCGAGTATGCCCATTGGTCCAATGCCATGTTTGGCGGTATGCCTGCCAACTACACATATATGCCCGAGTCGGTGAATGTGTTCCGCCACATAGGTCGTTTTCTCACCCTCGCATGGATGGGTGGTACAGGGCGCCACAACGGATATATATTCCTCTCGTTCATCTGTTTCTATATATTCCTGCTCTCATTGGGGTGTCGCTCGTGGCTCAGTTTTATGGGGGCGGTGGCATATACCTTGTGCTCATATAACTTTATAATCATAAATGCGGGGCACATGAACAAGGCCTTGGTTATGGCCACTATGGCACCAATTATAGGCGGTGTTATAATGTGTTACCGTGGCAAATTGTTGCGCGGCAGCCTTGTAACCCTTGTCTTTGCCGGCCTTAATATCTATTGGAATCATCAGCAGATTAGTTATTATCTGCTGCTTACTCTGCTTATTCTGGCTGTGGTATATGGTGTTTATGCCGTGCGCGAAAAGGCTTTTGCCCTTTATCTTAAAGCTACGGGTGTGCTTGCACTTGTTGCCGTACTTGCCATATTGCCATCTGTGGGGCAGTTGTGGCCCACAATGGATTATACCAAAGAGAGTGTGCGTGGCGGTGCTGTGTTGCAGCCCAAGGGCGATGAAACTGCAAGTTCGGGCCTCGATATTGATTATGCCTACGCGTGGAGTTACGGGATAAAGGAGACGCTGACGATGTTGGTGCCCAATGTCTATGGTGCAAGCTCGCATTATAATCTGGGTACCGATTCCGAAACTTACGAGTTGTTGCGCTCGGCTTATGGCTCTTCACAAGCAAAACAAATAGTTAAGCAGATGCCTGCCTATTGGGGTGCGCAGCCCTTTACATCAGGCCCTGTATATGTGGGTGCAATAGTGTGTTTTCTGTTTTTGCTTGGAATATGCCTTGTTAAGGGGCGCGAGCGTTGGTGGCTGGTTGCCGCCACTTTGCTATCGCTGGTTATGGCATGGGGTAAATATCTGCCGTTTGTAAATAATTTCCTTTTCTATAACCTGCCGTTGTATAACAAATTCCGTGCGCCATCCATGGCTTTGGTGATAGCCTCGCTCACAATGGTTACATTGGGTGTGCTTGCTGTCAAGGAGTTTATGAAGCGTCGTAATGAGGGCGGTAACGAAAAGAATCTTATTGCTGCGCTGGTGGTCTCCTTTGCGGTATCGGGCGGTGTATGCCTTGTTCTTGCGCTCTTTGGCGGTGTGATGTTTGATTTTGCTGCTCCGTCGGATGGTGCTTACGCCCCCATGCTGGTGGATGCTTTGCGTGCCGACCGCGCGAGTATGCTCGCAAGCGATGCATGGCGTTCCTTCCTCTTTATATCGGCAGCCTTTATGGCACTGTTTTTATATCTCCGTACAAAAATGCAAGGCAGATACCTTGTAGGTATTCTCACAATGTTGGTTCTTGTGGATTTGTGGGTGGTGGATAAGCGTTTCCTCTCATGGGATTCGTTTGTGTCGAAACGTGTGGCAACAGAGATTGTTCCCACAGCTGCCGACAAGCAGATAATGCGCGATACCGACCCCGATTATCGTGTGCTGAACCTTGCAACAAGTACTTTCAATGATTCACGCACATCCTATTTCCATAAGTCGGTGGGCGGATATAGCCCCGCCAAGTTGCGCCGCTATCAAGATATTATAGATACCTATCTTGGTAATAGTATTAATATGAACGTGCTTAATATGCTCAATGTGCGCTATGTGATAATACCCTCGGAGGAGGGTGCCCCACAGGTGCAGATGAACCCTGAGGCGTATGGTAACTGCTGGTTCGTGGATAGCATTGTGTGGTCTGATACTCCCGATGATGAAATCCGTTCGATAGGCGATGGCGATCTTCGCTCCTGTGCATATATTGAGAAAAGCTGGCAGGAGCAGTTTGCCAACAGCCGTGAGTATTGCAATCCGGTTGATTCGGCATCGTATATAGTGCTCGACGAGTATAAGAACCCCGGGCACATAACCTATAAAAGCAGTTCGGCGGCAGCGCATCTGGCGTTGTTCTCCGAGGTGTATTACAAAACATGGAAAGCTTATATAGACGGCAAGGAGGTGCCTTTGCTGCGTGCCAACTATCTGCTGCGTGCGTTGCCGGTGCCGGCAGGCGAGCATGATATTGAGCTACGTTGTGTGGATGAGGTGATACTCTCCTCGGCAAAAATATCGCTCATATCATCGGTGCTTGTGGGATTGCTTATATTGTTGCTCTCCGGTACAATAATTTATAAGAAAGTAAAAGAGTAGTTTAATATGGCTTTGAGACCTAAATTTTCTATAATAACGGTAACCTACAACGCCTCGGCTGTTATAGAGCCCACACTGCGCAGTGTGGCTGTGCAGAGCTATAAGAACTATGAGTATCTGCTCATTGATGGGGCCTCTACCGACGATACGGTAACAAAGGCTGTGGCAACGGGTATGGAGTTTGCTCACATTGTGAGCGAGGGCGATAGCGGCCTCTATGATGCTATGAACAAGGGCATTGCGCTTGCCACGGGCGATTACCTCTGTTTCCTTAATGCCGGCGATGCCCTATATGCCCCCGACACGCTTGAACTTATGGTGGCGGCAATAGAGAATATGCCCTCGTTGCCCGATGTTATTTATGGCGAAACGGCCGAGGTTGACGAACAGCGTCGTTTTGTGCGCATGCGCCGCTTGCAAGCTCCCGAGAATCTCAATTGGAAAAGTTTCAAGAAAGGTATGTTGGTGTGCCATCAGGCATTTTTTGTGCGTCGTGGCATTGCACCTCTTTACGACCTCAAATATCGCTTGTCTGCCGATGTGGATTGGTGTATAAGGGTGATGAAAAAATCGTCGTTGCTTGTTAATACTCACACAACCATAATAAATTATTTACAAAACGGATTATCTTTGCAAAATCACCGCGCTTCGCTCATTGAGCGTTTTAATATTATGTGCAAGCATTACGGAGTGATATCTACGGTGTTGCATCATATATGGTTTGTGGTGAGGGCTGTAATTAAGAAATAACTAACCAAAATTTACAGATATGTTCAGTAAAGAGACTTATATTAAACGTCGCGAGGTTTTGAAAAAGAGTGTGGGCAGCGGTCTGTTGCTCTTCCTTGGTAATGGTGATGTGGGTGTAAACTATGCCGACAATGCCTACCATTTCCGTCAGGATTCCACTTTCCTCTACTATTTTGCTTCCGATTATTCGGGGCTTGCAGCGGTTATCGACATTGACGAAGACAAAGAGATAATCTTTGGCGATGAGCTCACAATAGACGATATTGTGTGGACAGGAGTGCAACCTACCATACGCGAGAAGAGCGAGCGCGTGGGTATCTCGCTCACAAAGCCTATGAGCGGGCTTGCCTCTTATATAAAGGCAGCACAGAACAAGGGACAGAAGATTCATTTCCT
The DNA here is from genome assembly GCA_937914945.1 of uncultured Bacteroidales bacterium. Classification (GTDB taxonomy): domain Bacteria; phylum Bacteroidota; class Bacteroidia; order Bacteroidales; family Bacteroidaceae; genus HGM04593. The sequence goes on along the minus strand of CALGJF010000074.1, from coordinate 20,361 downwards.
TCCTCCCTATCGTGGCGACCACAAGGTGTGGTTGCAGGAACTTCTTGGAATAAATCCTGCCGAACAACAGGCCGCAGTGTCAATGGATTTTGTAAAAGCGGTCATTGCGCAGCGTAATTACAAAACAGCCGAGGAGATTGAGCAGATTGAGGAGGCTGTAAATGTGTCGGTGGATATGCACTGCGCAGCCATGCGTGCTGTGCGCCCCGGAACTACCGAGGCCGAGATAGTGTCGGTTGTGCAGGCCGAGGCTGCAAAGCACAATTTCAACCTGTCGTTCCCCATTATTGCTACCATAAACGGCCAGACTCTCCACAATCATGCATACGGCACCGAGCCGTTGCGCGATGGGCAGATGTTCTTGCTCGATTCGGGTTGCGAGAATGCCATGCACTATGCGGGCGACCTCACAACCACTATGCCGGTGGGTGCAAAATTCACCGAGCAGCAGCGCATTGTGTGCAATATTCTGCGTGGGGCACATCTTGCCGCTGTAAATGCCCTTAAACCGGGCGTGGAGTACCGCGATGTCCACCAGACTGTGCTCACCGAGATTGCGAAGGGTATGATAGACTTGGGCTTGATGAAGGGTGATGCCGCCGAGGCTGCCCGTGTGGGTGCTGCATGTATGTTCCTTCCCCACGGCTTGGGCCACATGATGGGTCTCGATGTTCATGACATGGAGAACTTTGGCGAGCTGTATGTGGGTTACGAGGATGGGCGCTCAAAGAGCACTCTCTTTGGCTGGAAGTCTCTGCGCCTTGCAAAGGCGTTGGAGCCCGGTTATGTGTTTACTGTCGAGCCCGGTATATATTTCATTCCCGACCTCATAGACAAATGGCGTGCCGAAAAGCAGTTTACCGATTTCATCTGTTACGATAAACTCGATGCTTGGCGTTCGTTCGGCGGTATTCGTAACGAGGAGGATTACTATGTATTTGAGGGTGGTGCCCGTCGCTTGGGTAAATACAAACCTATGTCGCCCGAGGAGATTGAGGCCGAGCATAATAAATAATATCGGCTCATGAAAGGCAGATTCAATACATCCGATTTCTTATATCCGACAGGGCTTGCTTTGCTTGCCTTGTTGGTGTTTATGTATATATTTAATCCCAAGATTGACATCAATGGCGATAACTGCTACTACTATGCCTTTGCCACAGCATTGGCGGCAGGCGAAGGGTATGTGGATATAGCATGTGAGCCTTCGGCTCTATTTCCGCCCGGGTATCCTTTGTTGATGACTCCTCTCCGCTTCATCACAGACAGCATCGTGGCACAGAAGGTTATGAATCTGTTGTTCCTTTTCTCTGCAACGCTATTGCTATATTATACCTTGCTCAGAGTGGAGGTTAAACGCTCGTTGGCTTTTATTGCTTGTGCCGCGGTGCTGGTTACACCGCATCTGCTTGAATTCTCCACCATGATGATGAGTGAGGCTTCTTGCATATTTTTCATATCCCTCTCCATTTGGTCCTATGTGAAGATTGATGAGACTATAAGTGCCACAGGCACAATGCCATGGCGCAATGTGTGGCTTTGGGTGTTTGTGCTGTCGGTAGCCTATGCTTTTTTTATTCGCACACAGGCGGTTGTGCTGCTTGCTGCCTTCCTTGGAGCCTTGCTGTTTGCCCGCCGTTTCAAACTTGCTATTTTGCTGTTGTTGGTCTTTGTGCTTTGCTGGCTACCATGGGCGTTAAGAAATTCGGCATTGGAACTTGGGCAGTCGCGCTATGTGAGCCAGATAGATTTTTCAAACGTGATGGACAATCTTGTGATGCTCACGGTGCAGGCCATACCCGAGAGTATAATACCCTTCATGCCTGTGAAGTATGCCTTGTCGCCATCGCTGTTTCTCTATGTGGCAGCTTTGGTTATGCTTGTGCTCATTGTGTATGGTTTCTTCAAGATGAAATGTTTGCGCGTGCTACTTCCTCTGTTCCTTGTAGGGAACATAGCCATTGTTTCCATAATGAACACCCCAAGTTTTTATCGTTATATGGTAATTGTGCTCCCGTTCATTACTGCGGGTATTGTGGTGGGCCTGTGGAATGCTTTAAGCCTTGCAAGTATGCGTTGGCTTAAATGCTCGGTTAATCCTTGGTTTATGCTGTTGCTCTTTCTGCCTCTTTTTGCCACAGCCGAGGATAAGACAAAGCATACAATGCGCGGCTTGCACGAGGTTGCACGCGAGGGTTACCCGCCGTCGCTCAAAACATTTGTGGCAATAGGCAAGGAGGTTGCAAAGCTGCCCGATGCAAAAATAGTGGCATCGCGCAAGCCCGAACTGCTCTTTGTGCATGCGGGCGTGCGTGGCAAGCGGTTGCAGGAAAAAACCACGGAGGTGGATATAATAAACCACATGCTCGACGAGAATATAGATTATGTGGTGCTTGAAAATATGGGTGTCCGATACACCTATGAGGTGTTGTACCCTTTTATACAGCATCGCCAAGACCTCTTCAAATTGGTGAAATATACAAGCGATCCCATGTCCATTCTTTTCAAGTTCAAAAAGAACGAGGCTTTGCAGTGGGTTAAAAGTCGAGGGTATAGAGAGTGAGCCTTTTTTACAATTTTGTAATATTTTTACAGGTTAAAATTTCCAATCACCCCCGCCACAATGTGCTGTGGCGGGGGTGATTGTTGTTTCGCTTTTCCCTGTTGATTTTTTGTTTATAAAATAAGCGTTTCTTTTATGTAAAATTCTGTTAGAATTTACTATATTCGCAGAAGAATTGGTTCTCTCCCGATTATCATTGGGAACGATTAAAAGGGAACGGGGTGTGAATCCCCGACAGTCCCGCTGCTGTGATTCTCCTGCGACATCTCTGCAATACCCTTTGCCACTGATTTTAATCGGGAAGGCGACAGAGACGAGGAGCAAGTCAGAAGACCTGCCATTCATTAAAGTCCGTTGCTACTCGTGGGATAGGGCAGTGGTACGAAATTTTTCATTCATCAATATTCGTTAGTCAGATGATTCAGACAGTTGTTAAGCGCGATGGCCGCATCGTGGGTTTTAATGAAGAAAAAATTGTTACAGCCATTCGTAAGGCGATGCTTCACACCGAAAAGGGTGAGGACATGGCTCTCATACGCCAGATAACCGACCATATCTCTTTTCGCGGAGATGCACAGATGACCGTGGAGGCCATTCAGGATATGGTGGAAATGGAACTTATGAAGAGTAGCCGCAAGGATGTTGCCAAAAGATATATTGCTTATCGCAATCAGCGCAGTATAGCCCGCAAGGCAAAGACTCGCGATATGTTTCAGGAGATTATAAATATAAAATCCAATGACATTACCCGCGAGAATGCTAATATGAATGCCGATACTCCCGCAGGTATGATGATGAAGTTTGCCAGCGAAACAACAAAGCCTTATGTCGATGATTTTCTGCTCGACGAGGATATAATGGAGGCTGTGCAGAACAGCTACATACATATACACGACAAGGATTACTACCCCACAAAGAGCCTTACTTGTTGCCAGCATCCTCTTGACCACATCCTTAAAAACGGATTCTGTGTGGGGCATGGGGAGTCGCGCCCCGCAAAACGCATTGAGACTGCCAGCGTGCTTGCCTGCATCTCAATGGAAACAGCCCAGAACGAGATGCACGGCGGTCAGGCGATACCGGCTTTTGATTTTTACATGGCACCATACGTGCGCAACACGTTTATAGAAGAGCTAAAGAGTTTGGAGGAGCTCACATCGATAAGCTACGAGCACCTATACAACCGCGAGGTAGAGGATTACGTGGATTGTCCGCTCGATTTCCTCTCGGGCGACGACCGCATTGTGCAACACGCCATGAATAAAACCGTGAAGCGTGTGCATCAGGCTATGGAAGCATTCATCCATAATATGAACACAATACATTCGCGTGGCGGTAATCAGGTTGTGTTCAGTTCCATAAACTATGGTACCGATACGTCGGCCGAGGGGCGTTGCGTCATCCGCGAACTGCTGAATAGCACCTATCGCGGTGTAGGCAATGGAGAAACGGCAATATTCCCCATACAGATATGGAAAAAGAAACGTGGCGTGAGCTATCTGCCCACCGACCGCAACTACGACCTCTATGAACTTGCCTGCAAGGTGAGTGCCCGCCGTTTCTTCCCCAACTTTTTGAACCTCGATGCCACATATAACCAAAATGATGAGTGGCGTGCCGATGACCCCAAGCGTTACATACACGAGGTTGCCACAATGGGTTGCCGCACACGTGTGTTCGAGAACCGCTTCGGCCCCAAGACCTCTGTTGGTCGCGGAAACCTCTCTTTCTCTACAATAAACATTGTGCGCTTGGCAATAGAGTGCATGGAGATTGAGAACAAAGAACAGCGCATTGCGCAATTCTTTGCCAAGCTTGATAGTGTGCTCGAACTCACAGCAAGGCAGTTGCATGAGCGCATGGAGTTCCAGCGCACTGCTTTTGCCAAGCAGTTCCCGCTGCTTATGTCTGCTCTGTGGGTGGGTAGCGATAAGTTGAAGCCTACCGACACCATAGCTTCGGTTATTAATCAGGGCACGCTTGGAATCGGCTTCATAGGCCTTGCCGAGTGTTTGGTGGCGCTCACAGGCAAGCATCATGGCGAGAGTGCCGAATCGCAGGAACTCGGTGTTAAGATAATCACCTATATGCGCGATCGTGCCAACGACTTCTCGGAGCGTTACCAACACAATTACAGTGTGCTTGCAACCCCCGCCGAGGGCCTTTCGGGCAAGTTTACTCGTGCCGACCGCAAAAAATTCGGCATAATAGAGGGTGTTACCAACCGCGACTATTACACAAATAGTAACCACGTTCCGGTCTATTATAAATGCAGCGCACGCCACAAAGCCGAGGTTGAGGCTCCTTATCATGCGCTCACAGGCGGTGGCCACATATTCTATGTGGAGATTGATGGTGATGCTACCCATAACCCCGATGCCATTATGCGCGTGGTGGATATGATGGACAAGTATAACCTTGGCTACGGCTCGGTAAACCACAACCGCAACCGTTGCATGGATTGCGGTTACGAAAATTCGGATAAGGATTTGAAGGCTTGTCCAAAATGTGGCAGTACCAATCTCGACAGATTGCAACGCATCACAGGTTATCTTGTAGGTACTACCGACCGCTGGAACAAGGCCAAGCTCGCTGAGCTTAACGACCGTGTGGTTCACGAATAATGCGCAATGTTATATATCCTCGATATTTTGGAAGATACAACCGTCGATGGGCCGGGGTTCCGCACCTCGGTCTATTGTGCGGGCTGCCCCAATCGTTGCCCGGGCTGCCACAATCCGCAGTCGTGGGATATAGCCAATGGCCGTGCTATGCACACGGCCGAAATTCTTGATGTAATTCTTGCCGACCCTTTTGCCGATGTTACCTTCAGTGGAGGCGACCCCATGGCTCAGGCGCAAGGCTTTGCCGAGCTTGCCATTGCCATAAAACAAAACAGCAACAAGAATATTTGGTGTTTTACCGGTTTTTTGTTCGAGAATTTACTGAAAAACCCCGTTCAAAAGGAACTTTTGGAGCATATAGATGTGCTTGTGGATGGCCCTTTCGTAGAGGCTTTGAAAGACGAACAACTGCGTTTCCGTGGCAGCAGTAACCAGCGTGTCATCGATGTACCGGCCTCGCTTGCCACGGGTAGCGTGGTGCTTGTAGATGGGATGTAGCGTATATCCCTTTTTGTGTTATCTTTATCGAACCGTTTTCTTATACAAATATGTTGTCAGCGCGTATATTGCCACACCGCTTGCCACGCCTGCAATGCCGTCAATAAGGTAGTGTGCCTTTATATATACCGTTGCGCAGCATAGAAGCAGATAAAAGGGAAGGAGTGTGAGCATAAGTGCCTTTTTACTGCGGTACGCAAGCAGCATTAGTATGGTGGACATTCCTATGTGCGAGCTTGGGAAGGCTGCCGTGGGGCGCTCACCCGATGCTTGTGCCATATTTACCAGCGAGGTAAAGAGACCACCCTTGTCGGCTTGCGGTATGGTGATTTCGGGGTGCAGATTAAAGTAGTCGCCTATCGCGGGGTAGGGACCTGCAGCGGCAACAGCATTGCCAATAACCGGGAAGTAGAATTGCGGCCCTGCCACGGGGATGAATATATATATGAGATAGTATATGAAGAACGATGCCATGATGATGAATGTGCAGCGTTCCACATCGCGTGCCTGCTTAAAGAAATACCATATTACAACGGTGAATATCATTGGGTAGTATGCCCAATAGCCCATATTAAAGGCTTCGCGCCACATGGGGTGGTTGCATATTTGCTCAAACAGAATGGCGGGCTGGCAGCCGAAGATGCCGAACTCGGCTGTGGCAAAAAGATGGTCGAGGTTGGGGAATATGCGGTTGAACTCAAAGGTATCGGGGTACCAATAGGCAAGCAGTGCCATTTGTGATGCCAAGCGTAAAAAACGTGTAAAGGGTGATGGGTACAGGGTGTAAATGTATATAATCGCAAATGTGCCTGCGACTATAAAGAAACGCCCCATGAGCATCTCCTGCGGGCTTTGCAGGCTGTTGAAAAATATGATGATGAGCAGGGTGGTGAGCAAATTGTATATGAGATTGAGGCTCTCCACTGCGAGGAATTGTGTCTTTCCTTCCTCTCTCTTAAAAAAATCTATAACCATTTTTCTTGTATGTACCATTGTATTGTCTCTTCTGTTCCTTTGCGCAGGTCGTAGTCGGCTTTGAAACCGAGTTCCCTCTCTATGGGTGTGGTATCGCACAGCCAATTGCGCTGTTTCATTATGTTGTATTTGTCGCTGTTTAGGGTTGCCGGCTTTTTTGTTATGCGGGCAATGAATTCGCAGGCCGATGATATTGCTTTGAGCAGAAACAAGGGTGCGGTTATGTGCAGAACTCTCTTTATCCCCATGCTCTCTTGTATATAGTCGCTGAAACTGCGGCTGCTGTAACCGCGTGGCTCGCTCACAAAGTAGCATCGGTTAAGTATCTCGCTCTCCATGGCAAGGAAGATTGCTTTTACAAGGTCTTTTACATAGATGAATGTGATGGTCTGTTTTTTATATCCCACGGCAAAATCTATATGTTTTTTTATGCTCACTGCCATCTGGTAGTAGTCTCGTTCGCGCGGGCCATATACACCCGTGGGGCGCAGTATCATGTATGGCACACCGCAATGCTTTATGTATGCCTCGGCCATTAGTTTACTGTGGCCGTATGCGGTGTTGGGGATGGCCTGGTCGCTCTCTGTTATTGGGGTGTGCGGCTCCTCTTCCCTCACCGGACCGAATATGCTGAGTGAGCTCAGGTATATGAATTTCTTGGGCGCGATTTCGGCCTTTTTAAGTGCCTCTACAAGGTTTTTTGTCCCCTCGCAGTTTATTCGCAAAAACTCCTTTTTATCGATACATTTTGTAACTCCGGCGGCGTGTATCACATAGTCCCATGCGGTGTGTTCTTTTTTGAACTCCTCAATCTGCTCTTGCAGTATCTTTGTGTTGTTTATGTTGAGTTCTATGAATCGTGTTTCGGGGTGTTGCAGGAAACGTCGGCTGCTGCCTGCTCTAATCCCGGCCCACACCTCATAGCCCGCGGCTATTCCATGCTCCACTATGAAACTGCCGATGAAACCGCTTGCTCCTGTTACGAGTATCTTTTTTTTGCTCATTATCTGTTTGCAATATTTGTCTGTGCGAAGATACGAACAAACGGGCTAAATGCAAAACACACTGTGTTATTTTACCATGCATGGCTCTTATGCACGGCATTGTGAAATCTGTTCTTGGCAATATTGCAACCTCCTCCTGTACCATGCGAGTTATCTTTGCGGTTGTCATTATCATACATATATATGCTTAAAAAGTTAAAATCGCTCCTCTCGGTTTTTGGGGCGTCGGGGTACAGATATAGCTTTACCCTTTTTTCGTTCGACAAGGTAAATGGTGTTGAGGATGCTTTCCCCGACGAGGGAGCGGTTTTTCTTTTTGCCCGCCGTGCATTTGACCTTTTGCGTATGCGCTTTACATACGAGCCTATCTATTGTGGTGCCACAAAGAATTTGTCGGCACTGTCGGTGGGCAAACTATCAAAGCATGTGCCTGCGCTTGTGGAGGCGAATTGCATAGGGGTTATTTATGAGGGCGATTCGCGTGAACGCAGCAGGGTGGTTGCCGATATTGTTGGCCGTAATTTTACATAGTTTAATATTTCAAATTCACAGCTTTTCCCTTTTGTAGCTTGTATAATCTTTTTTTATTAGTAATTTAGCACATTGCACGGCTTATGCTGTTTATAAGCGCAGTGCAAGCGGGTTATTTACAACTATAAAATAAGGAATTATGGCAAAGAAAGGCGGAAAATCAAAGGGGCGCATGAACAAGCGTGTGCTTGTGGATATGCTTGTGGAGTTTTTTAACAGGCACGATGGTGAACAGATTAGTACAAAGGAGATTTTCAAGGAACTTGCCCTTACCTCATCGTCGGCACGTACCTTGTGTGTGAGCATCCTCGACGATTTAGTGTTCGATGGTTATCTTGTGGAGCCGGCTTTTCGCCGTTACCAGCTTGCCAACAGCAGTTCCTCTATGCTGGGTACGTTCCAGCGCAACAATAATGGTTATAATCTGTTTTATCCCGATGATGATAGCGAGCCGGTAATTGTATCTGAACGTAATTCAGGCCATGCGCTCACCGATGATTATGTGCGCCTTGCGCTTTTTGCCAAACGTCGCGGCCGTGGTCGCGAGGGCGAGGTCGTGGAGGTGTTAAAGCGCGCACACGACACCTTTGTGGGTGAGTTGCATGTAGAAAAACACTATGCCTTCCTGCTCACTGAGAGCCGTTTGATGCCATGCGATATCTTTATTCCCAAGGATTTGTTGAAGGGTGGTAAGAATGGTGATAAGGCGGTAGTGAAACTGCTCGAATGGCCTGCCGAGAGTAAGAATCCTGTGGGCAAAGTGCTGGATATTCTGGGCAAAGCGGGCGAGAACGATACAGAAATGAATGCCATACTTGCCGAATTCGGTCTTCCATATAGATACCCCGCAGCTGTGGAGCAGGCTGCCGAGAGGCTTGCGGTGGGCATTACCCCCGAGGAGATTGCGGCGCGCGAGGATTTTCGCAAGGTAACCACATTTACCATAGACCCCGATGATGCAAAGGATTTTGACGATGCCCTGTCGGTGCGCCCCCTCTCCGATGGCTTATGGGAGGTAGGCGTACACATTGCCGATGTGTCGTTTTATGTTACCGAGGGCGGCACAATAGATAAAGAGGCATTCAAGCGTGCCACATCGATATATTTGGTGGATAGAACAATCCCCATGCTGCCCGAAAGGCTTTGTAACTTCCTCTGCTCGCTGCGCCCCAATGAGGATAAACTCACTTATTCGGTGATTTTTACCATGAACGAAAAGGCCGAGGTAAAGGATTACCGTATATGCCGTTCGGTGATAAACAGCGACCGCCGTTTCTGCTACGACGAGGTGCAGCAGATAATAGAAAAGGGCGAGGGAGAGTTTTACAAGGAGATATCATTGCTTAATTCGCTTGCACAGATTATGCGCACAAAGCGTTTCGCCGCGGGTGCAATAGATTTCCAGCAGGCCGAGGTTCACTTCCGCCTTGATGACGCGGGCAAGCCTCTGTCGGTATATTTCAGCGAGAGTAACGAGTCGCACCAGCTCATTGAGGAGTTCATGTTGCTTGCCAACCGCACCGTGGCCGAAAGAATAGGGCGTCGCGCTCCGGGTAACAGCCCCAAGACCTTTGTCTATCGCATACACGACCAGCCCGACCCCGAAAAACTTGCCATGCTCTCTAAATTTGTGAGCAAGCTGGGCTATAAGATGCGCAGTGGCTCGGGGCGCACAACCTCGGCTGCAGCAATGAATAACCTATTGAAGGAGGTACACGGCACCAAGGAGCAGAATGTGATTGAGCAGATTTCGGTGCGCACCATGCAGAAGGCTCGTTACTCCACCGAGAATATCGGGCACTATGGTCTTGCCTTCCGCTACTACACTCACTTCACATCGCCCATACGCCGCTACCCCGATCTTCTTGTTCATCGCCTGCTCACGCGTTATCTGTTGCAGGGCTCCCGTTCTGTGAGTCTGCCAAAGTACGAGGATTTTTGCGACCACTGCTCGGCACAAGAGCAGGTGGCTGCCAATGCCGAACGCGCAAGCATCAAATACAAACAGGTTGAATTTATGAGTGAGCACATAGGTGAGGAGTTCGATGCTGTTATAAGTGGTGTTACCGAGTGGGGTATATATGCCGAGATAAACGAAAATAAGTGTGAGGGTATGATTCCGATACGCACACTGCAAGACGATTATTACGAGTTCGACGATGCCAACTATTGCCTTGTGGGTCGTCGCAAGCATGGGCGTTACACCATAGGCGATGCGTTGCGTGTGCGCATAGCCCGTGCCAACCTCGACCGCAAGCAGTTGGATTTCGATCTTGTGGAACATTATGGCAACCGTTGATTTTTGTTAGGGATTTCAAATTCTTTTCAAAATTGGGTTGTATATTTGAGGTAAATAATTGTTTACTATGAAACTGCTTATAATAGAAGATGATGCCTCGTTGAGCGAAATTATGTGCCGCGCGCTGCGCAGCGAGGGCTATGTGGTGGAGAGTGCAGCCACCTTCTTCGATGCCGAAGATAAAATAGCGGGTTACAGCTACGATTGTATCTTGCTCGATATTATGTTGCCCGATGGTAACGGTCTTAAACTGCTTGAGCATATAAAATCGCTCGACAAGGGCGACCGGGTTATCATCATCTCGGCCCGCGATTCCATAGACGACAAGGTGGCAGGGCTCGACCTTGGTGCCGATGACTATCTTGCCAAGCCCTTTTATATGGCAGAGCTATCGGCGCGAATTAAAAGCGTGCTGCGCAGGGGCAATGCAGCAGTATCAAAACTGATGTCTGCTGGCAACATAGAACTTAACATTGATAGTCGCAGGGTGTCGGTGGCTGGTAGCGATGTGCCACTGTTGAAAAAGGAGTTCGATATATTGCTCTATTTTATGCAGCGCCCCAACCACATTGTAGATAAGGCTGTGCTTGCCGAATCAGTTTGGGGCGACCACATAGATGCTGCCGATAATTTCCAATTTGTCTATGCGCAGATTAAGAATTTGAGAAAAAGATTAACCGAGGCAGGTGCCACATATAATGTGAAGGCTGTATATGGTTTTGGTTATAAATTTTGCGAGTCGGAGTGATGAAACTGCTTAATACCATTCTGTTGCGCTTGGCTCTGGCCCTCTTACCTATTTTGGCTCTCTGGTCGGTGGTCTTTTATTATACGATGATAGAGGAGATAAACGACGAGACCGATGACAGCTTGGAGGATTATGCCGAGCTTATAATACGTCGCACGCTTGCCGGCAAAGAATTACCGGCTGTGGGCGATGGCTCAAATAACAGCTATACTTTGGATTTTCTTGGGCACGACGCAGGTGTACTTCCCTTCATGCAATACAGCGACTCTCTCGTCTATATTCATGAGAAAAAGGAGACGGAGCCGGCGCGTGTGCTCACGGCCTGTTTTGCCGATGCCCATGGTGCAATGTACCGCTTGCAGGTAACAATGCCCACCTTTGAACGCGAGGATCTCCTATCCTCGGTCTTTTGGCACATTTTGGTACTTTTTGTGGCAGTTGTACTCACAATATTCCTTGCCACAATATTTGTGTTCCACCGCAGTATGCAGCCGCTATACAGCTTGCTTGTTTGGCTTGGGCGGTATGTCCCGGGTCGCGGGGTGGAGAATTTCCCGCCATCGCCTTCGGTGGTGGAGTTTCGCAGTCTTATAGATTCGGTAAGGGAGACCATTACCCGTGCCGAGAGCTATTTTGAGCAGCAGAAACAGTTTATAGGTAATGCCTCGCACGAATTGCAGACACCGCTTGCCGTGCTTGGTAACCGCATAGAGTGGTTGCTCGACAATACTGCGTTGAGCGACGAACAGGCTGCCGAACTGAATAAAATGCAACAGGCGTTGCGCCGTTTGGTGCGCATAAACCGCACGCTGTTGTTGCTTGCCAAGATTGATAACGGGCAGTTCCCCGATGTAACCGACGTGAATATTGCCGCCCTAATAAGGGATGAGGCCGAAACGTATTCCGAGATATACGCAGGGCGTGGAATTGAGTGCTCTGTGGATTTGCCACAGAGCTTTACACTGCGCATGAACGAGGAACTTGCCACAATTTTTGTAACCAATTTGTTGAAAAATGCCTTTATTCACTCGCCCGATGGCGGCAAGATATCAATCTACACCATAGGCGATACGCTTTGTTTTGCCAATAGCGGCAGTGAGCCATTGGACTCCACACGCTTGTTCCATAGGTTCTATAAGCAGGGTAAAACGGGTTGCACGGGGCTTGGGCTTGCTCTTGTGGGTTCCATTGCCCGCAGTTATAAAATGGAGGTCTGCTATTCATTTGAGGCGGGCAGGCATCTGTTTGAGGTTTCATAGATTTATTAAAGGCAGGCTGTGGGGCTTGCCTTTTTTACTTTTCTTTGTAAATAAATGTTAAAAACACAAATTCTCCTCATTTTTCTTTTTATTTCAATTTCATTTCAGAATTGTGTGTAATCTTTGCATCAGAAATAATGCAGAAAGGGTGTAAACATAATATCTCTTTCGCTTGTTAAAATAGAGTGTAAACCGATTAAAGATTGAAATTATGAAAAAGATTTTATTTGTATTTGCAGCGATTCTTTCATTGAGTGTTTTGACAGCTAAAGCCGATAATGACAAGATTATCAATAAAGGCATGCTTCCCGCCATGGCGCAGAATTTTATCGACACTCATTTCCCCGGTCTTAAAATCTCCTATGCGAAGGAAGAGCGCGATTTCCTGGAGCATTCATACGAGGTGGTATTCGCCGACGGCTCAAAGCTGGAATTTACTCGTAAGGGAGCTTGGAAGGATGTCGATTGCCGATACAGTGAGGTTCCAGCTGCGATAGTTCCCGCTGCCATAAGCAACTATGTTAAAGCAAACTACCCCGATGCCAAGATTCTGAAAATAGAGCGCGATTCAAACGACTACGAGGTAAAGCTTTCCAACCGTTTCGAACTCACTTTTGACAAAAAATTCAATATAATCGATATTGATAACTAAACAACTTTAATTATAACCATGGCTGCGTCGGGCACGCCCGACGCAGCTTCCTAAATGACTAAGAATATGAAAACAGTTTTTTATTATCTGCTTTTGTTGCCGGCAATAATGTTTGCATCGTGTAACGATGATGACCACCATTCTGTAATAACCTTGAACAAAACCATTACAGATTTTATTGAGACAAAATATCCGGGTGCCGTGATTACCGAAACGGAATTGGCTGCCGGTGGCCTGATTGAGGTTGATGTGGTACATGACTCAAAGAGGAAAGAGATATATTTTACCACAACCGACGAGTGGGTGCGCACAGAGTGGGATGTAGCCCTCTCTGCTCTTTCGCAGGAGGTGCTTAACTCCATAGCAACGGCCTACCCCGATTATGTAATAGATGATGTCGATTATGTTCAGGCTCCTGCCGGCGACTATTATGAGGTGAACGTGGAGAAAGGTAATTTTGAAAAATATTTGAAAGTGTCGCTCGACGGTACAACCATAGAGGAATTTTAATGTTGATAAATAATGTGTATATTCTTGCGCCCCAAATTTGGGGCGCATTTTTTGTCATAAACTTTTCTGTTTGTGCCACTAAAAACCACAAAATTTATTTTGTATTGCACTTGCTTTGCTTTATTTTTGTAATTAATTACAAAATAGGCTCATTGTGCCATATTTGTAAAACATATAGAACTGCCTATAAACATTATGAGTGTAATAGATACATTAAAAAGTTGCGATAAAACTGCATTTTCTTTTGAGGTGCTCCCACCTGTAAAGGGCACGGGAACGTCAAAATTGTTTGGCAATATAGAGAGGCTTATGGATTTTAAGCCTAAATATATAAACATAACAACTCATCACAGCGAGCCTGTATATACTGATATGGGCGATGGAACATACAAGCGAGCCACCATTCGTCGTCGTCCGGGTACCGTGGCTGTGGCAACAGCCATTCATCATCGTTTCGGCGTGCCGGTGGTGCCTCATATCCTGTGCAACGGATATTCGTTGGAAGAGACAGAATATGTGCTTATCGACCTGCAATTATCCGGTATAAATGATATTCTTGTTTTGCGTGGCGACAGATGCAAGGAGCCTTCTGCTCGTTGCAATTCGCATGCCCATGCAATAGACTTGTTGCACCAGGTGAACAGGTTCAACGAGGGCTTTTTTATTGATGGCTCACAGATGAAAGAGCGCGGCACACGCTTTTCATGCGGTGTAGCCTGCTACCCCGAGAAACACGAGGAGGCTCCCAACCTTGAAAGCGACCTTATGGTGCTTAAAGAGAAGGCCGATGCGGGTGCGGAGTATGCTGTTACACAAATGTTTTTCGATAACGAAAAATATTTTGCTTTTGTGGAGCGTGCTCGCGCAATGGGAATAAATATCCCCATAATTCCCGGAATAAAACCAATGCACCGCCTTTCGCAGTTGAATATATTGCCCAAAACTTTCCATGTGGATTTGCCGGTGGAGCTAGTGAAAGCCATGCAGCAGTGCAACGACGATACTGCGGCTGCACAAGTGGGGCGCGAGTGGGCTGTTGCGCAGTGCCGCGAACTAATAGCAAGGGGTGTGCCGGGAATCCATTTTTATACTATAAATGCTATGGATAGTGTTTATGAAATAGCTAAAACCATTTACTGATGGCATTTACTTTTGGCGACATAATAGGGCAACAAGCGGTTGTAGAGCAACTGAAACGCAGTGTCGATGAGAATCGTCTTGCGCATGCTCTGCTCATTACAGGCCCGCGTGGCAATGGCAAATTGGCTATTGCCGTGGCACTTGCTCACTATCTGCTATGTGGTAACAGGCATGGTGGTGATGCATGCGGTACATGCCCGGCGTGTGTAAAAATGAATAAACTTATTCATAGCGACCTGCACTTTGTGTTTCCTGTAAAGAGAAAAAAGAGTGGCGGTTCCGACAGCGCCCCCGTGAGCGACGATTACATAGCCGAGTGGCGCGAACTGCTCATAAAGAATCCCTATTTCAGCTACGACGATTGGCTACAGAAACTCGACCTCGATAACCAACAGCCGATGATATACGAACGCGAGAGTGGTGAGATTTTGCAAAAACTATCCATGAAATCTCGCGAGGGCGGTTGGAAAATTGTGATAATATGGTTGCCCGAGAAGATGAAAGATGTGGGTGCCAATAAGTTATTGAAGATTATCGAGGAGCCCCCGCAGGAGACGCTCTTTCTGTTGGTGTCCGAGGAACCATCGCAGATAATATCAACTATTTTGAGCCGTACACAGCGTGTGGAGGTGCCCCGTATCATGCAACAGGATATAGCCGATGCTCTTGTTGCCCGTCATGGACTCACACCGGCCGATGCCGCCCACGTGGCACAGCAGAGCGGTGGTAGCTGGGAGGCTGCCGAGGAGATGCTCTCGCTCGATGGCGACAAGGCGCTTTACCTCGACCTTTTCTCGCAGCTGATGCGCATAGCATATGCCCGTAACATCCAGGAGATGAGGCGGTGGAGCGAGCAGGTGGCTGCCATGGGGCGCGAACGACAAAAACGCTTGCTTGCCTATTGCCAGCGTATGATACGCGAGAATTTTATAATGAATTTTAAGCGCGACGAGATGATATGCCTCTCGCCCGAAGAACGTAATTTTTCGGTGCGTTTCTCACCATTTGTGAACGAACGCAATATCTTCGGTATAATGGAGGAGTTGTCCGAGGCGCAAAGACACATAGAACAGAATGTTAATGCAAAAATGGTCTTTTTCGACATGTCGTTGAGAATGATTGTTTGGATAAAAAACCGTTAAATGGAAGAAAAACTTAAATATAAAGAACAGAACGGCAATGCCGGTATATGTTGCAAGGGTTGCGGCAAGATGGATGCCCCGTTGAATACCTTTGATTGGCTTGCCGATGTGCCGGGCAACGAGGAATATACCGATATTGTGGAGGTGCAGTTCAAGAATACCCGTAAAGGCTATTATAAGAATAGCAATAATCTGCCCTTGCAAAAGGGTGATATCGTGGCGGTTGAGGCTACGCCGGGGCACGATATAGGCAAGGTTACCATGACCGGCCGTTTGGTGTTGTTGCAGCTGAAAAAAACACGCCTCACTCCCGATAGCGAGTTCAAACGCATATACCGCAAGGCGAAGCCTGTGGATATGGAGAAGTATGAGGAGGCAAAGGCTCGCGAGCACGATACCATGATACGCTCTCGCCAGATAGCAAAGGATTTGGACCTCGATATGAAGATAGGCGATGTGGAGTATCAGGGCGATGGCCAAAAGGCTATTTTCTACTATATTGCCGATAACCGTGTCGATTTTCGCCAGCTCATAAAGGTGCTTGCCGATACTTTCAAGATAAAAATTGAGATGAAGCAGATTGGTGCTCGCCAAGAGGCCGGGCGCATTGGCGGTATAGGCCCTTGCGGGCGAGAATTGTGCTGTGCGACATTTACCACCAATTTTATATCGGTGTCAACATCGGCGGCACGTTTTCAGGATATATCGCTTAATCCGCAAAAATTGGCAGGGCAGTGTGCCAAGCTCAAATGTTGCCTTAACTACGAGGTAGATTCCTATGTAGAGGCATCGCGCACCCTCCCCCCTCGCGATGTAGAGCTAGAAACTACCGATGGTACATACTTCTTCTTCAAGGCCGATATTTTGCGGGGCGAGGTAACCTATTCTACCGACAAACATATTCCCGCCAACCTTGTTACAATAAGTTCGCGCAGGGCCTTGAATATAATAGAAATGAACAAACGTGGCGAGCGCCCCGAAAGACTCGATGCTTCGGGTGGTGGCGATAATAAGCGCCCGATAGATATTCTGGAACAGGACAATATCAACCGCTTCGACAATGCCGGCAAGAACAAGAAACGCAAAAAGGGGCATGGCGGCAAGCAGCGTAACGATAATCACAATGGCAAGGGTGAAAGAGGCAACAAACCCAAGAAGGCTGCAGAATAGTCTCCTGTTGGTTGCAGCGTTGGCTCTCCTGCTGTCGTGCAGCGGTTACAGCCTGCATAATTACCAATCGGTTGGTGGCGAGTGGCATAAGGGCTGCTCGCTTGCCTTTGTGCAGGATTCAAGCGCGATTGATTCTGCCGACTTATATGTGGGATTGCGTTACGATGCTTCATATAAATACAGAAACATATGTTTGCAAGTTGAATTGTTTGCTGCGGGCGACAGTCTTGTGTTTTGCGATACATTATGTTGTGATATCTTTGATGAAACAGGCCGTCGCAACGGCTCCACGGCGGGTGCGTTGTATCAAGCGGAGTTCTATGCCTTTCCTATCGAATTGCAGCGTTGCGCTTCCCACACAATACGATTGCAGCATATAATGCAGGATTCTTTGTTGCAGGGGGTATATGATTTGGGTGTTAAGCTCGTGCCTCACGGTCGGCATCGATGCGCAGAAAGGTAAACAGCAAAATTGAAAATCCGAGGAACGACGAGCCGCCGTAACTGAAAAACGGCAATGGTATTCCAATAACAGGCATTATACCTATAACCATCCCTATGTTTATTGTAAAGTGAAAAAAGAATATCGCTGCAAGGGCATAACCATAAACCCTTCCGAAGATATCGTTCTGCCTCTCGGCAAGGGCTATAAGCCTTAAAATAAATGCCGTGAATACCACAAGCACCGCCACGGAGCCGATAAATCCCTGCTCCTCTCCTATTGTGCAGAAGATAAAATCGGTGTCCTGTTCGGGTACATATTTCAGTTTGGTCTGCGTTCCGTTGAGGAATCCCTTTCCAAAGGCACCGCCAGAGCCTATGGCTATCTTTGATTGGTGTACGTTGTAGCCTGCACCGGCAAGATCCTCTTTAAGTCCCAATAGCACCTCAATGCGCACTCGCTGGTGGGGTTTCAGCACGTTGTGCAGTACGTATTCGCATGAACCGAAGAAGGCTATTGCTCCCACTATGTAGGCTGCTACCCACACATTGCGTGTCTCCTTGTTTGTACGTGCGCGTATGAGCAGGTATCCCACATTGAATGCGAGCAGCAGATATTGTATAATCATCAGGTTGAAGGCTATGAGATAGACAGCAACGAGGTACGACAGCAACGATACAGATATGTTTATTAACAGCAATATTTTTGTTGTTTCAACCTGCTTGCACCACCATTTTATCATTGCCAGCGAAAAGGCCTGTATGAGTATGGTTACTGCGTAGGGGCCCACCATCATTGCGGGCAGTGCATTTGAGGGTGTTTCGCCGTATCTTATTCCCACGACAAAATATACCACCGCGCTGATGACCATGAGTAGTGTGATGCCGCTCATGCCTTCGCGGTAGAGTACAAGGAATAGCGACAGATAAACAAGTGCGCTACCTGTTTCGTTCTGCCCCACGATTACCAACATGGGCAGCATGATTATGCCCACGCATTTGAAGAAATCGCTGTTTTTGGTTATGTTGAACCCATATCGGCCCATAAACGATGCGAGAGCCAGCGTTGTGGCAAACTTCATGAATTCGGCCGGCTGTATGCTGAACGAGCCGATGGATATCCACGAGTGTGAGCCTTTTATGTCGCGGGCAATGAAGATTGTGAGAATTCCAAGTGCTATCGCTCCTATATAAATAAAGGGTGATAGGTCTTTGTATGTGTTTTTGTCGATGCACAGCAGTACAAGGCCTGCGAGAATGGATATCCCCATCCACATAGCTTGTTTACCTGTCCTCTCGCCCTGGTCAAAGAATGCAAGAAAATCTGTATCTATGTAGCTGTAACTTGCTCCGCATATAGAGAGCCACCCCATCACCGCCAATGCGATAAAAAGGGTTATAATCCACCAATCGATGCGGCTGAATATGTTACCTCTCCTCCGTTCCATAATATATTACCCTCTCCTCAAGATCTTTTGCCTTTATTTCGCTCTCTTCACTTAATTTCCCATTCAGGTAAAGCTCCATTATGAGTGCGCCGATGGGGACACCATATACGGCACCGAATCCGCCGTTCTCCACATATACGGCTATGGCTATCTTGGGGTTGTTCATTGGTGCAAATCCCATGAATGCGCTGTGGTCTTTGCCACGATTCTGCGCTGTTCCTGTTTTGCCGCACACTTCCCAGCCCGGTATGTTCGCGCCTCGGCATGTTCCGTTGAGTACTGCTTCGCGCATGCCAAGTACCACCTGTTCGTAGGCCTCTTTGCCTGCCATGGTCTTTTTGGGCGTGAGGTACTCTTTTTTTAGGGTGTCGCCCTCTATCTTGCTCACTATGTGCGGGGCTATATACTCTCCTCGGTTGGCTATGGTGGCTCCTAAATTGGCTATCTGTAAGGGGGTGAGGGTTACCTCGCCCTGCCCGATAGAGATACTCACCACTGTGGTGGCCTTCCAATATTTTCCAAGGTGTCTGTCATAGTATTTTGAGTTGGGAATCATGCCGCGTACTTCACCCGGGAGGTCTATACCGAGCTTGTATCCGAATCCCATGGATACCATATAGTCGCGCCATGTGTCCATAGCCTCCTGTATGTTGGCATATTTGTTTGAGCCGAACATGCGGTGCAGTCCCCAACAGAAATAGGCGTTGCACGAAGTGGCTATTGCGGGTACGAGTGGAATGGGTGAGTAGTGCGCGTGGCAGCCCAGCCTGAATCCTTTGAGCAGGAATCCGTTGTGGCAAGGGAAGGTTGTTTGCGGGGTTACTGCTCCCTCTTGCAGGAATGTAAGCGCCTGTGAGGTCTTGAATGTGGAACCGGGCGGGTATGTTCCCATGATTGCACGGTTAAGCAATGGTTTTCGTTTGTCGCTCGACAACCTTTTGTGATTTTCGCCACGTGCGCGGCCTGTGAGCTGTCGCGGGTCGTATGAGGGGGATGATACCATGCAGAGAATCTCGCCCGTGGCGGGCTCGATGGCCACAATGCTACCTATCTTGTTCTTCATCAGGCGCTCGCCCAAGCGTTGCAGTTCGATGTCGAGCCCCAATGTGAGGTCCTTTCCTCGTACAGGCAGTGTGTCGAGTGCTCCGTCGCGGTACTTCCCCTGTATGCGGCCGTGGGCATCGCGTAGCAGCATCTCGGTACCTTTGTGCCCGCGCAGTTGTTCTTCATAAGAGGCTTCAAGGCCGCGTTTGTACCATTCGATGGCCAGTTTTTTATCTGGCTTGATGTTTTTTGAGCCCTTGTCGTAGAGCATGGCCAGGCGGATAAGTTTAATCTGGTCGTCTACCAAAAGGCT
>CALGJF010000073.1 GCA_937914945.1 uncultured Bacteroidales bacterium | reverse complement strand
AGCATTTCTCTAGTTGTTCTATAATGTTGTGATGGAATATTAGTTATATTATTTTTAGCTAGTGGGTGCCTTCCACCACCTGGCACTTTTTGATTAACTATAATTTCACGATATATTTTATCTTCTTTTTCAAAGTGATGAACATCACCTGTTGCTACGATTATTTTTCCTGCTTCTTTAGTAGCATTAACAATTTTTTCTATATGGTGTTTTAATTCTTCTTTGTTTTTAAAATCACTTGTTTGAATTAAATGATCATATACTTCTGTTGGTTGTACTTCTACATAATCATAGAAATTAATTATATTTGTTAATTCTTAGGAATTTTAATTTGAAAACAAGTCGAATATTCTTCATACGAAGGAGTGATACATATTGAGCCTTTATATGAAACAATAATATCCTTAACTATTTTTAGTCCAAGACCAGTACCAATCAACTGCTCTTCATTTGGAGCATCGAAACTCGCAGGAGTTGAGGTTGAAAAGAATGCATTGAATACCCTGCTAACATTCTCTTCTGGAATACCATCACCATTGTCTAAAAAATTAATAAATACATTATCGCCAAAGGTAACAGGCGCGGCATCCAATATCACAAGATTGTGATTGGCATAAAAATTCTTACCAAGCGATATGTTGTAACCATAATCGCACCAAAAAGCCGGTTCTATGGTGAAAGCACCACTCGTGCGCCCTACAATCTTGGCAAGCAGCGCTGCACGCTCCTCGCATGCCTCGTATGGCATATTGTTATATTGCGCGCAAAGCACTTTGCAGGCATTACGTTCGGCTATCAGAGCGGTGTCGTAGTTGGCATCGTATAACTCGCCACGCAACATTTTTTCTTTTTCTGTAAGCATGGCACTAATTTACATATACATTAGAGAAATATTGGTCAAAGAGAGCCTTTGCCTCATCGAGTTGTTCGGGTGTATTCTCTTTTACACCGGCAAGCTTGTATTCCCAGCCCATAGCCTCGTACTTATGCACACCAAGGGTGTGATAAGGTAGAATCTCTACACGCTGAACCATTTTGTTCTTGCCCAATGCCTCGCCCAATGCGCGGATATCCTCTTCAAAGGCACTATATCCGGGAACAAGCACATATCGCAACCAGAATGGCTTACCGTTCTCTTCCAACCATTTTGCGGTGCGCAGTGTCTGCTCATTACTGCGTGATGTGAGCAGGCGATGACGTTCCGGATTGAACTGCTTGATATCGAGCAACACCAAATCTACAAGGCTGAAGAGTTCCTCTACATCATCGTTCCAAATACTGCCGTTTGTGTCAATGCACACGTTAATACCCTGCTCTTTGAGGCGCTTTACAAGGGGAATTAAGGCGGCAGCCTGCACAGTGGGCTCACCACCGCTGAATGTAACGCCACCTTTCTTGCCAAAGAAAGCCCTTTCGTTCATTGCCAGGCGCATAATCTCCTCGATACTTGTCTCCTGGCTCTCGCCCTTTGCGTCTATGGTATCGGGGTTGGCGCAGTAAAGGCAACGAAAATTGCAGCCTTGCAAGAATATCACCAATCGCAAGCCGGGCCCATCAAAGGTGCCCATGGATTCATATGAATGTACTCTAATCATTTTACAATCTTTTAAGCTATAAAAGCCGACTCAAAGGCCGGCTTTTATAGCTATTATCAATTATCTATTACATGCGCTCGTGGAAAGAACGAGAGATAACCTCCAACTGATGCTCGCGGCTCAACTTGATAAAGTTCACTGCGTAACCCGATACACGGATTGTGAGCTGGGGATATTTCTCGGGGTGCTCCATGGCATCCATAAGCATCTCGCGGTTGAGCACATTCACATTGAGGTGGTGCGCACCCTTTGTGAAGTAACCATCCATCATGGTAACAAGATTCTCGATACGTGTCTCTGTATCAACACCAAGTGATTTGGGGATAATCGAGAAGGTGTTACTGATACCATCCTGCGAGTCGCGATAACGCAACTTGGCAACAGAGCTCAAAGAGGCAACAGCACCCTTCTTATCGCGTCCGTGCATGGGGTTGGCACCGGGAGCGAAGGGAACACCCTTGGCACGACCATCGGGTGTTGCACCGGTCTTTTTACCATACATTACGTTAGATGTAATGGTGAGGAGCGACAATGTAGCCTGTGCATTCTTGTAGATAGGACGTTTCTTCAACTCCTCGCTGAAGAAGTATACGAGGTCGACACCAAGGTGATCGACACGGTCATCGTCGTTACCAAAGCAGGGGAAGTCTTTCTCAATCTCAAAGCCTTCGGTGAGGCCAAGCTCGTTGCGCTTAACAGTTACCTTGCCATATTTAATAGCAGAGAGTGAGTCGAGCACGATAGAGAGACCGGCAACACCATAGGCAAGGTTGATTGTGGGGTTAGTATCAATAAGTGCCATCTGCGATTTCTCGTAGTAGTACTTGTCGTGCATATAGTGGATAATGTTCATTGCATCGTTGTAAACACGTGCAATCTCCATTAGCACCTTCTTATAGTTAGAGAGAACCTCCTCGTAATTGAGCAACTCGCCCGAGAGAACAGGGATATCCTTTACAATGAGAGTACCGGTGTTCTCGCAACGGCCACCGTTGATTGCAAGCAACAATGCCTTGGCAAAGTTACAACGTGCGCCGAAGAACTGAATCTGCTTACCTATTGCCTGATATGATACGCAGCAAGCGATACCATAGTCGTCGCAGTTACGAACCTCGCGCATGAGGGTATCGTTCTCATACTGGATAGAAGATGTATCGATTGAAACCTTTGCACAGAACTCCTTGAAGCCTTCGGGCAACTCGGGGCTCCACAGCACGGTCATGTTAGGCTCGGGTGAAGGACCTAGGTTGTAAAGTGTCTGCAAGAAACGGAAAGAGGTCTTTGTAACCTTTGTGCGACCATCGTTGAAACGACCACCGATAGCCTCGGTAATCCATGTGGGGTCTCCGGCAAAGATGTCGTTGTACGACTGCATACGCAAGTGGCGTACCATACGCAATTTAATTACAAATTGGTCGATAAGCTCCTGTGCGAACACCTCGTCGATTTTACCATGGTCAAGGTCGTACTGGATGTAGATATCCAAGAATGTAGATACATTACCAAGCGACATGGCAGCACCATCGAGTTCCTTAACCGATGCAAGGTATGCCATATATACCCACTGAACAGCCTCCTGCGCAGTTGTAGCGGGACGACCAAGGTCGAGACCATAGTACTCGCCCATAATCTTCATTTCGTTAAGAGCCTTAATCTGCTCAGAAACCTCCTCGCGCAAACGGATAGTGGCATCGGTCATGGGGCTGAGCAAAGCCTTTTGGTCGGCTTTCTTTGCCTCGATAAGACGATCGATACCATAGAGAGCCAAACGGCGATAGTCGCCGATTATACGACCGCGTGCATAGTTATCGGGCAGACCGGTGAGGAAGCCCAATGAACGGTACATACGAATTTCATCGGTATATGCATCGAACACGCCATCGTTGTGTGTCTTGCGATAGTGATAGAAAATCTCTTTCACTTTGTCATCAACCTCGACACCATTCTCGCGACATGCCTTCTCAACCACCTTGATACCACCAAAGGGCTTGATAGCACGTTTCAAAAGCTCGTCGGTCTGCAAGCCCACGATAAGCTCGTTCTCTTTGTCAATGTAGCCGGCTTTGTGAGAAGTTATGGTGGAAACCGTTACATTGTCAAGCGAACGCACACCATTATTGGCACGCTCCTCGGCAAGAGCTTCCAAACACTTATCCCAAATCTTCTTTGTTCTTTCTGTGGGACCTACCAAGAAAGAAGCATCGCCCTCATAAGGAGTGATATTCTCATGTACGAAATCCGACACGTTAATCTCCTTACTCCAAAGGCCATCCTTAAACATTTGATTCAATTCCATATTCTAAAAAGTTTATAGATTAGTTTCACTTAATTCGGCGCACCCACAGGGAGCCCCCTTTCATGCGCTTTATCGCAAAGATAATAAAATATATTATATACTACACAAAAAATATAGGCAGAAATCGCAAAATTATATCCGAGTCATTACAAACTTGCAAAAGCCCGATATTGCACAATAAGAGCAAAAATGCGCAATAAAAAGAGATACGGCACCAATTAACGCAACCGCATAACAGAGTGCAAATAAAAAAGACTAAACAATAGCAAAAAGACAATTGCAATATTGTAATACAATTGCAAAAAAGAGACCATCATTTTTTGAAAAAGCATTACACACTGCCAATACAACAGGGAGGGAAAGAAACATATATCACTCCACCGTTTCCCCGCATTTCCACAAGGAGGGGTAATCGGTAATGACAGCATCTACCGCCATACCCGGAGCATCGGTGGGAGGGCCCACAGTCCACACCTTCACCCCCTTGCCACGCTCTCTTATTTTTGCTACCACAGAACGAGAAAGAAACTTTTTATGAAAGTTAAACGACGACACATAATCATACTTGTCGAGCGAGAAGAAACGCAACGAACCATCGTAAATAAATGGCAATAAAGGAATTTTGAAAACCACAAGTTTTTCCAATGGAAAGGGAGCGCCAAGCTCACGCAAATTACGCAACACCGCATCGCTGAACGACTGTACCGAAACCCACCCCTGCGCATTGCAGGCAACAATATCCTCAACAAGCCGTTTTTCAATATCACGCCCGCCGCGTTTCACATCAACAAGCACAGCACAGCGCCCATCAACACGCTCAAGCACCTGCCTGAGCGTGGGAACAGACTCATTCGTAACAGCCCCACTCTTATCAACCAAACGCAACGCCTGTACCTGTTCCAATGTAAGCTCAGAAACCCGTCCCCTGCCATTTGTAGTGGCATCAACCACAGCATCGTGGAACACCACTATATGGCCATCGGCCGTAAGACGAATATCTATCTCCACCGCATCGGCACCGGTGAGAATAGCATTCTCAATACAAGACAAAGTATTCTCCAACCCCTCGGCAGCACCACCCCTGTGCGCCACCACCAAAGGAGCCGTACAATTCTGCGCGCACATAACACAGAGGGAGAGAAACAGCGCGACAAAAGCAATCAACCTTTTACACATAAGCACACATAACAATAAGCAATAATACTACAAAATAATAACACAAAAAGAAAAACTCTGATTAATTAGAAAATATTGCCACGTTTTAGTAAAAACCGTTGCCAACATATAGCACAACAGAGAACAGGAGATGCAAAAAACAACTTTTAGAGTAAGAAGAAAAATATTTTCTCAAATTCTCTTGCGTATTACCAAAATTAGCATTACCTTTGCACTCGTTAAACAAAGAGACCACATTTCATCAACGAAATATACACTTTTGGAGAGGTGGCAGAGTGGTCGATTGCACCGGTCTTGAAAACCGACGTACTGAGAGGTACCGGGGGTTCGAATCCCTCCCTCTCCGCAAGAAAAAGGAAGCTAAGGCTTCCTTTTTTGCATTAGAGGGGATGAGAACACCCGAGTGGGGGTTCGTAATCGACGAAGTCGCTTGCCAAAGCAAGAATCCCTCCCTCTCCGCTAAAAGAAAAGCAGACAGAAACTCAATTTTATTTGAAGGTTTGTCTGCTTTTTCTTTCTGCAAGGATGCCCGCGGCATCGCAAGGGATGGACAAAGTAACACCCATATCTGTCGGGTATTGTGCCATACACTTTTTTCCGTTTATCTTCTATTGTATATTTGCTATCATTATAGATTCCTCACACACGTTTGGAACAGATAAAGCAACATCTTGTTATTGCATATATAGAAAGCCAACATCAACGGCGCAGCTTAAACACAAACTCTAAGCCGCCACCCTGCGCCTCGCGTGCCGAAATGGTGCCGCCATGCAAAGCCACAGCATTCTTCACAATGGCAAGCCCAAGGCCCGTACCACCAAGTTTGCGGCTACGTCCCTTATCTACACGATAAAAACGCTCGAATATACGCGGTAAGTGCTCCGGCGGAACACCCGTACCGTTGTCTCTGAAACTAAAATAGAAATATTCGGTATCACTGCGGAAACAACTTATTGTAATAACCGTTCCTTGCCCCGCATAGGCCACGGCATTATCAAAAAGATTGCGGAAGATTGAGTATATTTTACCGGCGTCGGCCATAAGCAACAGTTGCGCAGGCAGTTTATTCTGCACACTCATACCCTGCTCGGACAGCTTATTCTCTATTTCCTGTTGAATACGGCCTACAACCTGCGATATATCCACAGGTTCTTTATTAATTCTTTGCACAGTATCACTCATACTATTGAGACTGTGCATATCCTGAACCAAAGCGTTAAGACGATTGCTTTGCGAGTAACAGCGTTGCAAAAAATGCGTCATCTGCTCGGCCGACAGATTCGCAGGATAATTTTCAAGGATAGTTTCCAAATACCCTTGAATACTGCAAACCGGGGTTTTGAACTCATGTGCTACGTTCTGGGTAAGTTGTTTTTCCATACGTTCCTGCTCCTCGGCACGGGAAATATCGTTTATGGATATCTCAAAACTATCGTCATTGAACAGAACACAACGTAGTGAGAATACGCGCCCCGACACCTCGACCTTATCGAATAAGGTTGTCTCGCGCTTGCTATTATTCAAATATCCATCATTATCTATAAAGCGCTTTATCTTGCGAAATTCGGGCTGTAAAAGTATCTCACCCGTATCGGGCAAATGCTTTGCCGATATAAAATCACCATACTCGTTGAAGAGAGTATTTGCAAAAATCAAACGCTTGCGGGAATCGAAAAAAGCAAGCCCCTCCTGTGCAATGCGCAAATGCATCAGCAGTTTCTGCGTAGCAAGTTCCTTGCTGCCTATTGCGCGCACCACGCGATACATTATAACAAGAAGCAACACCACTAAAACAGCAGAAAAGAGAAGCACCGCAATATGCCTTGTGGTATTATGGGCATATACAAATTCGTAAGGCATTGAACTGCGCACGATAAAATCATACACATTGTCATATGTAGCCACATAAAAATACTCCTTGCCCGTGGCTGTGGATAGGCGGCGCACGGCATAACCAACACCCTCTTTTTTGGCTTGCATTACCTCGGGACGGGCTGAGTGGTTCTCACTGCTTATCCACGCATCGCTTGCCGATGCTGCCGATTCATACAACACATTACCGGTAACTGCCGAAACAAGCGTAAGGCGCAAACCACGTTTGTCATAGTGCGCTATATAGCGTTGCAGATACAATGCTATTTCCTCGTCGTAACTATTTTCACCACGTATGCGCAAAAGGTCATATACATTCTCGTTCACATTGCGCAGGGCTTCTTGCAGATGCAGCTCGGCAAGCAAGCGTTCCCTGTCGTGGTAATAATAGATGCAGCAACCAACAAAAAGCAGCAGCAACACCACCAGAGGAATGAAAAATTTTGCGAACGACGAGGACATATTATTCGTTACGGTCTATAATAAAACAATAGCCATAGCCACTGCGCGACACTATATTAGAGGCATAAGGGCCAAGTTTCTTTCTCAAGCGCGCCATATTTACATCTATACTGCGTTCAAGCACATTTACATCATCGGGCCACACGCGCGCCAGAATCTCATCGCGCGAGAACACTTTGCCGGGTTTCAACAACAGCATATGCAACACCTCAAACTCTTTCTTTGTGAGAGATATATCCTCACCATTTATAGCTGCACGCTTCGTTTCGGAGTTGAGCGACAGAGCACCCACAACAAGCTCACCCGCCGAGGAGACCGGCGCAGCCGCGACACGCCGACGCAACACAGCCTTGACTCTTGCAATAACCTCGCTCAAACGAAATGGCTTGTGGATATAATCATCAGCACCCACATTAAAGCCGGTGAGTACATCATTCTCATCGCCCTTGGCTGTAATGAATATTATTGGAGTATTTACCGCCTGCGGTATCTTGCGTAGGCACGATGCAAGGGAGAACCCGCTCATATCGTCCATCATCACATCGAGCAGGAACAGATTATACACTGCAACATCCTTTGCAAGTGCCTCTTCACCCGAGTTGGCGGTATCTACTTCGTAGCCGCTGTTTTCGAGATTAAATTTCAGTATCTCGCACAAATCGGGCTCGTCATCTACCACAAGAATCCTTTCCATATCGTTTTATTCGTAACTGTGCAACAGATTTATCTCATCGGCCCAACGGCTCTCGTCGGGAGTCTCCAATATTATGGGAATATTGTCAAAGCGGGCATCCTTCATAAAACGCTTGAAGAAATCCTCGCCCAGCAATCCAAGCCCGATGCTCTCGTGCCTATCGACACGCGAGCCCAACGCTTTTTTGGTATCATTAAGATGTATTGCACGCAAATATTCTTGCCCTATGATATTATCGAGTGCGGCAAATGAACCTTCGTAATCATTTACGATATCGTAGCCGGCCGAGTAGAAATGGCAAGTATCTATACACACACCCACACGGCTTTTATCCTCCACACGGTCAATTATATAACGAATCTCTTCGAGTTTGTTACCCACATTGCTACCCTGCCCCGCTGTGTTTTCAATAACCGCGGTAACACCCTTGGTGAGCGACAAGGCCAGATTTATATTTGCAGCAATGGCATCAAGGCACTGCTCAACCGATATCTTGTTAAGGTGGCTGCCTGGGTGGAAATTGAGCATCGACAGCCCAAGCTGCTCACAACGTTTCATCTCGTCGATGAACGCTGCACGGGATTTTTGAACAGCCTCATCGTCGGGGTTACCAAGATTTATGAGATAGCTGTCGTGTGGCAATATGTAGCGAGCATCAAAGCCACCTGCCGCACAACGCTCCTTAAAAAGAGCTATACTCTTTTCTGTGAGGGGGGCCGACACCCACTGACGCTGATTCTTGGTAAAAAGGGCGAAGGCATTTGCGCCTATCGCAACTGCGTTAAGCGGAGCATTCTCTACACCACCGCTTGCCGATACATGTGCACCTATGTATTTCATAATTATATCTGTCTTACGTTTATTTACGGCAAATTTAATAAAAAAGTGATAGCGGCAGAAGATTTCAACAATCTTTCTGCCGCTATCATACTTTTAATTTACATACATTTTATTCCGAGGGGGCAGTCTTTATTGTCGATGAGGCAAAAAACTTATTACCACCACGCAACAAGTTACGCACCTCACTGAGCAACTCGTGGCTCTCCTGAATAAGATTCAGATAAACAAAATCCATACGCAAGCTGCCACTGCTTTGGTGCAAACGCATTGTTTGTGTCTTGCGCAAATTGGCAAGCGCATGTTTAAGATCCTTGGCACGCTCCGACACCTCGTATGAACTCTCATACTTGCCTGTCGCTATAATATCATTGATATCTTTAAGTGTATTATACACATCGCGGCAATATGGCGAGAACTCCTCTATATAATTCTTTGACAGAGGCGAGAAACTATTATCGGCATGCTCCTTCATGGGCTCGGCAATACGGGTAAGAGTATTGAGCATCTGCTGGCAACTATTGGTACATAGGTGGTACCATGTACTGCGCTCAAAAGCAAGTTGCTGGTCTATGCGCTGCATACCGCGTGTTTCGGAACGACGCTCTTTTTTAAGGTAAGCCTTCTCCTCCACAATTTTTATGAGCGAAGATTTAAGTGGGCGCAATTCGTCCTTGGCAAACGACTCGAAAAGGCGCTTGTATGTATCGGCCGAGAATGTGAGAGAGTGAGTAAGAGTGCTTGCAGCATGTGATTGCAATTTTTCCCACACCTCTTTCTGGTCCTCGGAACGAAGAATAACATTCATATCCTCGTCGGCCTTCTCATTATCCTTCTTCTTGTTATATTGTATGTGGCTGCGAATGAGCAGATAAATAACCAAAGCAATCATCACGTACATTGCAGGGATACCGCCATAGTTCATTATAGAAGCCACCAATGCAGCAAGAATAAACGCTGCACCGGCTGTAATGAACCATCCACCCACAACTGATACCACACCGGTTACACGATAAACAGCGCTTTCGCGACCCCATGCACGGTCGCTCAACGAAGAACCCATACCCACCATAAAGGTTACATAAGTGGTAGATAGAGGCAGTTTAAGCGAAGTTCCAAGAGCAATAAGCAAGCCGGCGAGTACAAGGTTCACAGCAGCACGCACAAGGTCGAACGCAACATCCTCGCGCTCTTCAAGCGGAGCGAAACGCCTGTTTACCCAATCCTTCACACTCTGCGGTGTTACACGCGAAACACCATCGACCATCTTTGTTGTGGCACGCACAAGGTTACGGGCTATGGGCGAAGTACCGAATATATCGCTATCATCGTTCTGCTGGCTCGACAGATTGATAGAGGTTTGCAATACCTTGCGAGCCTTTTTGCTTGTCCACAAAGCAAACACCATAATAGCACCGGCACCAACAAGGAAATATACAGGTGTTTTTGCCGAGCCGTTGAGCGAATGCATCATAAAGCTATCGGCCGCAACTCCCGCACCATTGGCAGTGAAATCCTTGAACGACTCAAAGCCCGCAAGTGTAACACCGATGAAGTTTACGAGGTCGTTACCGGCAAATGCGAACGCCAAAGAGAATGTACCAATGAGCACTACCACTTTAAGTACATTAACCTTGCACCAATGGAGCAACTGCATGAATATTGAGAAGAAAACAAATGCTATGAAAAGTATGAGTAGGGTATGTTCATCGATATACGCCCTGGCAGACTCCGTAACCAATGCACTACCCTTCAACCCCTTAATGAGCATGAAATATATTATTGATGTAACGGCAATACCGCCGAATATACCAATCTTGCTCGATAAGTTCTTTCTATAATGGAATGTGAATATCACACGGGCTATCCATTGCACAATGAGACCGAACACAAAGGCTATTGCCACTGAAAGGAATATTGATATAATGATAGTCAAAGCCTTGTCGGTATTAAGCATCTCCATGAAAGAGACCGATGTGGCACTTGAATTAATAAGCGCCGTAATAAACGCAGCACCAAGCAGTTCAAACACCATGGACACTGTGGTAGATGTGGGCAGACCAAGCGAATTGAAGAGGTCGAGCAAGAACACATCACTGATAACCACCGCCAAATAGATACACATCACCTGGCTGAAACTAAAATACTGCGGAGCAAAAATTCCGTGGCGTGCCACGTCCATCATACCGCTACTGAAAGTAGCTCCTATGAATACGCCCAATGCCGCCACCAAAAGAACATGTTTTAATTTTGCAGCCTTGCTACCGACTGCCGAACTGAGAAAGTTTACGGCATCGTTACTCACGCCCACGGTCAAATCGAGGATTGCCAGCGAGAACATGAAAACGACCACCAACAGATACGCAATATCCATAATCGATATTTTTAATTTATATTATGTTTTATTTTTGCATCAAAAAAAGCACATTCCGCGTCTCAAGCGGAACATAGCTAATTTATCACAAAAATATATAAATATTTTATAAATCAATCACAGGGACAAAAAAAAATTGGCAAAGGAGAATCGAACCTCTTTTGCCAATTTTATAAGTAACTAATTTACAAACAAATGCCACTATCAACCCTGCGGAGCAAAATATTTATTACAGCCACGCAACAGATTGCGCACCTCGCTCAGCAGCTCGTGGCTCTCTTGTATAAGGTTGAGATACTCAAAATCCATACGCAAGCTGCCCGTATTACCTTGCAGACGCCTTGTCTGCACCTTGCGCAGTGCGGCAAGCGAGTGTTTCAAATCCTTGGCACGGGAAGAGACCTCTTCCGACCTGGAATAGTCGCCGCTAACCACCATATCGTTTATATCCATTAACACATTATGCACATCGCGACAATAGGGTGAGAACTCCTCGATATAGCTCTTTGAAAGGGGTGAGAAACTATTATCGGCATGCTCCTTCATGGGTTCACCAATGCGGGTAAGTGTATTAAGCATCTGCTGGCAACTATTGGTACATAGGTGATACCATGTGCTACGCTCAAAAGAGAGTTGTTGGTCTATGCGTTGTAATCCGCGTGTCTCCATTCTGCGCTGTTTTTTAAGCATCGCCTTCTCCTCCACAATTTTTATGAGCGATAGTTTCAGCGGGCGCAAAGAATCCTTTGCAAAGGCCTCGAACATGCGTCGATATGTGTCGGCCGAGAATACGAGCGACGACGACAGAGTTTTTGCGGTACGCTCTTTAAGGGCACTCCACACCTCGGCCTCATCATCGCTGCGCAACATCACCTGCATAGTAGAATCCTCCTGCTCCTCTTTCTTCTTTTTATTGTATTTGATATGGCTGCGAATGAGCAGATATATTACAAGGGCAATCATCAGATACATTGCCACAATACCACCATAGTACATTATTGCTGCCACAAGGGCACCCAAAATAAAGGCAGCACCGGCTGTAACAAACCAGCCACCGATAACCGATATAACGCCTGTTACGCGGTAAACAGCACTCTCGCGCCCCCATGCGCGGTCGGCAAGCGAGGTACCCATGGCCACCATGAAGGTTATATATGTTGTTGAAAGGGGCAATTTGAGCGATGTACCCACTGCAATGAGCAAACCGCCAAGCACCAGATTCACCGATGCACGCACAAGGTCAAATGCCACATCCTGCCTCTCCTCGATGGGAGCAAAACGCTTGTTAACCCAATTTTTCAATCCTTGCGGTGTATTCTTTACCACAAAATCGGCCATTTTGGTTGTTGCACGCACCAGGTTGCGAGCAATGGGCGATGTACCGAAAATCTCATTCTCTTCGTTACTCTGCGTAGAGAGGTCAATAGATGTCTGCAACACCTTCAAAGCCTTTTTACTTGTTGCCAAGGCAAATACCATTATCGCACCTGCACCAAAAAGGAAATAGACCGGGGTTTTTGCCGATCCGGCAAGCGACTCCATTGTAAATTGGTCGGCAGCAAGACCGGCGGGATTGTTAAAAGAGAATGTTATAAATGAATCGAAACCGGCGAGCGTAACACCAATGAAGTTTACAAGGTCGTTACCGGCAAAGGCAAGTGCCAATGAGAATGTTCCTATGAGCACCACCACCTTCAACACATTTACCTTGCACCAATGCAATAGTTGCATGAGCAAAGTAAAAAAGAGAAAAGAGCCACCAAGCACCACAAGCAGGTTGTTATCTATGTAATCCTTAACAAAGGCGGGAACAATAGTGGTACCCTTCAACCCCTTTATAAGCATAAAATAGACAATGGAGGTAACTGCTATACCGCCAAACAAGCCTATCTTGCGACCAAGATTCTTGCGAAAATGGAATGTAAATATAAGGCGGGCAATCCACTGCACCAGCAATCCGAACGCAAAGGCTATTGCCACCGACAGGAATATCGAGATAATCATCACCAACGCCTTGTCGGTGTTTAGCAGATTCACAATATCCATATCCACACCGCCGCCAAGCATCTTTATCACAGCTACTATGAATGCCGCACCAAGCAACTCAAACACCAGCGACACGGTTGTTGATGTGGGCAAGCCAAGAGAGTTAAAGAGGTCGAGCAGAAAAACATCGCTCACCATAACGGCAAGATATATGCACATAACCTCGGAAAAATAGAATTCTGCCGGATTAAAGATACCACTGCGGGCAACCTCCATCATTCCATTGCTGAAAGCGGCACCGATAAACACACCGGCGGCGGCAACAAAAATCACATGTTTCAGTTTCGCGGCTTTGCAACCCACGGCCGAACCGATAAAATTCACAGCATCGTTGCTCACGCCCACCCAAAGATCTACAACAGCGAGCACAAAAAGGAATACAACGATAAAAAGATAAGACATTTCCATATTTTAATATTATAACATTATATGCAAAATAATGGTACGGACAACTCGTATCTCGACAAAACATCAGCCCGGCAGTTCATGAGTCTTTTCCAATTGCAAAATTCAAATACAAAAATTACCTCGCTATTACGTTTTTATTACAAAAATATTACAAGCGGATGCCGACACCTTAAATAGATAAACGACAACCCGCTTGTAATGCACAAGTAAAGGATAATTATTTTTTAGAAATTATATCTTGCAGCAAGATTTATACGATTGGCACCATCTTTCTCACCATCGAAATCGGAACGCCAGCCATGCAAGTATTCAAGACCCACCTGCATATTGCGGCTCACATTGTAGAACATGTTGGCAACTACATACTGTCCGCGACGGTAGGCCGAGGGGTTGGCATCGGAATAACCGCTGTTGGAGTGCAGTGTCGTCTGGCTGTATGTTGCTGTTGCAAAGAACTTTGAGCTTACATTGTACTGCAAACCCACATACCATGCGTCGGTGCGTAACATTGTCATGCGGCCCTGCTCTGCTGCGGGAACGAGGTCAACACCCACATTTGAGATATTATTTATATAAGAGCCTATGCCCTTACCCATTGTAAACTGTCCCTTCAACTGCAACTTGCCAATAGTACCCAAAAGGCTTGCCTGCACACCCCAAGCATATTTATTATGCTTGTCGCCTGTTACATTGTTGCGATAAGATAGGTTGCGCACAACCCCCGCCAATCTGACATGGTTGTTGTCGTTGAAATCGTACTGCACGTACACAGGAATATTGGGCATACGCTGGCTTGTGATATTAGAATATTCGGTATCGGTACCCTGTGGTTTGGAAGCCTCAATACCCAATCCCATAGACATACCCCACGATGTTGCATACTTCAAGCGTAACTGCGTTGTACGATAAAAAGCCATACCGCAGGGGCCACCATAATCCACGGTTACGGGGCAAGCCTCAAGATCCATAAAGGCACCGGTTGTGTAACCGAATGTTAGGTATTTGGTACTCATATACATATTGTGCAAGCGGAAATCATCGCCTTCGCCACGCCAGTTACCCGATGTAAATACATAAAAATCGCCGAAAACCTTGCTACGGCCAACCAATTTCATAAAAATAGTGGAGCTGGTCATATCCATCTGGTATTGGCTCGACGAAACACCACTCCTGTCTATTGCCGAGGGGAGAAAATCCACATTATCCACCGAACCGCCGAAATCATACTCAAAGGTAGTTTGCAGATAACCACCTATACCCAAACCCCACTTGCCCTCTTGATCGACAAGCACAAAGCGTGGTGCGCGCGGGTCGTGATAATAATTACTCTGCGAAGTTTGGAATATTTCCACCACATCGGGAGCTTCGTTTATTGTCTCACTGATGCAAATTAGAGATACGGGTTCATCCTTTGGTTTCACCCAATCCTGTGCGCAAACGGCCGAGCCTGTCAGGCACGCGCAAACAAAAAGCATTGTTGCCTTTAAAAGTTTTTTCATAATTTTATTTGTTTGAAAGTTTACAGAGAGAGAAACAAACAAAACAAAAGAAATGTTTGCCGACACAAGGTAAAGTACAAACTATCGGGGCACATATATATATTATATATAAGGATTAGATTGCCAATTTAACTGAATTTATGTTTTTTAAGTTTTTTCAAAAAAACTTTGCACATTAAAGCAAGATATAAACTTTTTTTATTTTCTTTGTGATATACACTTTACAGCAACTACAGATGAAAGAAGAAAAAACAACTGAGAAAAACACCAAAACAGAACAATTCAAATACCTGCAAATATCGCCCAGAGACAAATCGTGGGGGTTGGCAGTAACCACCGTGGGATTTCAGCACATTTATGCAGGAGAAAAGGATCCATTTGCCAATCACCCCGACGGATATAAATTCACCGAAGAGGGGCGACGCGTGCTCAATGAATACCAGCTTGTATATATAACCCGCGGCAGCGGATATTTTGAGAGCGCCTCCTGTTCCAGAACAAAAATAGAGGCCGGCACAATGTTCATGCTCTTCCCCGGTGAGTGGCACTCCTTTACCCCCGACGCAGAGAGTGGGTGGAACAACCATTGGATAGGATTCAACGGCAGCATTATCGACGACAAGATAAAGGCAGGATTCTTTACATTCAAGAATTGTGTTTTCCGTGTGGGTGTAGACGAAAGAATAACCAACACCTATCACCAGATATTAGATATCGTAAACAGCGAAAGAAAAGGATATCAACAGATGGTGGCAGGGCTTGCCTTTTCGCTCATAGGCGGGGTATATTACGAAAATCTCAACCACTCCTTTGGCGACAGCTACATGACACGCATCATAAACCAGGCAAAAGCTATTATAAAGGAGGATACAAACGGCACCCACTCACTCGAAGAGATTGCCACATCGCTTAATATCAGTTACTCCCTTTTCCGCAGGGAGTTCAAACGCAGTTGTGGTATATCACCCGGACAATATCGCCTTGAACTAAAATTGACAAAAGCAAAGGAGCTGCTATACTCCACCAATTTAAGCATCGCCCAGATTGCCGAGCAACTCCACTTCGAGTGCCTGGGGCAGTTCTCCACATTCTTCAAAAAAAAGACAGGGCAATCGCCGTTGGAATACAGGAAACGTGCCACAAAATAACATAAAAGCCCTTTACAAGGGACAAAAGATGTTAAAAAACGGCCCAAAAAACGTTATTCATTTGTTTATCAAATCCAAAAGCCCCAAATTGCACCCATAATAAATATTTCATGGAAATTTAAACAGCAACTATGATAACAATGAAACAAATTTTAAAATTTGCAGCAGTAGCAATAATAGCAATTGCTCCAGCAACTATTTGGGCACAAACAGAGTCGCAGCCTTACATAATGCAAAACATAACTTGCGAACAAGAGGTAACCCCCGATGAGTTATATATAAGTATAACTATAAACGAAAAAGAGAATAAAGGCAAACAGAGTGTAGAAGAGCTGCAAACCAAAATGATAAAAGAGCTCCAAAGCCTGCACATAGATGTGGAGAAAGCACTTACGCTCAATTTTATGGGCAGCGAAGTGAGCTACACAACATTCCGTCGTTCAGCTGTGCCACGCACCACCGCGACATATATATTAAAGTTAAGCGATGCCGACACTATGCAAAAAGTTGTAGCCAAGTTAGAAGCACTGGGGATAACCAATATATCGCTTGCACGCACCAACTACACAAAAGAGAATGAAATTTACAAGGAGCTTGCCGCAAAGGCCATGAAAAGTGCAAAAGAAGAGGCTGCCAACCTTGCAGAAGCAATAGGACAGAGCATTGGCCCGGCACTTACCATAAGTTCAAACAGATATTCAAGCGGCAACAACCAGCCCCGCCTCTACAAGGCACGCAGCAACACTATGCTATCAGAGGTGAATATTGATGATATTGCAGATGACGGCCCGCGTATAGAGATTGGGAAAATCACATATAATGTAAATGTGAATGTAAAGTTCCTGCTGAACGAATAGATTTCACGACATAACCCAATATGTAAAAAGGAGTGCTTTGCACTCCTTTTTACATACCAAAGATATCATTTAATAACCCCGGTACCCCTACACTCTCTGCACCTGACATAGCGATGTTTTCCCAAATGTCTTTTTTTACAATATGAGCAATAGTACCAGGTATCTAACGTCGTAGGGACATAATCCAAATACTCTCCCTTACCATCACACATTATGCAGGAGTTTCCGCCACCGGTACGACGCGTGTTATTGCTATCTTCGTAATCGTCATCATCGGAAGAATATTTATTTTCGTTGATATTACCTATGCTGCGATATGAGCCATCGGTAGCCGAGAACTCGTAATGCCCGGTCTTTTTATCGATAAACATCACACTCTGCCGGATGCCGCTGCCGCCACAAGTTCTGCACTTGCCATTACCGCCACACATAGGACAGGAACTATAATAGTTGCTTATAGATCTTTGAGCATACGCACTTGCATATTTGCAAATCGGCAGCCCTGTTCCATCGCACGAACTGCACTCACCTGTTCCACGACACAAAACACATTTGCGGGTCGATACGTGCGTTTCTGTTCCATTGTTGTTTGTAACCTTTTTGGTACCATAATTACTTTGAGGGAAAGCCACAACCGCCATTGTCATAAAAACAGAAAACAATAAAAGTCTAATATTCATGGTTTTATAAATTGATTATTTACGACTGATGTATCTACTCCAAATCGATTACGGTGATGCCCGCACCGCCAAACTGCACATGCTCGTCGTGGAAAGAGCGCACAAAAGGCACCGTGCTCAAGTACTGCCGCACAAGCGAACGCAATATGCCATTACCGGTGCCGTGCAACACACGCAACTGATGAACATTGCACACCACGGCATCGTCGAGGAAGTAAGTTACGGCCTGCACAGCCTCGTCGCCACGCATGCCGCGAATATCTATATCGGCCTTGAAATTGAGGCGTTTATTATGCAGTTGCTGTTGCGTTTCGGTTGTGAGGAACGACACCTTGCGCACCTCCTCTTTGGGAGCATCGGCAGGATGCAAACGTTCGATGGAAACGGTGGATTTTATAGCCCCGAAACGCACCACTGCGCTCGCTTTGTTTATTGACAGAATCTCGCCCACAGCCTGTTGCCCGTCGATACGCACATACATCCCTGCTTGCAAAGCAGGTTTCTTTGTTTCGGTGCGAGCCGTCTGTGGTTGCACAGAGCCGTTTTTATCCTTTTTACCGCTCTTTTTACGTTCTTGACGGGCGATTATTTTTGCCATTTCGCGGTCGGTTTGCATCTGTTGCTGTTGCTTGGCAAGTTCTTCTATCTCCTTGCTGAAATCGCGCAATTCCTGCCGTGCCTTGCGTGTTTTCTCCTTCTCGGCTTTTGCCTCTACTATACTGCGTATAGTGTTTTCTATCTTTGCATTGGCCTCGCGCAGCAGTTTTTCGGCCTCTTCGCGGGCATCCTTCAATATCTGCTTGCGGCTCTTCTTCAATTCATCCGACGACTCTTGTACCTTGCCCAGAATTTCATCGAGTTCCTTCTCTTTTTGGTGTACGTTCTTGCGCTTTGTTTCCCAATAACGCTTATCGCGCACTATATCCTGCAAATATTTGTCGGAACGAATATAGTCACTGCCCACAATCTCCGAAGCATCGGCTATCACATCCTCGGGCAAGCCTATCTTGCGGGCAATCTCCACGGCAAAGGAACTGCCGGGGTTGCCTATCTGCAACTGAAAGAGGGGGCGCATCTCGCTACGATCGTACAACATGGCACCATTGACCACACCCGCGGTGGAATCGGCAAAATGTTTCAGATTCTGGTAGTGTGTGGTTATAATGCCGAACGCTCCACGCTCGTTAAAGCGTTTGAGCAGTGCCTCGGCTATGGCAGCACCTATCAGCGGTTCCGTGCCACTGCCAAATTCGTCTATAAGTATAAGAGAGGAGTTATCGCAATTCTTCAGCGTGAACTTCATATTGAGCAGATGACTCGAATAGGTACTTAGGTCATCTTCTATACTCTGTTCGTCGCCTATGTCGATAAACATATTCCTGAAAAGCCCTGCGCGGCTACGCTCATGCAACGGCACCAACATGCCACACTGCAACATATATTGCAACAGGCCCGCCGTTTTAAGGCACACCGACTTTCCACCCGCATTCGGACCCGAAATAAGTAATATGCGACGCTCGCCGTCGAGTTCTATATCAAGGGGCGACATACGGCGACCATGCTTGCGCAACGACAGTTCGAGTAATGGGTGAACAGCCGCACCCCAATCCATCATAGGCCTGTTTTCCAAAATCGGCTTTATGGCATTGAAACTTATTGCAAGTTCCGCTTTTGCACGTATGAAATCCATCTCGCCCAAGAAGCCGTATGCCTGCATTAGCGAGGGTACTGCCGGGCGCAATTCGGCCGAGAAAGCGGTGAGAATGGCAATGACCTCGCGTTTCTCCTCGGCCTCCAATTCGCGAATACGATTGTTGGCCTCAACCACCTCGGCAGGTTCTATAAACACCGTTTTTCCACTTGCCGACTCGTCATGCACAATACCACCCATCTTGCGTTTGAGGGCAGGAGCCACGGGGATAACCAAGCGACCATCACGGAATGTGGGGGCAGCATCCTTTTCCACAAGCCCATCGGCCTGCGCACGGCGCAAAATTGTATTGAGTGTGCGTGATATACTGCCCGATGTGCGTACAAGCTCGCCACGTATGCGTGCCAACGCAGGCGATGCACTATCCTTAACTGCACCGAATTTATCTATTATGCTATCAATATTGCGTATGATAAGAGGGAAAGCCTCCACATCGCCGGTCAAACGGCGCAACGAAGGATAGAGGGGGTTATCCTCGCCATCGGAGCCATCGCCACCCTGCTTGCGCAGGAGCGACAAGATGCGCCCTATCGTATCGAGTGAGCGACGCAACGCAAAGAGTTCGTCGGCACTCATATACATACCCTCTATGCGTATGCGTTGCAACGGCTCGCGCACATCGAAATAGAAATCGGACGGAAAGCCCTGCTCCACCTGCAATATGCGCACAAACTCCTCGGTCTCGGCAAGCCTCGTCGATATATAATCAAAATCGGTCATAAAGGCCATTTCATCGACCCTCTCGCGACCAAGAGCACAGAGGCATCGCTCCTTAAGCATGCCGCGCACCACATCGAACTCTATTTTGCTCTCGAAATTATGGGGATATATCATATTTTTTATACAATTCGGAAAAAACAAAGCGAAGATAGCTCAAAATATTTAGAACTATATAAATAATATTCATTATCTTCGCGGGAGAAAATTGTTTTGCCACAAAAAAGAGGGAACAGGCATAAAATGAGATACAGATACGACGACATTGACATAAATATAGAGGTTGCAGGCGAGGGTTCACCCGTGCTGCTGCTTCACGGTTGGGGGTGCAGTAATGAGATTTTCAAGCACCTCCAAGCTGTACTTGCCACACAATACAAGGTATACAACTTCGATTTCCCCGGCTTTGGTGCATCACAGGAGCCGCAAACAGTGTGGGGCACCGAAGAATATACCCGCATGGTTGAGCAGTTTGTAAAAGAGAATAACATACAAAGCCCCGCCCTTGTGGGGCACTCCTTCGGCGGGCGCATAAGCATTATATATGCATCGCGTAACCAAGTGAGCCGCGTAGTGCTTGTGGATGCCGCCGGCATAAAACCCAAACGCCCGTTTAAGTACTACTACAAGGTATACACATTCAAAACACTGAAATGGCTCTGCTACACATTCCTGCCAAAGAAAACAGCCGATGCCATTATAGAGAAACGCCGCAAGGGTGCAGGCTCGGCCGACTACAACAACGCATCGCCCAAGATGCGCGCCATACTGTCAAAGGTGGTAAACGAAGACCTCACACACCTGTTGCCAAAAATTACAGCACCTACACTGCTCTTTTGGGGCAATATGGACACAGCCACTCCACTATCCGATGCCAAGACTATGGAGAAACTAATACCCGATGCAGGCTTGGTTATCGCGCATGGTACAGGCCATTTTTCGTTCCTCGAAAATCAGGGACTGTTTACACAGGTCATGAAGAGTTTTTTTAAGATAGCATAATACTATGAGCATATATACAATCATCACACTATTGCTCTGCGCAATATACTTTGGAGTGATATCGGCAAAGCACGATATTCATATGTTCCAGCTGAGTTCCTATCGTTACAGCCGCTACCTGCGCTGGCTAGGGCAAGGAAATATTTGGGGGAGCAATCGCACACTTGCAATAGCCATTATAGCCATTTCACTTATACCCAACCGCCTTATTACAACCATATTGGTGGCAGCCGCCATTATTTTTGTGCTGCTACCAAACATGTTTGGCAAAAAGAAAATGCAAAAAACTCCATTGGTATATACCAACAGAGTAAACAGGCTATATACCACCACCCTGCTACTCTTTGCGGCAATAGTCGCAGCAACAGCACTGTTTCTACCCGCATACGCAACCATAACCGCAGCCCTGCTTATTTTACTGTCCGATGCAGTGATGCTTGCGGCAAATTTCACAAATACACCTATTGAGAAGGGCATAAACCGCCACTATTACAACGACGCAAAAAGGATTATAGAGAGCAACAAAAACCTTATTATAATAGGCGTTACAGGCAGTTTTGGCAAGACAAGCACCAAAAATTACCTTGCAAGCATACTTGCCGAAAAATACAACGTGCTTGTTACCCCCGGTAATTTCAACACACTGCTTGGCGTAATACGTACCATACGCGAGCAGTTGCGCCCCTACCACCAAGTATTTATCGTGGAGATGGGTGCCAAGCAACGTAACGACATAAAGGAAATCTGCGACCTTGTGCGCCCAACCATAGGTATCGTAACCGCCGTGGGCGAGATGCACTTGGAGACCTTCAAGAGTGTGGAGAACATACAAGATACAAAATTTGAGCTTATAAATTCACTGCCTTCCATGGGATTGGGTGTAATAAACATAGACTCACCCTACATAAAAAGCTATAACAAGATAACGAGCCCCTGCAAGATTATCAAATATGGTACCGACGATACTGCCGACTACCGTGCCACCGAGGTTCAATATGGGGCAAACGGCCTATCGTTCAAATTAACCACCGGACA
This sequence comes from uncultured Bacteroidales bacterium, assembly GCA_937914945.1. Taxonomy (GTDB): domain Bacteria; phylum Bacteroidota; class Bacteroidia; order Bacteroidales; family Bacteroidaceae; genus HGM04593. The sequence continues at coordinate 18,321 of CALGJF010000073.1, read as the reverse complement.
AGGTGAGGAGCAATACACAAGCCGCCTTTTGGGCGAAGGCAACCTACTCAACATATTGGGAGCCATTGCAGTTGCCAATCACCTGCAAGTACCCCTGCAAAAACAGAAAAACGCAATAGCACGCCTGCAACCCGTGGAACATCGTTTGTCCATGCGCAATTCGGGTGGCATCACTGTACTCGACGATGCATATAATTCAAACCCGCAGGGTGCCAAGATGGCACTTAACGTGCTGCGCAATTTTGCTGTGAACGATGGAAACAAGCGCATCATAATAACCCCCGGATTTGTGGAGATGGGCACAAGACAGGCCGAGGCCAACCAAAGGCTTGGCGAGGAGATAGCACGCTGCGCCGACTATGCGATTGTGGTAAACCAAACAAACCGCGAAGCCATAAAGCAAGGTATTGACAAGGGCGGAATGAACCCCGACAGCTATTTCCTTGCCGACTCGCTAAACCAAGCACACGCACACCTTGCCACCATATTGAAGTCAGGCGATGTGGTACTTTATGAAAATGATTTACCAGATAATTTCAAGTAAACACTAAACCAATATACACCAAATTATCAAAAACCTGTCATTCTGAGCGAAGTGAAGAATCTAAAAAACAAATAAATTAACATACACAACAACCATGAAAATCAATGTAGGAGTAGTTTTTGGCGGACGTTCCGTTGAAAATGAGATTTCGGTAATCACAGCCAACCAGGCAATGGCGGCAATGGACAGAGAGAAATATGACATTACCCCGATATACATTACAAAAACAGGTAAATGGTACACAGGCGACGCCCTGTTCAATGTAGCCAACTACCGCGACACAAAGAAACTGCTTGCCATGTGCGAGGAGGTATATATGCGCCCCATCTACGGCGACACAAATCTCTACCGCAGCAACAAGGGATTCTTTCAAAAAGCAGTTGTAACCAAGTTGGATGTTATTCTCCCCGCCCTGCACGGCACCAACTGCGAGGATGGTACATTCCAGGGAGTGATGGAATTCTCGGGCATACCTTATACCGGTTGCAACACCCTTGCATCGGCAAACGGCATGGACAAAATCACCATGAAAATGATTCTCAAAGAGTGCGGTATTCCCGTGATAGACTACTGCTGGTTCAGCGACAAAGAGTGGAGCGACAAGCAGGAGAGCACTGTGGCAATGGTTGAGGAGAAGCTCGGTTACCCTGTTATTGTAAAGCCGGCCAACAGCGGTTCGAGCGTGGGCATACGCGCCGCACACAACCGCGAGGAATTCTTGGATGCCGTGGATTATGCAATATCGTTCACCAGCCGCATAATCATTGAAAAATACGTACAAAAACTGAAAGAGGTAAACTGCGCCGTGCTTGGCAACTACTACGAGTGCGAGCCCTCGGTGTGCGAGGTGCCGGTGCGCAGTGGCGAGATACTCTCATATCAGGATAAATACATGAATGGTGGCGGCAAGCAGAGCCAAGGAATGCAATCGACCGTGCGCGAGATACCCGCCAACCTACCTAAAGAGAGCACCGATTTCATACAGAAAGCAGCCTGCGATACCTTCCGTGCCCTTTCGTGCGACGGTGTGGCTCGTATCGACTTTATCATAGACGAGGGTACCAATGAGATTTTTGTAAACGAAATCAACACCATCCCCGGCTCGCTTTCGTTCTATTTATGGGAGTATAGCGGCTACAATTTCGGCACGTTGGTTGACAAACTTATAGATATAGCCTTCCGCCGCAAGCAAGATGCCGGTTTCAAAGCTGTGAACTATGGCGAAAATATATTTGCAGCAGGTGGTGGCGGCGGTGCCAAGAACGGTGCCAAGATGGGCCCCAAAATGGGCGGTAAATTTGGTAAATAAATTATACACTACTTCACAAGCAGCCATTCCTTTGCGGGAAGGGCTGCTTGCGTTATACCCACACCTGTTGCAAAGTTTTTGCAAAACATTATACAAATTCAGCAAACAAAGAAGATATTATTTTTGTCGGCAACAGTCCGAATCTATATGTTATAATTACTTAAATTTCAATTTTTAAGCAGACGTATTAAATAATACTATTGGGCATATCTTAAAATTTACTTATCTTTGCAATAACGCGTGTGTGCGTGGCGCATATACGCATAAAAAGGGGAAACAATCAAACTAAAATCATAATACTATGCCAAAACTCATCAACCACAGCATGTTGCTCGCAATCGTGGCGCTATTTGCCACAATGGGCAGTTTTGCACAAGTACATTTCGACAAAGGAAAACTGTACCACGTTTACACACAAGGTAAAAAGAACAACGTTGTTACCGAGAAGAAGGGTAACAAAGTGGGAACAACCGACTACGAGGAGCGCAACGCCGCCCAGTATTGGAAGCTTTCAGAACTTTCGGGCAGCTGGCGCATAATCAACCCTGTAACCAACAATGCCATGCGCGCTGCAGGCAACAAAGTGGAACTTGGAGAGAACAATGGTTCCGACGAGGCTCAATTGTGGAGATACGAGAACGGTCTACTTATACCTACCAACAGTTCTACATTTGCTGCGGTTAAGGAAAAGGACGGCAGTATAGGCCTCATTCCAAAGGACAAAGCGATAGGCAACCCCGCTGCACAATTCACAATCGAAGAGTCGGAATTTGCAGGATTCGACGACGACCTCACATACCTCATTCGCTCCGTAGCCGACAACAAGGTGCTTGGTAACGGAGATTCGGGAGAAAACAACGCCCGAATCGTGAGCGAGGAAGCCGATGCCGACAACCGCGGACAATATTGGAGCATAAAGACAATAGACCCGTTTACTTTCGCTGTTGAGAACGCTTTTTATGGCCAGAATTTTGACGATGGCGGTGGCAACGCCTCTATCGACTACTTGCTGCAGTGGCCTGCAGTTGTAGGTATCTGGAATAATGCGAAATTTACATTCGAGCCTGTCAAGGACAACAAAGGCGCATACCGAATTATTTCAAAAGGCAAGGCCGACAAAATGTATACACTCATCAACGGGCAGATGAAATTGGTTGATTATAAAGCCGATGACAAAAACTCATGGTTCACATTCGAACAGGTTGAGAAACCCAAAATAGAATCGCCCTATTGGGAGGATGAAACACGCTTTGAAGAGAACAAGGAGCGTGGGCACGCAACATATATGCCCTACGACAACGAGGCTGCCATGCTTGCCGATGCAGCTTACTACGCCACCCCTTGGACCGTGCCTGTAAACAATCGTTTCCAGAGCCTCAACGGCACTTGGAAATTCAACCTCGTGTCAGAGCCATCACAACGCCCATTGACATTCTTTGAAGAGGGCTTTGATGTAAGTAATTGGGACAATATACCCGTACCTTCGAATTGGGAAATGCAGGGCTACGACAAACCCATATACAACAACGTGGAGTATCCCCACTCCAACACACCTCCGTTCATCAAAGCACGCCCCGGCTACAACGATGGTGGCAAGAACTACGGCATTAACCCCGTAGGCTCATATGTGCGCACATTTGAAGTTCCCGAGAATTGGGACGGCCGCCGCACATTCATACATTTTGGCGGTATCTATTCTGCAGCCTTTGTATGGCTCAACGGTGAGTATGTAGGTTACACACAAGGCTCTAACAACGTGGCAGAGTTCGACCTCACAAACTTCCTGAAAAAAGGCGAAAACAAGCTCGCCGTACAGGTGTTCCGCTGGTGCGACGGTTCATACCTGGAGTGCCAGGATATGTTCCGCATGAGCGGTATCTTCCGCGATGTATATCTCTACAACGTACCCAAAGCAGCCGTGCGCGACCACTACATCACAAGCACACTCACCAACGGGCGCAAAAGCGCTACTGTAAACGTGCAACTGACTATTGACAACCGCGACTTCTGCCCCGAGGGCAAGCAGATTAAAGTATCCCTCTACGATACTGCAGGCAAGCTTGTTGCCGCTGACACCATAAAGCAAGCCATGAAGGCAAAGATTGCCGCCCCCGAAGTTACCGCCACATTGCAGGTAAACGACATTGAATTGTGGAGCGCCGAAAAGCCCAACCTATACACACTGCGTGTGGTACAGATGGACGAGCAGGGCAACGAGGAGATGGCATTCTCTACAAAATATGGATTCCGCGACATTGAGATAAAGAACTCTATCGTATATATCAACGGTGAGCGCGTATTCTTCAAAGGTGTGAACCGCCACGACACTCACCCCCTCTATGGCCGTGCCGTAACAACAGAGTCGATGTTGCAGGATATTCTACTTATGAAGCAGAACAACATCAACACCATACGTACCAGCCACTACCCCAACGCCGCACGCATGTATGCAATGTTCGATTACTACGGACTATACTGCTGCGACGAGGCCGACTTGGAGGACCATGCCAACCAGAGCATCTCGGACCGCGAGTCTTGGATACCTTCATTCGTCGATCGTATTGACCGCATGGTATTGCGCGACCGTAACCACCCCTGCGTTGTTATGTGGAGCTTGGGTAACGAGGCCGGCAACGGAAACAACTTCGGCCCATGCTACGATGCTGCATATAAGCTCGATAATCGCCCCGTTCACTATGAGGGAACCCGCAGCAACGGCAACTACGGCGGCGGGCGTTTCTCCGATTTCTATTCAAAAATGTACCCCGGACAGGCTTGGATGCGCCAATATACCAATAACCTCGACAAGCCCATGTTCATCTGCGAATATGCCCACGCAATGGGTAATGCCATCGGTAATTTGCGTGAGTATTGGGAGCACATAGAAAACTCAAATTCTTGCATCGGCGGATGTATTTGGGATTGGGTGGACCAGGCCATTTACGACCCGCAGGAGATTAAAGACAGCCTCTATCGCCTGCACACCGGTTACGACTATCCGGGCCCCCACCAAGGCAATTTCTGCAGCAATGGCATCATACCCGCCACACGCCACGAGAGTGCAAAACTCAAGGAGGTAAAGGCAGCCCACCAATTCATAAAATTCTCTTTGGAGGGTATCGATAAAAAGAAAAACAGAGCTACCATAAAGATAAAGAACACATACAATTTCACAAACCTCAATGAATTCTATCTTGTTTACGAGGTGGTGAAGAACGGCAAGATTGTCAGCAGCCAAAAGTGCAACCTCCCCGCAGCCACAAATGGCGAAGAGACGACATTGAGACTCAAGCTATCGAAGGCAGCCATAGAAAAAGCCGAGAAGAACGGCATTGAGACCATGCTCAACCTGCGTGTAATGCATCGCGAGGCGCAACGCTTTGCAAAAGCCGGCCATGAGGTTGCCATCAAACAATACACACTTGTAGAGCGCGCCCCCTTGGCAGCCATCGCACCCGAGGGCGAGGCCCTAATGCAAACATCCGCACTGCATGAGGTGAAGATTGGCAACAGCAAGATTTCTGTTACATTCGACCCCGAAACAGGCCGCATGACAAACCTCGCATTTGACGGCAAGGAGGTTATTGCAGCCGGCGAAGGATTCCTCTACGACAACCATCGCTGGATTGAAAACGACCGCTTCTGGAACACATCGAACGGCTTGGAGGCCAAGGGCACCTGCACCGTTGAGAACGTGGATGGAAACACAGTTGTTAAAACCACACGCAAGGGCTCGCTTTGCGATACCGAAATCAACTACACCATCTATCCCCAAGGATTCATAGATGTAGACGCCAAGTTCATCCCCCACACCACCGAATTACGCCGTGCAGGCCTTGTATGTGGAATAGATTCCACACTGCACAATGTAAACTACTATGCATACGGCCCATGGGAGAACAGTAACGACCGCATAGATGGAGTATTGGTAGGCCGCTACACAAGCACCGTAGCCCAGATGCCCGAACGCTACGTCAAGCCCCAAAGTACAGGTAACCGCGAGGGATTGCGTGAACTCACCCTCACCAACGACAAGGGCGAGGGAATAAAGATAGAGACAGAGGGCAAGGTATCATTCTCGGCTCTCCAATTCACCGATAAAGACCTCATGGACGGGCAACACATGTGGGAATTGACACCCCGCCCCTACACCGTGCTGCACCTCGACGCATTTATGCGCGGAATAGGTAACGCATCGTGCGGTGCCGATGTAGGCACAATGCCCATCTACTGCGTGCCTAACCAGCCCATGAGCTACAAGCTACGCATAAGCCCTGTAAAATAATAAGGGACACACACACGACAAAGCCTGCCCGCGGGCAGGCTTTGTCTTAATTAATCAAATATAGTGTATATATGAAACGAACCACATTTATATTGTTTGCCATTCTTGCAACAACCATACTGCATGCACAATCGCTTAACGACGACAGCATTAAACGTGTTACAAACGACGAGGCTGCAAAGCGCGCTTTGCAGGTGGGGCGTGTGATGCAGCAGGAGCGCGTGTTTCTCCATTTCGATAACAGCGCATACTATTTGGGCGAAACAATGTGGTTCAAGGCATATATAAGCTATGGTACAAACGACCGCGTAACTACACCCAGCAAGGTTCTGTATGTGGAGTTGGTTGCACCCGAGGGTTATGTGGTGGAAACAAAAAAATACAAAATAGACGAAAACGGGTGCTGCAATGGAGATTTTGAATTGAATCCGCTATTATTGTCGGGATATTACGAGGTACGTGCATATACACGTTATATGCTCAATTGGGGCAGAGAGGCCGTTTTCAGCCGTGTGTTCCCCATTTTCGACAAAGTGAACGGCGACAACTGGGATTTCAAAAACATGCTCGACCGCAAACGCGGATTCATGCGCGACGGAAAGTGGATAAGCGCAGAACTGCCCGATGCAGAACTTAAATTCTACCCCGAAGGCGGACATCTTGTAAATGGGCTCAAAAGCAAAGTCGCATATGAACTGCGAGGATTGGATGGAGATTTTCTTAACAAGGAGATTACAATATACGCCGACAAAAACATACTGCTCACAACCACCCCCACCCACTATGGCAAAGGCTGCTTTGAGATAACACCGCAAGCAGGTGTAAAATACACGGCAAAGGTTACGACCGTAAACAAAAAAGAGAAAAGCAAAATATTTGAGTTCAAACTGCCCGAAGTAGAAGAAGAGGGTGTTACCATAGCCGCGCGTGAGAGTGCCGACAGCATCAGTTTCACAATAAACAACAAATTCAAGGAGGGCGAGGAGTATGCATTCAGCATATTGTACCGTGGCGCAATGGGCTATTACAGGAAGATAGCACCCGGCGAAAGCATCAAAACATTTACTCTGGGCAAAAGAGAACTGCCCGAAGGTGTGAACAAAGCCATTGTGTTCAATGGCAACACCCCGCTTGCCGAGCGCTGTTTCTTTGTCATGCACGACAGCATACAGAAGAGCGACCGCAGCACCATAAAACTCATTGTAAAGGGCAATAATGGGACTATTGACGAACTATCTCTTGCCCCATACGAAAAAATCAATCTCAACATTGCACGCGAGGACGGCAAACCCATCCCCGCCAATGCCAACCTGTCGCTTGCGGTGAGCGATGCAGCCGGGCATGTGGAGACATCATGGGATTACAACATTTACACCTATCTGTTGCTTGGTTCCGAACTTAAAGGCTACATACCCAATGCCGCACAATACTTTGACAACAGCAACACAAAAAGAAAAGAACAGCTCGACCTTATTATGCTCACCAACGGCTGGACCGCATACGATTGGAGCAAGCTCACACAGCTACGTTTGGACAAACTACAACCAATAGAGCAAGGCATCACCCTAAAAGGTACATTCTTCAGAAAGAACAGAGGCAGTGCCATGGGCAATATTGATGTAATAAACCTTATTCCACAAAAAAACAATCTGACACAGTTGCTCATATCATACGACGGCAAAGAGACCTCATCATACTCCTTCCGCACCGACAGCCTGGGCGAATTCATCGTGGAAACCAAAGACTTCTATGGCAAGCGCATAGCAGCCCTGCAACCGCAGACAACTATAAGACAGAGCGACAATATCAGATACGCATTTGCACTCGACCGCTACTTCTCGCCCGACTTTCGCCTATACGACTATTGGGAGCGCAATACAGGCAAGCCGGTAGATAAAGACGAAACAAGCCAAAACGAGAGCCTTGTGCAACTGAGCCCGTTTGAATTTATGTTATCACAAGTGGAGGTAGTGAGCAGCGCCAAGAAGGAACCCAACTCGCGCCCGCCCCACAGCGAGATGCGCTTTAACTTCCTCGACGAGTGGGAGTATGCACAGGATGTAACATACCTTCGCGATATATATGCATACAAAGACAACGTATATAACCAAGCCCTTAAAGAGTTGGAAAGTGATTTCGTGAAAGAAGACGGCGACTTCATAGGCCAAATGCATGGTGCGGTGTCGCCATCGGGTATTGCAAATATACCAAGTAGAAATCTTCCTTTGGGACACATTAAATATATAGGCAACATCAGATACTTTAACAAAACAGATTCATTGCCACAAAATTCACATATATCGGAAGAATACAAGAATTCACTAACCGCTGCCGAAATTGTTACCAGCGCAATGCGACGCCACAACTATAATTGGGCCTATTGGGTACAACTGATGGTTGTAAACGGCACATACGACTCCAACATCGCACCAATCCCCGACCTTGAATATCTGCGCGGAAAGATAGATGCCGAGAAGATGATGAACTTTAAGGAGTTTGTGATAAGGAGCGATGCAAAAACCCGCGAACAGTTCGAGAATACATTCACATATTGGTCAAACTGCGCAAGAGCACTCGACAACAAAGATCCATTACAGAAATTTTATTTAGGATTTCTTTCGCAGCACTATATTTCGAACACATCGGGAGTAGATGGATTTCCATTGCCCGAAACCTTCAACTACACACTTCAATTATCAGAGCCCAAACACCCCAACTATGTCGCCTGCTTCATACCATACAGAGAAGATGAAAAAGCAAACGGCATAATACCCGACCTTGCAAACACATACGGCACAACACGCTACACCAGCATACAGGGCTACAACGAGAGTAAGCAGTTCTATTCACCCGATTATAGCAAGGCAAAGCCCGCCGCCGACAAGAAGGAGCACCGCCGCACCATTTTGTGGAGCCCGCAACTAACAACAAACAACGACGGCTCAATAAACGTGGAATTCTATAACAGTTGTTCGTGCAACACACTCACAGTGGATATTACAGGCCGCGACGGACAGGCGTATTACAGCAACGATGCAGCCATGGCAACACGCATAAACAACCACAGCACACAGCAGAAGACAACCGACACAAGCCAACAAAGCAAGAGCGAGAGCGACGAGGACTACTTTGAACAAGCCATGGACCCCGAACTGGAAAAAGCATGCCTCAAACACCACAACACAGCCATTGCCTATAAAAACCAGCAACGCTACAAAAACGCCATTGCAATATGGGCCGAGCTTGTCAAATACAACTATGCACCGGCAATAAACGAGATTGCGCAATGCTACCTTAACGGCACAGGACTGAAAAAGAACGAACAGCAGGCTAAAAAATTCTATGAAAACGCAGCAACAAACGGCAACCCCGGCGCACAATACGAGCTTGCCATGATGTATAAAAACGGTATAGGTTGTGAGCAGAGCGACGAACTTGCCGCCACCTGGATGCGCCGTGCCTGCCTGCAAAAGGAGCCACGCGCAATGGTTCACAAAGCAAAGGAACTGATAAGTACAGATGATGAAGCCGCAATAGAGCAGGCTACAGCATTGCTTGTCGAGGCTGTGCAAAGCGGCAATGCCGAAGCGCATTATGAATATGGCTTGCAGCTGATGGGTCCCAACGATACAGGTAAAACCAACCCGGAGGCTATAAACCACGTAAAAACAGCTGCCGAGAAGGGGTGGGAACAGGCTATGCTCTTTATGCTTTTCTACGAGCAGAGTGCCGGCAATTACAAAGAGGCATACCGCTGGGCAAAAACCCTGTCGCAAATGGGCAACCACATCGGTACCAAGCAGATGGCCGACTATTATTACAACGGGCAAGGCGTAAAGCGCGACAAGGGGCTTGCAGAAGACCTCTACCGCACTGCAGCCAACGCCGGCAACAAAGAGGCTGCAAAAATATTGGAAGGTCTATAAAAAAACAGGCCGACAAAAGTCTAAAAACAACAATTTGATGTAAATTTGCAAGAAGATAAAATAGATTAAACCAAACAGGCATAACAGATAAAACATGATTACTTTTTTAATTTGCTTTGCGGCACTTGTAATAGCATATTTCACATACGGCACATACCTTGAGCGCGTATGCGAGATTGACGAAAAAAATCCCGTACCCTCAAAAACCTTATACGACGGAGTAGATTACCTCCCCCTGCCACGTTGGAAGATTTTCCTCATACAATTGCTGAATATTGCCGGATTGGGCCCCATATTCGGGGCTCTGCTTGGTGCCGCATACGGCCCTGTGGCATTCCTGTGGATAACACTCGGTGGTATATTCATGGGCGCCATGCACGACTTTGTTGCCGGTGTCATTTCGTTGAAGAACAACGGACTTAGCCTTCCCGAAATCATAGGTAAATACATGGGCAACGGCTCTAAAATGTTCATGCGCATAGCTGCCATGCTGCTTATGGTGCTTGTGGGAGCAGTGTTCATGTCGCAGCCCGCCGAATTGATTGCAGCCAACATATCCTGCCCCGCACTCGAAAGCACCATGCATGGTACTATGAGCTGGGAGGTATTTGTCGCACTCATCGCAATTTTGATATATTATATACTTGCCACAATACTGCCCATTGATAAAATCATCGGCCGTTTCTATCCGATTTTCGGCATGGCACTGCTCATTATGGCAGTGGGTATATTGTATGTACTGCTGTTTCATAGCGACCAATACACCATCCCCGAGCTCACATCGCTGCGCAACGGCATTGCCGATGCGAAGAAATTCCCAATAGTGCCCATGCTATTTACAACCATAGCATGCGGTGCAATCTCAGGTTTTCATGCCACACAATCGCCCATGATGGCACGTTGCATGACCAACGAAAAGCAGAGCCGTTCGGTATTTTATGGTGCTATGATTGCCGAGAGTATCATCGCACTCATATGGGCTGCTATAGCAATGGCATTCTGGGGCGGTGTAGAGGGGCTTAATGCCGCTATTGCCGAGTATGGAGGCAGTGCCGCTCGTCTTGTAAATATAATTTCGGTACAGACTCTTGGCAGTTTCATAGCCATTCTTGTAGTTGTGGGAGTTATCGCCTGCGCCATAACATCGGGCGATACCGCCTTCCGTTCGGCACGCCTCATTGTGGCCGATATGCTCAATATACCACAAAACACCCTTGTAAAACGCGTGTCCGTTTCGTTACCCCTCTTTATCGGCGGCTTGCTCATTATATTTGCCCTCCCCTTCCAAACCATATGGAGCTACTTTGCATGGATGAACCAGACACTCGCATGTATCACCCTGTGGTGCATAACCATATACCTTGCAAAACACAAAAAACCTATTTTGATAGGCCTGCTGCCCGCACTCTTCATGACATATGTGTGTGCGTCGTATATATTCATTTCGCCCATGATGGTGGGAATGGAGAACAGAACAACAGCTTATATTCTGGGTGGTGTTGTTACAATAGCAATACTTGTGGCAGCCATTTATAAAATATTTACAGACAGAAAAGAAAAATAACAGATATTAAATAGCTGTTTTTTTCTTTGACCTGAAAGACGAATTTGTTTATTTTGCAACGAAGAAACAATATATCTATGAACAAAGATAGCATATACGATAGCGTAGCACAACTGCAATGCGAGCCGCTCGACACGGTGCGAGTGGGCTTTGTGGGGCTTGGCGTAAGAGCCAAGCGTGCCGTTATGCGTATGATGCACATCGATGGGTGCTACATTTCTGCAATTTGCGACCTTGTCCCCGAGAATATAGAGGAGACGATGAACATTATTGCCCAACACGGCGGTAGCGAGCCCACATGCTATTACAATACCGATGGGTGGAAAAAACTATGCGACAGCCCCGATGTTGATCTCGTTTATATATGTACCGATTGGGCAAGCCATGCCGACATTGCCGTATATGCAATGGAGCGGGGCAAGCACGTTGCATCGGAAGTACCCGCAGCCACAACCATAGCCGACTGTTGGCGCATAGTAGATACAGCCGAAAAACAACGCCGGCATTTTATAATGTTGGAAAACTGTTGCTACGACGAATTCGAACTATGCGTGCTCAATATGGCACAAAAAGGATTGCTTGGTGAAATTATACATGCCGAGGGCTCATACCTGCACGACTTACGTGACCGCATTGCCACCAACGACGAGGGTGGCCGCAAATGGAGTAATTGGCAAGTGGAGTTCATGAGCAGACACAATGGCAACCCATACCCAACACACGGGCTTGGCCCCATTGCCCTTGCCATGGGCATAAACCGTGGCGACAGGATGAAGAGTATTGTATCCTGCTCGTCCAAAATGGTGGGCGACAGCAGCTTGAGAGGCAACATGAACAGTTCGATTATTACAACCGAGAAGGGACACACCATTCTAGTGCAACATTGTATCACCCTGCCCCGCCCATACAGCCGTGCGTTTGCAGTGAGCGGCACCGAAGGATATGCACAAAAATACCCCGTAGAGATGTTTGCTTTCGCACCCGATAGCGAAAATACAATAATGGGAGAGGAGTGCGCCGCACTGCTTGAACAATACCGCCACCCCTTTGTCGCCAAATACAAGGAGCGTGGAACAGAGCTATGCGGCCGTCGTTGGATAGATTATGCAATGGACAGCCGCCTCATACACTGCCTGCGCAACGGATTGCCACTCGACATGAATGTGTACGACGCAGCCCTTTGGAGCAGCCTCGTGGAGCTCACCGACATATCGGCACGCAACGGCGGTGCCCCCGTGGAGATTCCCGACTTCACACGCGGACACATCATAGAAAGCGATACGCTGATATTCTCATAATTAACTGCTATATACCCCAATAAATGGGCATATAGCAGCATATACCGCAACCATTACCATGAAACACATTTTATCCATATACATTATAATTGCTGTTTACCTGCTCTGCTCGTTCCCTTGCTACTCGCAAAACGAAAACAAACAGGCAACCGACAAAGAAAAAAACATAGTCGGCACATGGCAGAAATGCTCTATTGTAAAAGACCGGGAAGGCAACGAACAGGTTGATATAGAGCCCTGCATAAAAACCATCTATGCCGACGGTACATACTGTGAGATAAGCATACGAAGCGAACATACCACCCGTTCTATAAACAAAGCAGGCGAGTGGGAAATAATCAACGACAGCACATACCGCGAAAAGGCAGCCGACAAAACCTCTACATACAAATATCGCTACTACGACACAGGCAGGAATATTATGATATCCGAGATTTGCGCCCCCAAAACATCAAAAAAAGAGACAAGCTATTGGCTCAGATTCAAGGAACTGCAAGGCGCTCAATTGAGTAGAGCACAGCAACCAAACAACAGCACCGACATCGCAGCCCCCATTATCGGTACCTGGCAGTGGCAAGCTATTGTAACAGACGAAAACGGAGAAGAAAGATTAAAATCGCACCCCGTAATAAAAACAATAAATGCAGATGGCACATACAGCACAATGATATATTACAGCAACACTACAAACGGTGCCATAAGCCAAGTGGGAAAGTGGGAAATAATCAACGACAGCACATACCACGAAAAAATAGAGAAACACATTAACGACAAATTAAACGGTAGTATTTCAATCATAAATTACAGCTTCACCGATGACTACAAAGAGGTTATGAGAATTGAATATACAAATTCAAAATTAACCAATAAGGCTACTGAAATATGGCAGAAGTTTGAGCCATTGAAAGAGGTTGTATTTCAACCGAAACAATAAATATTCTATCTACAATGAGATACACCATATTAAACTCGTTAATCATTGCATTTGCCATGTTGTTTCATTCGCATGCATGCAATGCACAGGAGATAAGCAATATAAAAGTAACGGCAAACGGCAATGAGCACACAACCTCCATGCGAACATACTACAGCGAGCCTATCTATACCACGGCCGACAAAATGCCTGAATTCCCCGGAGGAGAAAATGCACTATTCGACCACATACGACAATCGATAAAATACCCAGAAAAGTGCCGCGAGGCAAACATCGAAGGATGCACATCAGTCATATTCGTCGTAACCTCAAAAGGTAAAGTAAAGGATGTAAAGGTGCGGGAAAGCAGTGGCAACAAGAAACTTGACAAAGAGGCTGTAAGAGTAATAAGGAAGATGCCGCAACTGACACCGGCAAAACTAAATAACAAAAACGTAAGCGTTATGCTCACTGTGCCTGTCAATTTCAGACTCAACAACCAGGATTAATCGAGCTGTTACATCGCAAAGAGGTATATTCGCTACAAGGGCACCAGGAAAGCGATATTTCAACGTACCTTGCGTATTTTCCCATCCTCTACAATAATCCGCTCCTCATCGCACAAAGTGCGCAACAGCATAGCCATGCGGGCTCGGGAAAGACCAAGCCCATCGAGTTCCTGTGGATTATGTGGCTGTCCATCGGCAAGCAACTGCATTACAAGTGCCACATCCGAAGGAGTTACCGTGGGGGGCTTATCATCGGCACGGCGTGCCACACACACATCGCATCGGCCGCAATCATCGGAATCTGTCTCTCCAAAATACTCAAGCAACAAGCGACTGCGGCACTTATCATCGCTCACTGCATATTTTATTATGGAGTTCAAGCGTGTGGCATACGCAGTACGACGTTCCTCGTACACCTCGGGAGCGAAGTAAAGGTCTTTCGACAATATGCGGTGGCGCGTAAAGGTTACTATAGGACATCGCTTTGAGGGAGCATATTGCACAAGCCTCTTTTGCGAGAGCGATACAAGTATCTCATACATACGATGGCGGGTGAGTTTTGTTACACGCGACAGATAGCGTTCATCGATAAAGGCATAATCGGAGAACAAACCGCTATATGCACGCATTATGGCATTTACGAGCAGTTCGTAATCGGCGGGCAAGCCCTTAAACCGATAGAGCGAATCTTTGTCCACTATGAATCGCACGCGCGAGGCATACTCCATCTCCTCCACATACTCCAAGTACCCCATGCGGGTAAGTATGCGCAATGCGCTATCGGTTGGCAACATAGGCAGATGATATTTCTTGCAGAAATCGGCCAACCCGAACTCAAATGTGCAATTCAAACCATCGTGCAAGGCCATTTGATAATAGTAGCAGATATCATCATATACCTCACATATAAACTCTTTTGAAGGGTAATTGTCGGACAGACGGCGCGAAACCACCTGCTTATCTGTGCGGCTGAACAGCACCACCGCATAGGCACGGTTGCCATCGCGTCCTGCACGGCCCGCCTCCTGGAAATAGGACTCTATTGAGCCAGGTAAGTCCATATGTACTACCAACCGCACATCGGGCTTATCTATACCCATTCCAAAGGCGTTGGTGGCAACCATCACACGCGAACGCCCGCTCTTCCAGGCATCTTCGCGTGCATCCTTGGCCTCGGGCGATATACCTGCATGATAGAATTCAGCCGTAATGCCGTTGGCAACCAGGAATTCACACACATCCTTGGTCTTTTGTCGGTTAAGGGTATATACTATTGCCGAGCCCGTTATACGCGATAGTATATGCAGCAGTTCCTGCTGCTTGTTTTCGGTATGGCGCACTACATATACAAGATTCTTGCGCTCGAAACTCATGCGATAGCAATTTTCTTGCTTAAACAGCAACTGTTGCTGAATATCCTTCACCACCTCGGGGGTGGCTGTGGCTGTGAGTGCAAGCACAGGCACCTGCGGAAATATTTCGCGCAACTCCTTTATGCGACGATAGGCCGGGCGAAAATCGTGCCCCCACTGCGAAATGCAGTGCGCCTCGTCTATTGTTATGAGGCTCACCGGTACTTTGCGTATTTTTGTGAGAAAGAGGTCGGAGGAGATACGTTCGGGCGATATATAAAGGAATTTATAATCGCCAAAGATACAATTTTCAAGGGCTATGATTATTTCACTGTTCTTCATACCCGAATAGATTGCAGCCGCTTTAATGCCACGGCTGCGCAGACCGGCCACCTGATCTTTCATCAAGGCTATGAGCGGGGTAACCACTATACAAAGGCCGTTGGTGGCAAGGGTGGGTACCTGAAAGGTGATACTCTTGCCACCACCCGTAGGCATTAGGCCGAGCGTGTCGCGCCCACTGCCTATGCTCTCGATTATTTCGCGCTGGATACCACGAAAATCATCGTAACCCCAATATTTTTTAAGGATTTCCCTATACTGCATATCCCCTCAACGAGTGGCCTTGGTGTGAATGCTCTCTATCTGCAACTGCACCTCGCCATGCTTGTAGGCGTTATCTTCGAGCGTGTAGCAGATGTCGAAAGATTGCTTCGACTTTATATATTTAGCCTGACGGCTCTGCCCGAATGCAATGCCGTTTATTATAGTGTTCGACTTGTTATCGACCAACTCCAGCTTTATATGCTCCTGCTTGCGCCCTACCACTTTGCTTGTACCATAATCGCACACGTTGCGGGTGCAGAAGATAGGTTTAGTGTTGTCGGGGCCATGGGGGCTGAACTTTTTGAGGTCGTTGAAGAACTTGCGGCTTATCTGGTGGAAATCGAGCTCTGCATCTATTTCAATCACAGGGTCGGTATGTTCGGGGAGAATGTTTGTGGTTACGAACTCCTCGAAACGGGCTGCAAAAGCATCAATATTACTAACCTTCAATGAGAAACCGGCAGCGTATGTATGCCCACCAAAGTTTTCAAGCAGGTCGCGACAGCTTTCTATTGCCTTATACACATCGAAGCCGGCCACCGAGCGCGCCGAGCCTGTGGCTATATCGCCGGTGCAAGTGATTACCACAGCGGGGCGGTGATACACCTCGGTGAGGCGCGATGCCACAATACCGATGACGCCACGATGCCAATCCTCGTTAAAGATTACTATCGCACGGCGCTCGTCAAAACTTTCGAGATTCTCCACAATGCTGTTGGCCTCCTCGGTCATGCTTTTGTCGAGTTCCTTGCGTGCCTCGTTGAATTCGTTAATCTGCTCGCTCATCATGAGTGCTGTGGGCAGATTATTCTCGATGAGCAAATCCACAGCCACTTTACCCTGCTGTATGCGCCCCGAAGCGTTTATGCGTGGCCCTATCTTGAATATTATATCGTTTATGCTCACCTCCTTATCGCGCAAGCCACACACCTGTATAATAGCCTTAAGGCCTGTGCTTGGTGCGTGATTAAGCTGTTTAATGCCATGGTAGGCAAGCACGCGGTTTTCTCCCATTATGGGTACGAGATCCGATGCTATGCTCACTGCCACAAGATCAAGCAAAGGATATAGCTGTTCAGGAGCAATGCCATTGTCGGCTGCAAACGCCTGCATAAATTTGAAACCCACACCACAGCCCGACAAATGAGGATAGGGGTAGGTGGAATCGGGGCGTTTGGGATTAAGGATTGCCACGGCACAAGGGAGTTCCTCATCGGGTACATGATGGTCGCATATAATGAAGTCAATGCCTTTTTCTTTTGCATAAGCAATTTCATTTACTGCCTTGATACCACAGTCCAGGACAATAATCAGTTTAACTCCTGTCTCGTAAGCGTAATCTACTCCTTTAATAGAAACTCCATATCCCTCTTCATAACGGTCGGGAATGTAATAATCTATGTTGGAATAAAATTGTTGGAGGAATTTGTAGACTAGAGCAACTGCCGTTGTTCCATCCACGTCGTAATCCCCGTAAACCATAATACGCTCTTTTCTGCCCATCGCTTTATTCAGACGGTTCACTGCAATGTCCATGTCTTTCATCAAGAATGGATCATGCAGTTCGTTAAGCTGTGGACGGAAAAATCGTTTGGCCTCTGCTGCGGAGGTTATTCCTCTCTCCTGTAATAACTTGCAAAGAATTGGACTTATTCCAGTTTCCTTTGCTAGTGACTTAGCTGATTCGCTTTGTTCTTGGCTTGGAGGTTGATAATTCCATTTGTTATTCATTTTATATATTGTTTTTCTTTTTCCTATTGAGCGGTGGAATGGACTCGTTTTCCCGGTTTTGCCCATTCAATCTGTAAAGGTAGAAAAAACAAATAAAAATACCGTTAATTCCGCTGATAATTTAACGGAATTAACGGTATTAGTGGAAAATATAGCTTAATGGGCTATTATTTTAAACCCAATTTTTTAGCAACGTGTTTAGGAAGAGCGTCCTTATGAACAATGATGTTCATTGTTTTGTAACGAACGAAAGCTTTGGATGCATACCAAATACCTTTGTAAGT
>CALGJF010000072.1 GCA_937914945.1 uncultured Bacteroidales bacterium | reverse complement strand
TTATATCGACGATGGTGGTGATGTCGGCTACGCTCACGCGGCTGTCGCCGTTTACATCGTAGGCGGTATTGCTGCTTTCGTTAAGGATGGCATCTACAACGGTGGTGATGTCGGCTACGCTCACACGGCCGTCGCCGTTTACATCGCCGGGGAGGGCATCGGGCTTCATCTCCACTATATTGGTAAAGTTCTTCCAATAATTAGCTGCTTGGTATGCCTCTTTTGTGCCATAGGGTACATAGAGTGTTACAGAATAATTATCAAAGGTTGAGCTATTAATTGTGGGAGGTGTTTTTGCATTTACATACACTTCGGTGAGGCCTGTGCAACCATAGAACGCATAATTTCCTATGCTTGTTACACTGTTGGGGATTTCAATGCTTGTGAGGCTGCTACGATCTTTGAACGCTTGATCTCCTATGCTTGTTACGCTACCAGGAATAATTGTATTTTTGCAGCCTGCAATAAGAGTATTTGTTGCTGTTTCTATAATGGCGTTGCAACCTTCGCGGCTGTCATAAACGCTATTGCCGCTATTAACGGTGATGCTTGCTAGGCCGCTGCAACCAGAGAACGTAGATCCTCCTATGCTTGTTACGCTATTGGGAATGGTTACGCTTGTGAGGCCGCGGCAACCAGAGAACGCATAAGAACCTATGCTTGTTACACTATTGGGAATTGTTACACTTGTGAGGCCGGTGCATTTATAGAACGCTGAATAACCGATGCTTGTTACGCTGTTACCAATGGTTACGCTTGTGAGGCCGGTGCATTCACAGAACGCATTGTCTCCTATGCTTGTTACACTATTGGAAATTTCTACGCTTGTGAGGCCGGTGCAACCATAGAACGCACGTTCTTCTATGCTGGTTACGCTATTTGGGATTTCAATGCTTGTGAGGCCAGTGCAATAATAGAACGCATCCTCTCCTATGCTTGTTACGCTGTTGGGAATTGTTACGCTTGTGAGGCCGCGGCAACCAGAGAACGTAGCTCCTCCTATGCTTGTTACACTGTTGGGGATTACAATGCTTGTGAGGCCGCGGCAACCATAGAACGCATAAGAACCTATGCTTGTTACACTATTGGGAATTGTTACACTTGTGAGGCCGGTGCATTTATAGAACGCTGAATAACCGATGCTTGTTACACTATTGGAGATTTCTACGCTTGTAAGGCCGGTGCAACCAGAGAACGCATTATTTCCAATGCTTGTAACACTCTCGGGGATTGTTACGCTTGCAAGGCTTTTGCAATAAGAAAAAGCCTTTTCCCCTATCGCATAATTTTCTCCGTTATATCTTGCGGGGAGCGATATTATAGAGTCGGTTCCTGTATATGCTACAAGGGTATTCACGCTATCTGCCGAGCTGAATATATAGTCGCCTATGATTTTGTATGTATCATCGCCCGGGGTGATAACAGCGCTTGCATAATATGCAACATCGCCGTGCGAGGTGGCTCCCTTTGTTATCTTCAACGCCGAGTTGTTGTAGACCACTTTAAGGCGGATGCAACACTCGAACGCGTTGATTCCTATGCTTGTAACGCTCGAGGGGATGGTGATGCTTGCAAGGCCGGTGCAATTATAGAACGCGTAGTTTCCTATGCTTGTTACGCTGTTTGGTATGGTGATGCTTGCAAGGCTTGTGCATTCATAGAACGCATATTCTCCTATGCTTGTAACGCCCGCGGGGATGGTGATGCTTGCAAGGCTTGTGCATTCATAGAACGCATATTCTCCTATGCTTG
>CALGJF010000071.1 GCA_937914945.1 uncultured Bacteroidales bacterium | reverse complement strand
TTTCCAAAAGAGCAATGCGATTTAATTGTGATTTTGACAGTGCCGGTTGTTTTTTTAGAATTACTTTTGCTGGTGTATAGTCTATTGTCATTCTAATTGCCCTATCCTCTTTCTTGGTCTGTATGATAGTAGCGAATGCGGAATTTCTACATTCCAGATTGGTATGGAAAGTCATTGCAGCTTGTGGAATTATTACAATTTTGGGGACTACTATAGTGGTAATGATGATGAGGATCTTGAAATGACAATATAAAGATTACTATGATATTACCGAAATACAAAAACATGTAATTATTGTTGAAAGAATGATATTATTGTCAAATCAAATATGTAATAATATCATTCTTCTTAGCCATTTTTCGTCATGTTTTTATACTGCCAACTGTATAATTTTTTATTCCTCTGTGTATTTATATAATACTTATTTGTAATTATAATTCAGATTGGGTAGTCTCTCTTGGACTATATAATTCCGTCATTACTGGCTTTATAGCTTCAATCATTTGAGTTCTATAATTAATCCAATCTGTTCTCTTTTTTGATGGATCTTTAAAAACAAAAACATAATAAAAGTAAATATCCTCATTGATATCTTTCATTTCTGGATAAATATCAGTATATCTAACAATATCATTTGCAACTACTAAATAGAGGCTATTCATCTGTACACGTGGTTTAAAAACAGCATCTACTATAATAATTTCTTCAGGCGAAATATTAAATTTTTCTATCAAAGTGTCTCTAACTCGTTCTTCAAACTGATTGTGTTTGAGCGTCTTATTCTTTTCTACATCCTTAAAGAAGTGATAGAATTCATCTTTAGATTTCCAAAGGGCCGCATGGGTATATTGTCTACTATGCCATTGATTGTAATAAGCATTACCATCATCCTGTTTCATCAAGAAAATTAAATCATCATCTGATATATTCCTTATTACAAAATTAGTATCTGGAATCATAATACGACCTATTATAGATTCTCTTTTAAGTATATTCCCTAAAGCAAGAGCACCTTTATTATCTTCTCTTGGATAATACTTTAATGCCATTGTTTCCGCTGCCATCTTTAGTAACCATTGTTCATAGCATACAACATGATGGTTAATCACATATTTGACTTGAAAGTCCTTCACATTAAGTACACCTTCTATTTCATTAAGAGAGTTACTTTCAAAACAAACTACATAATCACGATCACTATTACGCATAATATGAAGAGCTGATATAAGCCTCCTTAAATCAATACTTGATGTACTATAACCAGAGGCCCATACATCTCTACAAGCATAATCTAATCTATCAGCATCAATAACTCTACCATGTAATAAAGAAATAAAACAATTATGGAGTTGATGCATATCCTTTTCTGTGTTATAATATACGCCAGTTATCATTCGTGCGACAAACTCAGGATCAAGATTCATTCGATATCTTAAGCCATTATAAAACTGAGTGTATGCAACATATGCACTCATATATTCATGAAAGTTCGGTTCATCTTTATCTATCGCAACATTTAAGTCATTATTAAAGCATTCGTTATTAATAGCATTTTTTAGCAATAATGCTAACTCTGATCTCTTACCATAATAACTCTCAAAAGTATGGGAAAATGGAGCATGTGCGATATCATGTAAAAGGCAAGCCGCAAGATACGAATTATACAAAACCATCATTGTCGTTTCAGTCTCACCCCAATATTCATATGCCTTCGCTTCATTTTTCAAATGTTCAACAATCAAGGATCCAATATGGTACACACCCAGTGAATGTATAAAGCGATCATGTCTTGCACTAGGGTATACTGAACGTATTGAAGTTTGTTCAATTCTTCTTAAACGCTGAAAGAGTGGCGTGTCAATAATGTGGTTGATAAATTCATCACCAACCATTATATAACCATGAACTGTATCAAGTATTCTCTTCATATTTATCTTTTGTTAATGTCTTCAAGTAAATCCATTATTCGCTGTGGTGGAAGCAATCTCTCTAAATTAGAACGTATATTACGTGCATTGGAAATTTTAATCGTTGAATGTTCTATAACAACATTTGATGTAAAAGCGCACCTAAATGCATCTATAGATACGCTATCACAGAATGTTAGAATATCCTCATTCTCTGATTCGATTGCTTTGGCTAAATGAAGAATCTTTGAGAAAGGAATCTCAAAGTCATTACAAAAATCACTTTTTTTTATAAGAAAAGCGATAATATCAGTTGAATCAATTTCGACAAACATTATTTTGATATTTTTGATTTATATGCTTCGCTTGTATTTTCAGTTGATATGACTTCGGATTCAAAGTCGCCTCTAGTATTGTGCTTAAAGATAGTCTCTCCACAGATAGGACATTCAGCTGTCTCTATGCTCTTATACGGCATTATAATATTAACTTCCTTTATACCTACTAATGTACCACATTTTTGGCACTTAATTTCTCTATAGTAACCCATAATCATTAAATATTATTATTATTTTTCATCCCATGAATATGTAAAATCCAATTCAGGTAAAGAACATTTTACCAATATCACACTACGATCAGGATTACTTTGAAAAGTACGACATTTATCTTTAGAATGATAGTCTATATAAATGCTCTCACCGTTATCAATATCTATTTTATATTGCCGATGAAGCAAATCAGCTCCCTCATTAGGTAAATCATTTATTACTACTTGTGCATTTTCAATTTTTGGCAAATCAAACATTTTACCAGTTTGTTCACACTGTAATATTTTTTCTTTTATAATATGTAGTGCTTCTTGTATATTCATAACTTTTATAGCCTAAAAATTAATATTCTTCGATTTTATAAAAAACCTACAGAAATCAGATTCAAATGGATCATCACAATTACATAGTACGACCTTATCAAAGAACTGGTCTTGATAGTTGACTAATTCTTTTTCAATTGCCTCAAATGGAGTATAAAACTCATCATTTTTAGTATTCTTTGCAGATTGCAAATATGTATTAGTGTTATAAAGCATTCTTAATATCTGGTATAATTACATTTTCAATGTGTCAATATCAATCTAATCAGACTTTATCACATCCTAATTAAAAGTACAAATCTTCTTTCTTCGGTATTTTATTTTCCATGAACATTATATAGTAAATCGGAAAATAATAAATATTTCCCTTTTTTTTGATTTCTCTTTCGTTAGATAGAACAATTGAAGAGACAATATGATAATCTGATACTGCCATTAAATTATCCAAAGCACTATGAACCGTATAATCTTTTCCTGACTTAACTTCAATTGGCAAAATGCTCATTGTACTACTGTCATCAACAAGGAAATCAACCTCTCCTTTCTGTTTATTGTCATAATAGAACAACTTGTTATAATGAGCCTTCAGTTCCTGAGCTACTACACTCTCATATACAGAACCAAGATTAATACTAGCAATATCGTTCAATATTGGTTGGACATTATACTGATACAATTGAGAACTAAGTATACCAACATCATTCATATATAATTTCAACAGATTTTTCTGCTGCGATTCAGCTAATGGATACTTAGGATTACTAATAGCATTAGAAGCTATTGAAATACCTGAATTGATTAGATATTCAAACTCTTCGATATAATTACTGAATCTATCTCCTTTCCTATTCTGTATATCTTTTGCAACAATCCGCTTCTTTTTATTCTCCATTTGGGATGGAATCATATCATAGATTCGACGAATATGCAACTTCTTAGCTGACTCTTTTTCATAACGAGAAGCATCAATACCATATAGAACCCTAATATTCTCTTGAGTCTCTCTTACTTTAACAATATTATGAGTAGCTAGATATTCATTGACTGCATCAGGCATTCCCCCAACAAGAAGATATCTCTTAAAAAGTCCAAGTACCTTGTCATGAACTTCTAGCGACAATGACTGTTTATTTTCAAAAGACTTTCTTAAATAATCAATCGCATCCTTACCAAAATCATTTGCAATCAAGAATTCTTCAAAATCAAGTTGGTACATCTTCTTAAGGATTACACTTCCGACAGGAACAGAAACAGTTCCCTTCAAAGCAATACCCAAAAGGCTTCCACTACTAATAAACCTATATCTATGTTCTTCTTTCAAAAATTTGAGCATAGTTAGGAATTGCGGATAATGCTGAATCTCATCGATAAAGACCAATGTATTATCGTATCTATCCAGCCTGGTTCCTGCAACCATACTTAACTTTAAATAAAACTCTTCTGTTGTATGGACATTTTTGAAAATCTTTTCACCTTCATCATCTACAACAAAGTTTATCTCAACATAATTGCTATAAAGCTCTGTACCTACATCTCTGATGATGTAAGATTTACCAATCTGTCTTGCTCCTTCAATAAGAAGAATCTTATTTTCATCCGATCTCAGATATTCCTCAATATATGATCTAATCTTTCTAAACAGCATAATCTATACACTTTTCTACAGAAAATCTCTGCACAAATATACACTTTTCCATAATAATATTGGATACAAATATACACTTTTTCAAAAAAAACTATTTTAGATTTCTGAATAAACAATATACACTTTATCTAATAAAAGAAAAATATTACTTCACTTTATTATAGTACATATATATACGTTCATTAAAGTAAAGTCAAACAAAGGGAAGAAAGAAAAAAATTATTATGATTTTAAACTCTACAACATCAAGTTTGCATACATAGAAAAATTCCATGCATTATTTGCGTATTCGCGAACAGGCATACTACAAAAGTCATACATTAGACAATATAACGAGTAAACTAAATCTGAATTTCCAAATTATTTTGTGGTGCAAATGTGGTACAATTATACAAAACAATAATCGCAACCATTTAATTTTCAAATGATTGCGATTATATATCGTACTCGAAGCGGGACTTGAACCCGCACGGCGTTTAAATGCCAAAGGATTTTAAGTCCTTCGTGTCTACCGATTCCACCATTCGAGCGACCTTATTTTTTTGCCTTATTTTGTAAAGCTGTGCAAAGATAATGGGTTTTGCCCATAAAACAAAGCGATGCGGCGTTTTATTTTCTGTTGCTTAGTTGGCTACAACCACATAGGGTGGCATGCCTTCGGCTACACGATAACGCCACATGGGGCGCGAGTCGCCTTCTATGGGTATGCCTCCGCTATTCAGGTCGTATTTGCTGCCGCATTTTGTGCAATGGGCGTGCCCGATAGGTTGTGTAATGGTGAGTTTGCGATTTCTTGAATCGCACTTGGGGCAGGCGAGGTCGAACGCCCATTTGTTACCGTCGTATGTAGATGGTGTGCCTATGATGAGACCGCCAAGTCCGTAATAGAATGTGCCTTGCTGCAGTTGTATTGCTGTCAGTCTTTCTGTTTTTTCAACCTCGTTGCTGCCCTCGTAGTAGCGCACCTTGTATGCTGCGCCGCCACTTTGGGTAACTATTATGTATTGCCCCAGCCCATGCATGGAGTTATAGGGTGGTATGGATGCATCGCAACTGAAATATACGGGGTAGCTTGAATTGCTTGCCTCGTCGGTGCATGCAGTGAGTGTGGCTATTATTGTTGCAAGTAGTAGTATTCTTTTTCTCATCCTGTTATATGATTTTGTGTGTGGCGTATTTTGTGTATAAAACGCAACCGCGCTACGTTTATTATGCAGTGCGGTTGCGTTTAACTGTTTTTATGGATTCATCGGGCAAGCAGGGCTTCTTCTGCTTGAAGGCTCTTTTGGAAGTTCATGGCGTTGTATGTTTTTTCCATGAATTCCTTTATTTGCTCGTTGCACAGGTTGCCTATGCTGCCTTCGTGTGTGTGGGTGATGTTTTTGCATGGAACAAATGTCCCGGCCTCGATGTCGAGCCCCACCTTCTTATATGCATCGCGGAACGGCATGCCCTCGGCGGCAAGGCGGTTTACCTCCTCCACGCTGAACATTGCATCGTAGCGGCTGTCGTCGAGGATATTCTTGTTTACCTCTATGCGCTTGATAATGTAGGTTGCCATTGCGATGCACTCTTTGAGCTCGCCGAAAGCGGGCAGAAAGAGCTCTTTTATTATCTGCAAGTCGCGGAAGTAGCCACAGGGCAGATTGTTCATTATGAGTATGATGTCGGTGGGCAGTGCTTGCAGACGGTTGCATTTGGCCCGCAACAGCTCAAACACGTCGGGGTTCTTTTTGTGTGGCATGATGCTTGAACCTGTGGTACATTCGGCGGGCAGTTTCACAAAACCGAAGTTCTGCGAATTGAACATGCATGCATCGAATGCCATTTTTGCCAATGTGCCGGCCACGCTTGCGAGGGCGTATGCCACGTTTCTCTCGCATTTGCCACGGCCCATTTGGGCATAGACCACGTTGTAGTTCATTGTGTCGAATCCAAGTAGTTCGGTGGTCATTGTGCGGTTGAGGGGGAACGACGAGCCGTAACCGGCTGCCGAGCCTAACGGATTGCGGTTGCACATTGTGTATGCTGCTTGCAGGAAGAGCATATCATCGGCAAGGCTCTCGGCGTATGCGCCAAACCACAGGCCGAACGACGATGGCATTGCCACCTGCAGGTGTGTGTATCCGGGCATGAGTACCTCTTTGTGTTTGTCGCTTTGCTCAATGAGCGCATCGAAAAGCTCTTTTACAGCCTCGCACACATCCTGCAACTCTTTGCGTGTGAATAGTTTCAGGTCGAGCAACACTTGGTCGTTACGCGAACGGCCGCTGTGTATTTTTTTACCCGTGTCGCCCAGTTTGCGTGTGAGCATAAGTTCCACCTGCGAGTGTACGTCTTCCACCCCCTCTTCAATAACAAATTCGCCTCTCTCAATGGTGGCGTATATGTTGCGCAACTCGCTGTGCAGGCTGTTTTTCTCCTCCTCGGTGAGCATGCCTATGGTGGCAAGCATGGCACTATGTGCCAGCGAGCCTATTACATCGTATGGCGCAAGAAAGAGGTCGAGCTCGCGGTCTTTGCCCACTGTGAAACGCTCAATCTCGGGGTTTACATCAATGTTCTTCTCCCAAAGTTTTTTTGCCATAATCCTTTTTTAGTATGCTATTAATGCAAGTGCATCGGCAATCTTTTCAAGCCCGTCTTTCAACGGCTTTTCAATCATTGCACGTAGCATGAAATTTATCTCGGCTTTTGCCACTACACGCATTTTAGATGCTTGCTCGCCATCGGGGATTATCTGTATCCAAAAATTGGCGGGCATGGGCGAGCCTTCGGCCTCGAACTTAATGCATTTGGGCGCTTCGCGCTCTATTATCTTCAATGTGATTTTTCCCACAGGGGGCACATCCACGGTAACATGGTCGCGGTCGTAGGTTAGTTCTTTTACCTTGTCCTGCGGTATGCGGTCCTTGATGCTTTCGAGGTTGTTGAGGTCTTCGAGTTTGCTATATACTCTCTCCTGTGAGTAGGGGATGTTTTTTACACTACTTTCGTATTGGCTCATAATGGTTTATTTTAAGTCGTTTCTCCACTCCGAGGGGTTGGCGCGCCACTCTTTGAGTGTGGGCATAACCTCCTCTGTTATGTAACCGGTCTCTTTTGCCGCCTCGAGCACTGCCTCGTAGTTTGTGAGGGTGATGAGTTTGACACCTGCATTGGCGAATGCCTCCTGGGCTACGCTGAATCCGTATGTGAAGGATGCTACCATGCCCACAACCTCAACGCCTGCTGCACGCAGCGCATCAACGGCTTTAAGGCTGCTGAGGCCTGTTGATACAAGGTCCTCTATTACAACAACCTTTGCTCCGGGTTGTATGTCGCCTTCAATCTGGTTGCCAAGTCCATGGTCTTTTGCTTTGGGGCGTACATATACAAAAGGCTTGCCAAGCTCTTCGGCAACAAGGGCTCCTTGTGCAATGGCTCCTGTGGCAACGCCTGCCACGGTGTCGGCTTCGGGGAATTCTTCGAGTATGAGGTTTGCGAGCCCCAATTTCACGCGTGTGCGCAATTCGGGGAACGAAAGTGTCTTGCGATTGTCGCAGTAAAAGGGCGATTTCCAGCCCGACGCCCATGTGAAAGGCTCTGTGGGTTGCAATTTTACGGCTTTGATTTTAAGCAGCTCGGCTGCAAGGATAAGTTCTGATTTGTTTGCCATAATTGTATATTATTAAAAGTTTATGAATCTTATATTATCGGATGTTTATTGTGCGAAGATAGTAAAAAATATATCAACGGCGTGTTACTTTCGTTATTTTGTTTGGGTGTACCCCTCCTTTTTGAGCAGTTCAATAACCTTCTCCTTGAAGTCGCCTTGCACAAGTATCTCGCCATCTTTTACGCTGCCTCCGCTGCCGCACTTTGTTTTCAGCAGCTTGCCAAGCTCTTTAAGGTCGTTGTCGTTGCCTGTGAAATTTTTAACAAGCGTAACAGTCTTTCCGCCGCGGTGGTTCTTTTCTATGCTCACCCGCAGTTTCTGCTGTTGCTTGGGCAGGGTGCAAATTTCCTCCTTTTCATCGGTAAAATATTGGAAATCGGGGTTGGTGGAATATACGATATTCAGCCTCTCTTTCCAGTCGTTCTTCTTCATGGGTTGTGGCATTTTGTTGTTGCTCTTATTGTTTTGTCGCCGCTAATATACTCTATATTTTTGAATATTTTGTATCCAAATTTTAATTGCTCGTAAAATAACATTACTTTTGTTACGTTATAAATTATACGCGTGAGAAACACAATATGTCTTTTGCAAACAACATAGATAGAGTTCCCGAACCCACATTGCGCCGCTTGCCGTGGTATCTGTCGGTGTGTCGCCTGCTTAAATCAAGAGGCGAGCAGTTTGTTTCGTCTACCCGCTTGTCGAAGGAGACAAACATAGTGGCATCGCAGATAGCCAAGGATCTCTCGTGTGTGAATATCATAGGCCGCACCCGTGTGGGCTATGATATCGACCATCTGTTGCAGGTGCTCGAGGACTTTCTGGGTTTCACCCGCATGCATAAGGCATTTTTGTTCGGGGTGGGGCGTTTGGGCACAGCCCTGCTCAACGACTCGGGTTTGAAGCAGTTCGGGCTTGAGGTGGTTGCGGCGTTCGATGTCAATCAACGTGTTGTGGGGCATAATGTGTCGGGTATTCCGGTGTATCACATCAGCGAACTCGAAAAGCTGATGCGCCGCCACAATGTGAAAATAGGTGTTTTGACCGTGCCCATCGACAGCGCGCAGGAGGTGGCCGACAAAATGGTCGTGTGGGGTGTGAAGGCGATATGGAATTTCACCCCGCTACGTATAAGGGTGCCCGAAAATATTGTTGTGCAGAATACATCGCTCTATGCTCACCTGTCGTTGATGTTTAATCGTCTCGAAGGCCTTGATGCCTCCGATGATAAATAAAAATGTTGAAAGGATGAAGATAATAGCTGTTGGAAAAAACTACTCTTGCCATGCTCTTGAATTTGACGGAACGACGGAGAAACCGCAGTTCCCGATGATATTCATGAAGCCCGATTCGGCCATATTGAAGAATGGCAAGCATTTCTACATGCCCGATTTCCTTGGCCGCATAGACTACGAGGCCGAGGTGGTGGTGCGCATAAACCAATTGGGCAAGAGTATTCCTGCCCGTTTTGCCCATCGCTATTACGATGCCATAACCGTGGGCATAGATTTTACCGCCCGCGATATGCAGCGTGCTTTCATTGAGGCGGGTGCGCCGTGGGAGCTTTCAAAGGGTTTCGATGGTTCGGCCGTGCTTGGCGAGTTTCGCCCTGTGGAGCAGTTTGATATAAAGAACACGCAATTTTCGCTTACGATAGACGATGAAACGGTGCAAAGCGCCAGCACCTCGCAGATGCTCTTCTCTGTTGATGAGATTATAGCCTATGTGAGCCGTTTCTGCACGTTGAAAACAGGTGATTTGATATTTACAGGAACCCCTGCCGGTGTGGGCGAGGCCTGCATAGGTACGCACCTCAAAGGGTATCTGGGTGATGATAAGGTTTTAGATTTCCATATACGATAAAACTATGAGTATCAGAAATTTATTTATAATCGCATTGTTGCTTCTTCCCTCTGTGGCGGGGGCGCAATTTATTGAGGTTAATTGGGGCACGGCTGCCGGTGATACAATACTGCCCGTATGCTCTTTTGTGCAGCCACTCCCGGCCGATTATGCCGCCTATGAATATTCGGCACAGATAGAATACCCAGAATTTAGGCAAATGACAGCCGAGGAGGTATCGCGCTACCGCTTGGAATCGCGAAAAGAGCAGTTGCGCGCATGGCCCGTGGTTGAAACGCACGTTGCAATAGCCGCCAAAGAGCCCATGCTCGATGTATCGTTTGTTCCGGTTGTGTTTATAGATGGCAAATTCATGCGCATCGATTCATACAAGCCGGTAGTAAACAGGGTTGCGTTGAACAGGCCTGCAAAGGCTGCGACCCGTGCTGCCGCAGAGCGCTATGCGCAAAACTCAGTCCTCGCACAAGGTCGTTGGGTGAAGATTAAAGTATCGGCATCGGGTGTGCATCAGATAACGGCTTCGGAACTTGCAAGAATGGGCTTTAAGGAGCCTGCAAAGGTGCGCCTTTACGGTTATGGCGGGAATATGCTCCCCGAACGCAATATTCACAC
Source organism: uncultured Bacteroidales bacterium (assembly GCA_937914945.1). Taxonomy (GTDB): domain Bacteria; phylum Bacteroidota; class Bacteroidia; order Bacteroidales; family Bacteroidaceae; genus HGM04593. Next base: position 24,046 of record CALGJF010000071.1, on the reverse strand, counting down.
ACTGATAGATGACCTTTGCGAGGTGCCTCTATGGCGCGATGGCAACCGAGTGCTCTTCTATGCGGCGGGGCCTGTGTCGTGGAGTTATTTATCGGGGCGTTATGTCCACACACACAATGTGTACTCCGAGTATGGTTACTATTTCCTCACCGAGAGCGAAGAGGCGCCTATGGCTTTCCCCGTAGCCGAAAAAAGTGAGAGCTATGCATCTACATATACCTCCTTCCCCGATTATATGTTTTACGAGAAGGATGCCCTTTCTCTATGTAACTACGGCAGGGTGTTGCTTGACGATTACAACTTTGCGCAAGGACGCACCAAGAGTTATAAATTTGATATTCCCGGCATTGCAGGCACAGGCATGGTGCTCGATGTCTATTTTGGCAGCGACGCAAGCGACAACAGCAATGTGGCTATAGAGGTTGATGGTACCAGGGTGGGTGCTTTCAGTGTGTCTAAGGCATCCAAGACCGACCTGGGCCGAATAGCAGGAGGGCGTTACAATGTTCCATCGGTCAATGAGAAAACCACGGTAAAGATTACTCAAACGACATCATCCTCGGCAGTTTCGGGATATCTCGATTATATTCGTCTTAATTATACCCGCAACCTCGCTCTCACACAGCCACAGATGAATTTCCGTGGGGCAAGTTCGTCGGCAACCAATGCTAAATATGTTATAAGCGGTGCCGACAACACGGTGCGTGTGTGGAAGGTAACATCGCCCAATTCAATATGTGAGATTGAGGGCGATTTGGAGGGCGGCAAATATTCCGTGGTGGCTTCGGCCAAGTATGACGAGGAATATGTGGCACTGCGCACAACCGAAAAATTCCCCTCGGTGCAGATTGTAGGTGCGGTTGACAACCAGAACCTGCATGCGCTTGGGCAGACCGATATGGTTATAATAGTTCCCTCTAACGGCGATTTTCTGGAGCCTGCCGAGCGCCTTGCCGAGGCTCACCGCACAATGGACGGCATAACTGTTGCCGTTGTTACCGCCGAGCAGGTGTATAACGAGTTCTCATCGGGTACTCCCGATGCCACGGCATACCGTCGTCTGATGAAAATGCTGTACGACCGCGCTACATCGGCAGCCGATGCCCCCAAATATCTGCTGCTATTTGGTGATGGTGTCGTTGATAATCGCATGCTCACATACAAGGGGCGTAACCCCGATGACTATCTGCTGTGCTACGAATCGGAAAATTCGGTAAGTGCAGTATATTCATATGTTCTCGAGGATTATTATGGTTTTCTCGATGATAGCGAGGGGGCCAACCACTCCCGCGATAAGGTGGATATAGGTGTGGGCCGCTTCCCTGTGCATAGCCTTGTAGAGGCCAATGCTGTGGTCGATAAAACCATCGCATATATGAATAACACCGAGGCTGGTGCATGGCAGAATGTGATAGCGCTGCTTGGCGACGATGGCGACAAGGATATACCTAACCAGCATATGAAGGATGCCGAGAGCGTTGCAACCGTTCTGTCCGAAAAATACCCTTCGTATATAATAGACCGTATATATTGGGATAATTTCGAGCCTGTGGCCAACTCTACCGGTAACAGCTACCCGCTTGTAACCGAGGCAATCCGCAATCGCCTTGATGAGGGTGCTCTTGTGGTGAACTATTCGGGCCATGGCAGTGCCAATATGCTCTCCCACGAGATGGTGTGGTTTGCATCCGATATGCAGGAACTTGTTTCGCCCCGTTTGCCCTTCTGGATAACATCGTCATGCGACATCGGTCCGTTTGATATGGGCGACGGCTCGCTTGCCGAGTCGGCATTGCTTAACCCCACCGGTGGTGCTGTCGCTCTCTTTACCACAACCCGCACCGTGTTGCAGGTGTATAATGCCATAATAAATCGTGCTATAATGAGGGTGTTGCTGACACCCATGCATAACGGCCTGCCGCAAGCGGTGGGCGACGCTGTGCGCAGGGCCAAAAACAATGTCATCACAAGCTCATCGTCGGGTGAAACCGATTATAGCGAGAATAAATTACAGTTTGTGCTGTTGGGAGATCCTGCTTTGCGCCTTAAATTGCCGCAATACGAATTCGTTATAGAAAAGTTCAATGGTGCCGATGCCTCTGCCACTACAAATGTGTCGGCGGGCAGTAAAATCGCAATTGAGGGCTATGTGGCCCATGCCGACGGCACCATGGCAACCGACTTCACAGGCGTGCTTACATCGATGCTGTATGACAGTGCCGAAGAACTTTTTACACGTAACAACACGGGATTGGGCGTGTTTAACTATACAGCGTATGAGAAAAAACTGTTCGCCGGTGTAGATTCTGTGAAGAACGGGCGTTTCAAATTCATGGTTCCTGTACCCATGGATATAAGTTATAGTGGTGAAGAGGGTATGCTCAGCCTTTTTGCCGTGGATAATTCAAAGAGTGGTATTGCGCAGGGGCGTTACAATAATTTCCTTATTGCCGGTACATCCTCTGCCACCGAAAACGATGGCAAAGGCCCCGAGATAAAGCTATATCTTGGCAGCCCCTCGTTCGTGGATGGCGGCTCGGTAAATACCACGCCCTATCTGTATGCCGAATTTTATGATGAAAACGGTATAAATACAGTGGGAACAGGTGTGGGGCACGACATTATGCTTGTTGTGGATAATGATATAAACCATACATATAATCTGAATAGTTTATACACTCCCGTAGTGGGCGATTATACTCGCGGTTCCGTGGGCTTGACACTTGACGAACTGCCGGCAGGTGAGCATAAACTGCAGTTGCGTGCCTGGGATTTGTTCAATAACTCATCGGTGGCAGAAATTTCATTTGTGGTAGTGCCCGGTCTTGCTCCGGAGTTCTCAAAGCTGGTTCTGTCTCCTTCACCTGCACGATACGGACAAGTATCAACATTTGTACTCACCCACAGCCTCCCGGGCAGTGCCATAGATGTAACATTGGAGGTATTCAATATGCAAGGGCAGATAGTGTGGAAAAACAGTGAAAGAGCAGTGTGTGCAGGGAATACCTATACCTATGATTGGGATGTAACGGCATCGAGTGGTGCAGCTATGCCCACAGGCGTATATCTGTGTCGCGCATCGATATCCTCGGCCGGTGGTGCAGCAGTAACAAAGACCGGAAAATTTATAGTGATAAACAATAAATAAGGATTTTTTGAGTTTTAATATAGAATAACACCTTGTAAAAAATAGAATATGGCGAAAAATAGATTATTTCTGATATTATTATTGGCGGTGCTCGTGTTGCCGGCCTTCGCACAGAAGGAACAGTTCAACCCGGTTTATACCGGTGTAACCTCCCTCTCCATTGCACCCGATGCGCGTGCTGGTGCCATGGGTGATGTGGGCGTGGCTACCGACCCCGATGTCTTCTCGCAGTATTGGAACCCTGCAAAATATCCTTTTAACATTGCGCGTGCGGGTGTGGCAATGTCATATACCCCTTGGTTGCGTCAGCTGGTTAATGATATAGACCTTATAAATCTTGCCGGTTTCTATCGCATCGGCGACTATTCGGCAGTGAGTGCATCGCTCACATACTTCTCGCTCGGTGAGGTTACAATGCTCAATAACGATATGACAATCAAACCCTATGAAATGGCCTTTGATGTGGCATATTCGCGCATGCTGTCCGAGAACCTTTCGGCTGCCATTGCCTTGCGTGCGATATACTCCGATCTCCAATACTCTATGGACGAGGATGTGGAGCCGGGTAAGGCGTTTGCAGCAGATATAGCATTGTATTACAACAATTATATTATATTGGGCGATCGCGAATGTATGCTCGGTCTTGGTATGAATATATCGAACATCGGTACAAAAATATCATACGATGGTGGTGCTACCAACGAGTTTATCCCCACCAACCTGCGCTTTGGTGCATCGTTGCTCTATCCCATAGACGAGTACAACACCATTTCGTTCAGTGTGGATATAAACAAACTGCTTGTGCCCACTCGTCCCACTTATGCACAGTTCCTCGAAGAGAAGGGCTATTCTCCCGATGAACAGGGCTTGCAGTCGGAGTATGCGTCATGGCTCGACGAAGAGGGTTACAATGATATATCCTCAATATCGGGTATCTTTAAGTCTTTTAACGATGCCCCCGGCGGCATGAGCGAGGAACTTAAAGAGATATATGGCGGTATAGGTGTTGAATATTGTTATAATCAACAATTCTCGCTCCGTGCCGGTTATCACTACGAGAACGAGTTCAAAGGAAACAGAAAGTACTATACGCTGGGTGCCGGTTTCAAGATGAGTGTATTCTCGCTCGATGGTGCATACCTTATTTCGGCGGCGCAGAGCAACCCGCTCGACCAGACACTCCGTTTCTCTCTCTCGTTCGATATGGATGGTTTGCGCGACCTCTTCCGTCGCTATTAATAACCGCATAACAGCAAATATATGATACGTGTAGGTTTTGGTATAGATGTTCACCGTTTTGTAGAGGGGCGCGACTTGTGGATAGGTGGTATAAAGATTCCCTATGAACTTGGTCTCGCCGGTCATTCCGATGCAGATGTTCTCATCCATGCAATATGCGACGCTCTGTTGGGTGCCGCAAATCTGCGGGATATCGGTTTCCAATTCCCTGATACCTCCGATGAATTCCTTAACATCGACAGCAAGATTTTATTGCGCCGTACAGGCGAGTTGCTTGCCGCAAAGGGGTACAGAATTGGCAATATAGATGCAACGGTGGCTGCACAGGAGCCCAAGCTCAATCCTCATATCCCCGCGATGCAGCAGACAATGGCCGCAGTGCTTGGTATCGATGCCGATATGCTTTCGATAAAAGCCACAACTACCGAGCGACTTGGTTTTGAGGGGCGCAAAGAGGGCATCACAGCCTATGCAACGGTGCTTATAGAGAAATAAGAATATAAAATGAGGAGAACGCTCTTTCAACTAATATTATCAGCAGCACTTGTGCTGCTGATTTCGTCTTGTGCCACCCTCTCGGGTAGTGGAGTGGGGCGTGTAAAGCGTTACGTTGTGGAGAGCGACAGAGTGCCGCCATCCTTTGACGGGGTAACCGTAGCTTTTCTGTCCGACCTCCATTTCCCAAGTAAATTCACTCCCCGCCGCCTGCAAAAAATAGTGTCGCGCTTGCGCAAGGAGGCACCCGATGTATTGCTTTTGGGTGGCGATTATGCTCCCTCAGATAAGTATCTTGAACAGCTGTTTTCCTCCTTTTCATCGGTGAAAACGACCTATGGTATGTATGCCGTGCTTGGTAACCATGACTATCGCATGCACGACACCATAGCTGCAGCAATGGAACATGCAGGCATCCGCCTTCTTGCCGATGAGGCTGTCTGTTTAAGTGATGGGGTGGATAGTATAGCTGTTGCGGGTATATACAACCCTTTCAAGCCTTCGGTTGCGGCACGGCGTCTTGTGGATAGCCTGTGTGAGAATTCTTTTACTTTGCTGCTCACACATACCCCCGATTTTGCACAAGATTGTGATGTGCGGTGCGACCTTGTTCTTGCAGGGCACACCCATGGCGGGCAGGTGAGTCTTTTCGGGCTATACACCCCGGTTAAAAATACAAAGTATGGTGCGAGATTCCTGCGCGGGCGTAACAAAACCGACCGAGGAGTGCCCGTGATAACCACAAACGGCGTTGGTACCTCGCGTCGCAAAGTGCGCTTTTGCGTGCCGAGCGAGGTGGTTTTTATTACTCTTAAACGAATTTCTGCGAGTAAATAAAAGTGTTTGTTGTATATTTGCCTTTGTAAAATAATGCATTTATTGTTTAAGTATGGGAACAAATTCACAGATATCTTCTGTTGAGGAACTATATATGCGTCGTTGTCTGCAACTCGCGCGTTGCGGAGCCGGCAGCACATCGCCTAACCCCATGGTTGGCGCGGTTATAGTGTGCGACGACAGAATTATAGGCGAGGGGTATCATATACGTGCAGGCGAGCCTCATGCCGAGGTTAATGCCGTGGCATCGGTTCCCGATGCCGATAAGGGGCTGCTGTCGCGTTCAACCATATATGTAAGCCTGGAACCTTGTTCTCACTATGGCAAAACGCCGCCTTGTGCCGACCTTATCCTCTCCTGCGGAATACCGCGTGTGGTTATAGGCATAACCGATGCCAATTCGCAGGTGAATGGCGGTGGTATAGCCCGCTTGCGCTCGGCTGGCATAGAGGTTGTGGTCGGGGTGTTGCAGCAGGAATCGTATGATGTTAATAAAAATTTCTTTACATATCATTGCAAAAAACGCCCATATATAACCCTTAAATGGGCCGAGAGTGGCGATGGCTTTATAGATGCCTTGCGCAGTGATTCATCACAGCCCGCTGCCCGAATTTCTACCCCTCTGTCGCAGATTTCGGTGCATAAATTGCGTGCGCAACACGATGCAATTATGGTTGGTACACGCACGGCCCTCTTGGATAACCCCTCGCTGAATGTGCGCTTGTGGGCCGGTCGTTCCCCGCTGCGTTTGGTTGTCGACAGGGCCGGGGTGTTACCCTCTTCGCTTCGTCTGTTCGATGGAAGCTTGCCAACGGTGGTTTATACGGCCTGCGTTATGGATGGTAAATTTGGTAAAAATATTGAACAGGTGAAGCTTGATTTTTCGGGCGATGTCCTTGGGCAGATACTTGCCCATTTGCATTCGCGCAAAGTGAACAGCCTGCTTGTAGAGGGCGGCGCCTCTCTTCTGCAAAGTTTTATAGATGCTTCGCTGTGGGATTGTATTCGCGTGGAACAAAATCGCTCGCTCCGGTTGGGTGGCGGGGTGCCGGCCCCTCGTATTCCGCGCGATGCAGATGTTAATGAAATATCCAATTTTGACACAAGAATTGTGCTAATTACCCCTAAAAATGCCATTTAATTTATAAAATATTATAAATAACGCGCGAAATGTCGTGTAAACCAAAAAATGTTGCTAATTTTGTAGATTGAATGTTTATAACAAATTTCTATGAAAAAGAGTATAGCAACATATTTGGCATTTTTCTCGTTGTTGTTTATGGGGGTATCCTGCACGTCCGACGATAATGAAATAGTGTCGGTAGGCACCCCTTATGCACTTATATCTTCGTTCTCGATAGACAATATACGCATACCCTTCCACAGTTTCACGGTAGAGGGTAAGGATACGATTGTTGAGAAAGTGGTTTCGGGCGATGCCTTCAAGTTTGTGGTAGATCAGCGTGCAAGGGAGGTGTATAATGTCGATTCTCTTATGTACGGCACAAAGATTAATAAAGTGGCAACCACTCTGTCGTATAGCGGAGTGCCCTATTACTACGATGCCGAGGCAGGCGATTATGTCTATTATTACTCTGTCGATTCACTGGATTTTACCTCTCCGTTAAAAGTGCGCATAACATCTACCGATGAAACATACGAGAATTTTTACACTGTAAAGATAAATGTTCATCAGGTCGATCCCGAACTGCTTGTGTGGGAGTCTTTTGCCATGAACGAGGCTGTTGCGGGGTTGGCCCCCGTGCGTCTTGTGGAGAAGGATGGTGCGCTCTATCTCTTCTGTGAGAACGAAAGCGGTGCCCCCTTTGTTGCTGTAGCTACGGTGCAGGATGCACTCGATTGGGTGATTGCGCCCATAGCTGTTGCGGGTGCCGATATCTCATCTGTCATGGTTTTTGGCGATGCCTTCTATCTGCTTTCCGGCGGTGTGCTATATTCGTCGCCCGATGCAACAGCATGGTCTGTGGCTGCGGATGGCCTGAATTTGCTCTCTTTGCTTGCAGTCTCCGAGGAAGAGGGTAGAATGTGGGTGGCAACGGCCGATAAGATTCTTTATACAACCGATGGCGTGTCGTTTACCAATTCGGAATCTCTGCCACAGAATTTTCCTTTGTATGGTTGCAGCAGTGCATCGTATCCGCTTGCCACAAACAATAAAATATTCCGCACCATGCTTATAGGTTATGCCGATGATACAAAAAGTGGCGATGTGCAGGTGTGGAGCAAATTGTCGACCGAGGAGCAGTGGTGTGCCTACGAACCATCGAACGATAAATACAAGTGCCCCTCATTGCCCGGCTTGCAGGTGTTGCATTACGATAATACCTTGTTTGCCATTGGTGGCGCAACCGTTGTCGATGAAAAACCGATACAGCCCTTTGGGGCGTTCTTTGTGTCGAAAGACAATGGTATAGCATGGCGCTTGTGCAAAGACTATAATTTGAAATTGCCCATGGAACTCAATGGCAAGGATTTGCCGTTTGCAACAACCGTAACAGCCGATGATTACATGTGGATAATAACCCCCGAGGCTGCATGGCGTGGTAGAATAAATCGTTTGAGCTTTTAATGAATGGCGCTATGAGAAACACATTGCAAAACAGATTGTTGTTGCTTGGCATGGCTCTGCTATGTTGCATATCGTCTGTGCGTGCCGACGACCTTGAATATCGTTTCGAGATTGGTGGCATGTTGGGCGGTAGCAGCTACTACGGCGATGCCAACTATAACAGCTTGTTGCAGAATACGAATATAATGGCAGGTATTGTCGGCCGCTACAATATAAACCCTCGTATGGCTGTAAAGGCAAATTTTGCAATGGCCAAAATATCGGGCAATACTGCCGATGGTGAAAACCGTTTCCCCGGTGGCGATGTGGAATTCAGTCGCACGATATACGACCTTGGGGCACAGTTCGAATGTAATTTCTTTGGCTATGGCAGCGGTGCCTCATATAAAGGAACGCGCCGCCTTGTGCCTTATATCTTTGCAGGCCTTGGAATGACATATGCCCCCGAGCCGGCTAAAAATGTGTTTACGATGAACATCCCCATGGGCGTAGGTGTAAAATATAAGTTTGCGCCACGTTGGAATTTGGGTTGCGAGCTCTCCTTCCGTTTCACCGCAAGCGACGATTTGGATGTAACAACCGAAACCGCTCCGATACTCAACGACCCTTATGGCATCAAGAGTAGCGGTTTCAAGAACAAGGACAGCTATTCATTCCTCTCCATATCCATAACCTACGATATATTCCCAAAATACCGCAGATGCAATAATTGATAATACTCAAAATATAAAGATATGAACTACTCCCAGCAGGTAAACAAAGAGAATGTGCCGCAGCATATAGCTATTATAATGGACGGAAACGGCCGTTGGGCCCAGATGCGTGGCCTCGACCGTTCACAAGGGCATCAGGCAGGGGCTGCAACCGTGCGTCAGTTGGTTGAGAATGCTATAAACATAGGGGTAAAATACCTCACGCTATATACCTTTTCCACAGAGAATTGGAAACGTCCGCAGGCCGAGGTGGCAGCGCTCATGGCACTGCTTTTCGAGTCTATCGAGGAGGAACTGTTTGTTAAAAACAACGTGGCATTCCGTATCATAGGCGATTTGAGCAAATTGCCCCAAAACGTGCGTGAGCGTCTGGAACAGTGCATGGCGCGCACGGCCAATAACAGCCGCATGACCTTGGTGCTTGCCCTCAGCTACTCTGCAAAATGGGAAATTACCGAGGCTGTACGCTCCATTGCCGAGCGTGCGAAAAACGGAACCCTTGCAGTGGAGGATATCGATGACAAGCTTATTTCATCGGCACTTGCTACATCCTTCATGCCCGACCCCGATTTGCTCATACGTACCGGCAAGGAGCAGCGCTTGAGCAATTTCCTTTTGTGGCAGTGCGCCTATTCGGAATTCTATTTTACCGAGGTGCTGTGGCCCGATTTCGATAACGAGGAGCTATGCAAGGCTGTGTGCGAGTATCAGAAACGTCAGCGTCGTTACGGCCTCACAGGCGAACAGATTACAAAATGATAAAAAAGAGAGAAATGAGATATTTTTCGTTGCTGAAAACAACCCTTTCCATGCTGTTGCTGCTTGTTGCAATGCAAGTGGTGGCACAGTATAAAATCGTAAAGCCCACGATACTATATACAGGCAATCCGCGCACATACACCATCGGTGGCATTAATCTGTCAGGCGTGGACAACTACGAGCCATATGTTATAATAGGTATATCGGGCCTCTCGGTGGGCGATGTCATAGATGTTCCCGGCGATGCCATAACCACGGCGGTGAAAAACTATTGGAACCATGGACTTTTTGCCGATGTAAGTATTGAGGCCGACAGTATAGTTGGTGATAAAATATATTTAGGCATAAACCTGAAGCAGCGCCCCCGTATATCCAATATCAACTACAACGGAGTGAAAAAGGGCGAGCGTGAAGACCTTGAACTGAAATTACCATTGAGAAAGGGAAATCAGATCACCCCCAACATAGTTGATCGTGCCCAGAAAATCATAAAACAGTATTTTGAGGACAAGGGATACAATAATGCCGAGGTAAATATTGTTCAACGCCCCGATGTTACATCCGATAATCAAATGATTATCGACATAAATGTGGATAAGAACGAAAAGATAAAGATACATCGCATATACATTAACGGTGTAGAGGATGTTCCATTGAAGAAGATAAAATATGCCATGAAGATGCGCGAGAAAACTCGCTTAACCACCTTCAAGAACACATTCCTCCGTTCAAAGAAATTCACCCCCGAAAAATATAAGGAGGACAAGGAGAACATACTTTCGCGTTATGCCGAGCTGGGATATCGCGACGCGCGCATCGTGTCGGACAGCGTTGTTCCATACAACAGCAAGCGTGTAGATATTCATTTGAATATTGAAGAGGGCAATCGCTACTATCTGCGCAGTGTAAAGTGGGTGGGAAACAGTGTGTTCTCAACCGCCTATCTCGACTATCTTTTGCGCTTGAAACCAGGCGATGTATATAACCAGGAAGAGCTCGACAAACGCCTCTTTACCGATACCGATGCTGTAAAGAACGAGTATTATAATAAAGGATATGTGTTTTTGCATTTGCTGCCCATCGAGGTGAGTGTGGTAAACGACTCCGTTGATTTGGAGATTCGCCTCACCGAGGGTGTGCAAGCCACCATCGACCGTGTGCGCATCTCGGGTAACGAGCGTTTATACGAGGAGGTTGTGCGCCGTGAGCTGCGCACCGTGCCCGGCGATCTCTTCTCCATGAGTGCCTTGGAGCGTTCATACCGCGAAATCGCCAACATGGGCCATTTCAACCCCGAGACTATTCACCCCGATGTGCTTGATAACCGCGAAACAGGTACAGTGGATATAAATTGGGGGCTTGAAACAAAGAGCAGCGACCAGATAGAACTATCGGCCGGTTGGGGACAAACCGGTGTCATCGGTAAGCTGTCGCTTAAACTCACAAACTTCTCAATGCGCAACCTCTTCCGCAAGGGGGCATTGCGTCGTGGAATATTGCCACAGGGCGATGGCCAGACACTGACACTCAGCGCACAATCAAACGGTAAATACTATCAGGCTTACAGCATATCGTTCTTCGACCCATGGTTTGGTCGCAAGCGTCCCAATTCGCTCTCTGTGTCGGCATTCATGTCAATACAGACCGACGTAGCCGATAGCTATTACAATTCGGCCTATTACAACAACTACAATAACTACCTTTATGGCTACGGCAACTATAACGGCTATGGTTATAACAATATATCGTCGTACTACGACCCCGACAAGTATATAAAAATGTATGGTTTCTCCATCGGTTGGGGCCGTCCTCTCAAATGGCCCGACGATTATTTCACCCTGTCGGCAGAGCTAAACTACCAGCTCTACTCGTTGAAGGATTGGCAGTACTTCCTCATAACCGATGGTAACTGTAACAACATAAACCTGTCTGTAACATTGGCACGCCGTTCGGTTGATAACCCCTACTTCCCGCGTCAGGGCTCCGACTTCTCATTACAGGTGTCGGCCACCCCGCCATACTCCATGTTCGATGGCAAGGACTACGCATCGTTGGCAACAAACCCCAAAAGTTCCACATATAAGAGCGAGTTGCGCGACAAGCATAAATGGATTGAGTATTACAAAATAAAATTCCGCAGCAAAACATTTACCTCGCTCACCGAGGGCAAGCACAATCTTGTGCTCATGACACGTGCCGATTTTGGTATCTTGGGAAGCTATGATAAGAACAAAAAGTCGCCTTTTGAGACATTCTACATGGGTGGCGATGGTATGAGCGGCTATTCATACAACTATGCAACCGATATGGTGGCGTTGCGCGGATACGAAAACGGTAGTCTCACACCCTACGGCTACGAGGGCTATGCATACACCCGTTTGGGTATGGAGTTGCGCTTCCCCTTCATGTTACAGAGCTCAACCACTATATATGGCCTTGCTTTTGTAGAGGCAGGTAATTCATGGACCGATGCTTCCAAGTTCAACCTCTTCGACTTGAAACGCAGTGCCGGTGTAGGTATCCGCATCTTCTTGCAGATGATTGGTCTCATCGGTCTCGATTGGGCATATGGTTTTGACGATGTATATGGTTCTACACAGTATGGCGGCAGTCAATTCCACTTTATTCTGGGACAAGAATTCTAAAAATAAACGAATATGAAAAGATTACTGACAATATTGCTGTTTGCATCCATCGCAGTTGTGGCAGCGCAGGCGCAAAAGTTTGCGTTAGTGGATATGGAATATATACTTAAAAATATTCCGGCCTATGAACGTGCCAACGAACAGATGGCTCAACAATCTAAAAGATGGCAGGGTGAAATAGACGAGCTGGCATTGGAGGCCGAGTCGCTCTATAAAAAATACCAAAGCGAGTCGGCATTTCTCTCCGACGAGCAACGTACTGCACGCGAGGAGGAAATACTTGCCAAGGAGAAAGAGGCTGCCGAGCTTAAGCGCCAATACTTCGGCCCCAACGGCGAGCTATATAAAAAGCGCGAGAGCCTTATGGCACCCATTCAGGATGAAATATACAATGCGGTAAAAGAGGTCTGTGAGCAAAAGAAATTCTCAATGGTTATAGACCGCGCCTCGGCCGGCAGTGTCATTTACGCATCGCCCAAGGTCGATATAAGCAATGAGGTGCTTTCCAAACTTGGTTATTCGAATTAATTGTTTACCTTTGCGCAACGTATATATAAATAATGAATTAAACTTAAAGAGAACGATACAATGAAAAAGATTTTAATTTTAGTTTTGATGATGGCTCCCTTGAGCCTTTTTGCACAGAAATTCGGTTTTGTAAATGCACCCGAAATAGCACAGGTTATGCCTGAATTTGCAAAGGCTAACAATGAATTGCAGACATTACAGAAACAGTATGCCGATGAGTATGAGCGCATGCGTGCCGAGCTTGAGATGAAGGGTAAGGAGTACGAGGCTGTTAAGGATTCTCTTCCCCCCAGCATTCTGGAGCGTCGCGAGCGTGCATTGCAGGACCTTATCACTCGCATGCAGGAGTATGAGCAGGCCAGCTACCAGAATTTGCAGCAGGCACAGCAGACCAAGCTTGCCGAGGTAAACAGCAAGTTGCAGAAAGCAATACAGGAGGTTGGTCGTGAGGGTGGTTACATCTGCGTGTTCGACATTGCAAGCGGTATCCCCTACATCAGCGAAACTTTGTGCGACGACCTCAACGCCAAGGTAAAGGCTAAATTGGGAATATCTGCAGCAGCGGCACCTGCAAAATAATTAAAAAGGCTGCGCAGTGCCATGCGCAGCCTTTTCTTTTTCACACTATTAAAACACAACACGATGCGTAAAATATTTTTCCTTTTACTCTTTGTGCCTGTTGCGTCATTTGCACAGATAGCCGAGTTTGGTTTCTTCAGCCTATCCGAGGTTATGGACTCACTGCCCGAGTGCAAGACCGCACAAGATAATTACAACGCCCTGTTGGAGCGTTGCGACAGTGAGATAGCTCGCGGCGAAGAGGAACTCACTCGTTGCTATGTATCCTTCCTCGAGGGGCAGAACTCCTTCCCCGAACCCATTTTGCGCAAACGCCAAAAGGAATTACAGGATATGGTCGATCGCAGTGTCCTCTTGCGCGACCAATTAAAAGAGTGGCTTGTGCAGGCACACGACTCCCTCTTCAATCCCATTGTGGAAAATATCGATAAGGCTGTAGAGAGGGTATGCATCCTTAACAACCTTGCCTATGCAATAGATACCGACAAGGCTGCTTATCGCTATGTCAATCCCAAATTCGGGGCAGACATAACCGCACTTATCATTAAGGAGGTGCACTCTCCCACAATCATTGTAAATACAGCAATAGATGCCGGTGAGCCGGCTCATGCCGAAACTGCAAAGCCTGCTCCCTCAACCATAGAAATAGTTACAGAGGAGTAAAGTACAATGAAAGATATCATGCACAACGGCATGCATCCCGGTCCGATAGGAATCTTTGATTCGGGCTACGGTGGTCTTACCATATATCGCGAGATACAGGAACTGTTGCCGCAATACAGCTACCTCTATCTTGGTGATAACGCACGCACGCCCTATGGCACGCGCTCGTTTGATGTCGTATATGAATTTACCCGCCAATGTGTGAAATATCTTTTTTCGCAGGGGTGTCATCTTGTTATTCTTGCATGCAACACGGCCTCGGCAAAGGCGTTGCGTAGCATACAGCAGATAGATTTACCCCAAATATCCTTGCAGAAACGTGTTCTTGGCATAATACGTCCCACGGTGGAGACCATTGGCGAGGTTACGGTGAGTCGCCATGTGGGGGTGCTTGCCACCGAGGGTACCATAAAGTCTAATTCTTATCCATTGGAGATAAGGAAGCTGTTCCCCGACATTGTGGTTACCGGCGAGGCTTGTCCCATGTGGGTACCACTTGTGGAAACATGTGAACACAACAGCCCCGGAGCCGACTATTTTATAAAAAGACATATAGATAATCTGCTGTCGCGCGACTCCCGAATTGATACCATTATACTTGGTTGCACCCATTATCCCATGCTCATAGAGAAGATTAAGCAATATGTTCCGCAGGAGGTAAAGGTGCTCACACAGGGTGCAGCGGTGGCTGCATCGTTAAAGAACTATCTTCAGCGCCACCCCGAAATAGATGCTCTATGCTCAAAGGGTGGTGAGCGCGTCTTCTGTACCACCGAGTCGGACAACCGGTTCAGGGAACAGGCATCGCGTTTCCTTGAACAGCATATAAATGTGGAGCATGTAACGCTTGATTAAAGCAATGGGGTGGTATTGCATAATACCACCCCATTGCTTTAATCTTTTGTTATCCTATCTCTTTATGAATTTCTTTGTAAGAATCTTAACCGGCAACCACACGGCAATGAGCCCCACAATGGCCACC
Source organism: uncultured Bacteroidales bacterium (assembly GCA_937914945.1). Taxonomy (GTDB): domain Bacteria; phylum Bacteroidota; class Bacteroidia; order Bacteroidales; family Bacteroidaceae; genus HGM04593. The sequence goes on along the minus strand of CALGJF010000071.1, from coordinate 8,868 downwards.
GTGCCGAATATTGCTATAATATCTGCAACCTCCACTTTTACAGGGTAGCTGTCTACAACAAAATCCCCCACACCATTACCAAGGGTGAGCAACCCATATTCTTGTTGCAGGAGGCATGCGCCAAGCCCTATGGCAATGCCTCCAATGGCCCCAATCATGGAGATTACCGAGCCCTCAAAAACAAAAATATTTGTTATTACGTTGTCGGTTGCACCAAGCGAGCGCAGAGTCTCCATATTCTCCTTCTTTTCAATTATTAGCATAGAGAGAGAGCCTATAATGTTAAAGCAGGCTATAAGCAGAATGAACGACAAGAATATGTATGAGATAAACTTCTCAATCGTCATGACTTTGAAAACATCCTTTTGCTGCTCGTATCTGTCCTCGATGATAAAACCATCGCCGATGATGCCCTTTATATCCTGCTTTGCTCTGTTGTAGCTGTATCCATCGGCAAGCTTAATCTCGATGCTTGTGGCTTCGTTAGCACTGCGTCCAAGTACCTCCCTTGCAAAATGTGCCGATGTGAGTATATAATGGTCATCGTATTGCGGTTGGTTTACAATGAACGCCACACCCGATGAGTGCAGGAATTTCTTTTTGAAGTTGCTTGCTGGGTTGCTCATGCTCACCTTGCCCTTTCTCTTTGGGGCATATATTTCCAATGGCGCAACATGGTATATCCCGCAGTTAAGGCTGCTTACCACTCCCACGCCCGGCACAGCATAGCTGTTTATGCTGTCGCACAGCGTGAAACCTCTATTCCCTATGAGCGCATCCTCAATGCTCGTCAGCTCCTTGAAATCATCTTCCACGCCTTTGAGGGTAATCATCACCTGCCTGCCTTGGTATTGTGCCATGGCCTTGTCCTCCACGGCTATGCTTGCCACCTCCACGCATGGGAGCGCTCGCAGATTGGCGCGTATGAGGCTGTCGGCTGTAAAACTTTTTCCTCGTTCGGCTGTGATTTTTATATCGGGATCAAACGCGGTAAATTGCTGTGCCACCATCTCCTTGAAACCGTTGAACACCGATAGCGTGCATACCATAGCTATTGTGGCAAGTGCCACACCTGCTATCGCCACCCCCGATATGATGTTTATAACCTGGTGGCTTTTCTTTGAAAAGAGGTATCTCTTGGCTATGTAAAAGGAGAGATTCATTCCCGTTGTCAGTCTTTCAGCAACTTGTCTATGTGCTCAATGTAGTCGAGCGAATCGTCTAAATAGAAACGAACCTCGGGTATAATTCTTAATTGATGACGCACTCGGTTACCAAGTTCAAAGCGTATAGCCTTAATGTTGTTGTTAAGATGCTCCACCACCTCGTTGCCCTTTTCCGAGGGAAATACACTCAAATAGGCCTTGGCTATGCCCAAATCGGGGCTCACGCGTACCACGCTCACCGATACCATTATGCCTCGTGTCTCCTTCGCAAGTTTTAATAGTATGTCGCTGAGCTCTTTTTGTATGAGTCGCGAAATTTTGTTCTGTCTTGTACTGTCCATATTGTAATTTACTTTTTTCTAATAATAGTGAGACCGTCGCGCAGTGGCAATATAACCTCCTCTACACGTTCGTCGTTACGCACCAAATCGTTAAATGCCCGCACACCGTTGGTCTGGGCATCCTGGCGTTTCTCGTCTATCACCCAGCCATCCCACAGCGTATTGTCGGCAAGAATCCAACCCCCTTCGTTCAAGTGTTCCAGAGCAAGTTCATAGTATGCGGTGTACTCTCTTTTGTTCCCGTCAATGAACACAAGGTCGAATTTTTCACCCATAGTGGGCACTATGTCGAGCGCGCTGCCTATTGTGAGAACTATTTTGTCGGCAACAGGCGAGTTCTCAATCCAGCGGCGTGTGAAATCCTCCAATTCATCGTCAATCTCAAAGGTAAACAATCTGCCGTCGCTGTCGAGTCCCTCGGCCATGCATATTGCCGAGTATCCGGTATATGTACCAATCTCCAATATGCGCTTGGGGCGTATCATCTTTACAAGTAGTTTCAACAAGCGCCCTTGTACCTGCCCCGATGCCATGTGCGGGTTCAGTATCTCCACATTTGTTGCTCTGTAAAGCCTGTAAAGATAGTCGCCCTCGGGGCTGCTGTGCGCAGCAATATATTCGTCAAGCCTGTTGTCGATGCTCATAAAGCGTTCTGAATTTTGTGCGAAGATACAATAATTAAATGAAAATGAGAAATAACGCCGCCGACGTAACATCTTTTTGTTGTTTTTACGAATGTTATTAGTAAATTCGCACTTGCAAAAACTATGGGCAAGATATCGGGAAATAGTAGAGAAGGCAACAAGGGGCAAGGCAATTCGCCTCTTGTCCGCTATCGCATATATCTGCAATTGGAAAAATCCCTCTCTCCCAAAACCTTGGAGGCATACATGAGCGATGTAAACAAGTTCTTGGCATATATGGAGAGTGCAGATAGGGGCTTGCTGGATGCTGTGCCGGAGGATTTTCGTTCCTTCCTCGAAACGCTTAACGATGTGGGTATCCTGCCGCGCTCGCAAGCGCGTATATTGTCGTCGCTTCGCTCGTTATACGACTTCTTGCGCCTCGATGGTTTTTTGGAAAGCGACCCTACCGAGATGCTTAAATCTCCCAAGATTGGTATGCGTCTGCCCGCAGTGCTTTCCGTGCAGGAGATAGACGATATTATAAACAGCATAGACCTCTCCAAGCCCGAGGGGCAGCGCAATCGTGCGATGATAGAGGTACTTTACAGTTGTGGCTTGCGAGTATCTGAATTGTGTAATCTCAAAATATCCGACCTCTACCTCTCCGACGGCTTTATACGTGTTACAGGAAAGGGCGACAAGCAGCGTTTGGTGCCCATATCATCCCGCGCCATCGCCGAACTTGATGCCTATTTCAGCGACCGTAACAACATCGCTATAAAGGCCGGGTACGAGGATTTTGTTTTCATAAGCGAACGGCGTAGGAAATCCCTCTCCCGCATAATGGTATTTCACTTCATAAAGGAGCAGGCGGCCTTGGTGGGCATCGCCAAAAACATAAGCCCCCACACATTCCGCCACTCGTTTGCCACTCACTTGTTGGAGGGTGGTGCCAATCTGCGTATCATACAAGCGATGCTTGGTCACGAGAGCATAGCCACCACCGAGATTTACACTCACATCGACCGTACCCGCCTGCGCGATGAAATAATAGCGCATCATCCGCGCAACAACAAGGCATATGGGAGAGATGTATAATCCCCCATGTGTCATACCCTTGCGTGCCACGGCCTGCGTTGTATATCGCCTATTTGTTTTTTTTAAGTGAAAAATGCTGAAAAGTGTGTAAATGAGCATGGTTTTGTGTTTGTGGAATGAATAAATAGAGCTATCTTCGCGTAAAATTTGGCAAACAAACAATAATATTATAAAAACGATGAAAAAATTATCTTTTCTGCTATCATTATTGATGGTTCTCTTCTGCTCATGCAGTTCCAAGATGGGCGAACTCCCCGCAGAATATTTTACAGTAACCCCCGCCGTTTTAGAGGTTGTGGGCAGTGAAATCCCTGTAACAATCGATGGAAAGTTCCCTGCAAAGTTCTTTAATAAGAAATCGGTTCTCACAGTAACTCCCGTGCTCAAATACGAAGGCGGTTCGGCAACAGCCGAGTCGGCAATCTTCCAAGGTGAAAAGGTGCGTGGCAATAATCGCACAATCCTTTACGATAAGGGTGGCAACTTCACCATGAAGATGAAGTTCGATTATGTTCCTGCCATGGAAAAATGTGCTCTCTACCTTAATTTCACCGTTAAGAAGGGCGACAAAACATATAATCTCCCCGAGGTAAAGGTTGCCGATGGTTGCATCGCTACATCGCAGCTGTATCGTACAACAGCTCAAAAGGCAAGCATCGCCGTGGGCGAGGATGCTTTCCAGCGCGTTATCAAGCAGGCAAAAGAGGCTAACATCATGTTCCTTATCCAGCAAACCAACCTTCGTGCAGCCGAGCTCAACAGCGCTGCAATGAAGGAACTCACAGCAACCATGGGCGATATAGCAACCGACGTGAAAAACAAGGTGGTTGATAATGTCGAGGTATCGGCATATGCATCTCCCGATGGTGGCATGTCGCTCAACACCGATGTTGCAACAGGTCGCGAGAGTAATACCTCCAAGTATGTAAAGAAGGAGATGGACAAGGCTAAATTGGAGGGCTACATCGACAGCGATTATACAGCCGAGGATTGGGAAGGTTTCAAAGAGCTTGTTTCAAAATCGAACCTCCCCGATAAAGAGATAATCTTGCGCGTTCTTTCAATGTATAACGAGCCCGAGGAGCGCGAGCAGCAGATAAAGAACATATCCTCTGTTTACAGTGATCTTGCCGATGAGATTCTTCCTCAATTGCGTCGTGCCCGCATCACACTCAACTACCAGCTTATCGGCCGTTCCGATGACGAGATTATGGAGCAGTTTGCTGCCGATCCCAAGGTGCTCTCACTCGAGGAGATTCTCTACTCGGCAATTCTCACAGACGATGTGAACGAGAAGAAGAATATCTATGCAACAGCAACCAAGCTCTATCCTGCCGATTATCGCGGCTATAACAACCTTGGTGTGCTTGCATATAACGCTGGCGACTATACCACAGCCGCCGACTATTTTGCACAGGCAGCAAAGATAGACAAGAATGCCCCCGAGGTTAATGTAAACCTTGGTTACATGGAACTATTGCAGGGCAATGTGGCTGCTGCCGAGTCGTACATGGCAATCGGTTCAAGTGCAAAGGCCGGCGACGAGGCTCTTGGCAACCTCTACATTGCGCAAGGTTTGTATGGCCGTGCAGCCTATCTGCTTGAAAAAACACCCACCAACAGCACCGCTCTTGCGCAGTTGCTTGATGGCGATTACAGCAATGCAAAAAAGACCATTGCCTCTATAAAGAATCCCGATGCCACCACGCACTATATAAAAGCTGTTCTTGGCGCACGCACAGGCAATGCCTCTCTCATTTACGATGGCCTTAAAAGTGCCGTTAAACTCGATCCCTCGATGGCTGCCAAGGCTCTCGGCGATCTGGAGTTTGCAAAATACATGAACGACGAGGCGTTCAAATCAATCTTGAAGTAGTGTCATTCTCTACCACCATAAACGAGCAGGTTTGTGTACTCGCCCTTTCAAGGGTGCAGGTATACAATCCTGCTCTTCTTCGTCAGATAATGGATGTGGCGGGCAGTGCAAAGGAGCTGTTCGACAATCTGCAATATATAAACGATATCCTTCCAGGCATATCTCCCACACTCGTTGAGGCACTGCGTGCCCCCGATATTATGGAGCGTGCAAAGCGCGAAATGGATTTTATATCCTCCAAGGGTATCAAACTCACTTGTCTTAACGACAGCGACTACCCCGCGCGCCTGTTGGAGTGCTGCGATGCTCCCATAGCCCTTTACTCCTTGGGCAACATTCCCTTTAATGCAAAACATATAGTTTCCATTGTGGGCACGCGCCATGCAACAGAGTATGGCAAGGGATTGTGCCGTAATTTTGTGCTCGACCTTGCCCGCCTGCTGCCCGATACGCTCATTGTGAGTGGCCTTGCCTATGGTGTAGATGTCTGCGCCCACCGCGCTGCGATGGAGGCCGGCTTGCCCACTGTGGGAGTGCTTGCCCACGGGCTCGATATGATATACCCACGCACCCACCGTTCCGTAGCCAAAAGCATGATAGAGCAGGGTGGCGGTTTACTCACAGAATTCATGAGCGAAACAAACCCTTTTCCGCAATTTTTTGTTCAGCGCAACAGAATAGTCGCCGGTATGGCCGATGCCACAGTGGTTATAGAGTCGGCATCAAAGGGCGGCTCGCTCATCACCGCCTCCATGGCCCATGGCTATTCGCGCGATTGCTTTGCCTTTCCCGGGCGTGTCAGCGACCAATACTCATGCGGTTGCAACGAACTTGTGGCACGTAATCGTGCGGCCCTCATTACCTCGGCATACGATTTTGTCGAGGCTATGAATTGGAGCACAGGCAAGGTGAAGAAGGCTCATCAAACAGAAATATTCCCCGAATTCACCCCGCAAGAGGAGATTGTTATGAATCTGTTGCAGTCTGCTCCCGACGGTTTGCAGGTGAATCAATTGGTTGTGCATGCCGATATGCCTGTGAACGTGCTCATGCCTCTGCTTTTCGATATGGAGATGAAGGGGTATGTGAAAGCCGTTGCAGGCGGATGCTATCGTTCTATTGTATAATATTCCCGCAATATTAGGTTTAGGCATCGCAGTGTGTTAAAATCTTAAAAATTATAACTATCTTCGCATAGTAAACATTATATAGTTAATGAAAGAATTTGTAATATCCACCACCAAAAAGGAGACCGCCGTTCTTGTGGGCCTTATAACCTCCACACAGAACGAACGCAAGACCAACGAGTACCTCGACGAGCTTGAATTCCTCGCTCAAACAGCAGGTGCCGAGGTGGTTAAACGCTTTACACAACGCTTGGAACACCCCCATTCCGCGACCTATGTGGGCAGTGGAAAGCTCATTGAAATAGCCGAATATGTGGAGATGCGCAGGGATACCGACGACGAAATCGGCATGGTAATCTTCGACGACGAACTCTCGGCAAAGCAGTTGCGTAATATTGAAAAGGAACTTAAAATAAAGATACTCGACCGCACATCGCTCATTCTTGATATCTTCGCCATGCGCGCACAGACAGCCCATGCCAAGGTGCAGGTGGAGCTGGCGCAGTATAAATATATGCTCCCTCGCCTGCAACGCTTGTGGACACACTTGGAACGCCAGGGTGGTGGCTCGGGTAGTGGCAAGGGTGGCAGTGTAGGTCTCCGCGGCCCGGGTGAGACGCAGCTCGAAATGGACCGTCGTATAATCCTCGGGCGTATGTCGTTGCTCAAAGAGCAGCTTGCACAGATAGACCGCCAAAAGTCCATACAGCGCAAGAATCGCGGTCGCCTTATTCGTGTGGCACTTGTGGGCTATACCAACGTGGGAAAATCAACCCTCATGAATCTGCTTGCCAAGAGCGAGGTGTTTGCCGAGAACAAACTCTTTGCAACGCTCGACACCACGGTGCGCAAGGTAATCATAGAGAACCTTCCCTTCCTTCTGTCCGACACGGTAGGTTTCATACGCAAGCTGCCCACAGACCTTGTCGAGTCGTTCAAATCCACACTTGACGAGGTGCGCGAGGCCGATTTGCTGTTGCACGTGGTGGATATCTCGCACCCCGAATTTGAGGACCAGATAGCCGTTGTAAACAAGACGCTTGCCGATCTCAACTGCGGCGACAAGCCCATGATGGTTGTTTTTAACAAGATAGATGCATTTACTTATGTAGAAAAGGAACCCGACGACCTCACACCCAAAACACGCGAGAATATCAGCCTCGACGAGTTGAAGGCATCGTGGCTCTCCAAGCTGGCCGATAACTGTATCTTTATATCGGCACGCGAGCGCAGTAATATCGACGACCTTAAAGATATAATATACAAACGAGTGTGCGAGTTGCACGTTCAAAAATACCCATATAACGACTTCCTCTATCAAACATATGACGAGGAACAGTGGAAAGAGTAGGAAAAAATAAAGTATAGCAGTTGCCTCAATGCCGTGTCATATCGAATGAATGTGAGATATCTCAAAGTTTTCAAATTCAGATTCCTCACACACGGTTCGGAATGACAAACCGCATTTGAGGAACAGTGGAAAGAGTAATTAAATGTTAAACATAAAAATAGAAAACTATGGCAGCAATTCCCGAATTTAAGTATGCCCACATGTTCCAGCAGGGCAAGGACACTACAGAGTACTATCTCCTCTCAAAGGAGGGTGTGTCGGTAGGTGAGTTTGAGGGTAAACCCATGCTTAAAGTTACCCCCGAGGCTTTGACACTTATGTCGCGCACAGCCTTCCGCGATGTATCGTTTATGCTCCGTCGCTCGCACAACGAGCAAGTAGCAAAAATTCTCACAGACCCCGAGGCAAGCGAGAACGATAAATATGTGGCACTCACATTCCTGCGCAATGCCGAGGTTGCTTGCAAAGGTCAGTTGCCTCTGTGCCAGGATACAGGTACAGCTATCATCCATGGCGAGAAGGGCCAGCAGGTGTGGACCGGTTTCTGCGACGAGGAGGCTCTCGCCCGCGGTGTTTATGATACCTACACACAAGAGAATCTGCGTTACAGCCAGAACGCCCCCCTCAATATGTACGACGAGGTGAACACTCGTTGCAACCTCCCCGCACAGATAGATTTGGAGGCAACCGAGGGCATGGAGTACCGCTTCCTCATGGTAACAAAAGGTGGTGGCTCTGCCAATAAAACATACCTCTATCAAGAGACAAAGGCTCTCTTGAACCCCGCTACACTAGTGCCCTTCCTTGTGGAGAAAATGAAGAGCTTGGGTACAGCGGCCTGCCCCCCTTATCACATAGCATTTGTGATAGGCGGTACATCGGCCGAGAAAAACTTGCTCACAGTTAAGTTGGCATCTACCCACTTCTACGACAACCTGCCCACAACAGGCGATGAAACAGGCCGTGCTTTCCGCGACATCGAGCTCGAGAAACAGTTGCTCGACGAGGCTCATCGCATAGGCCTCGGTGCGCAGTTCGGTGGTAAATACCTTGCTCACGATATTCGAGTAGTGCGTCTGCCCCGCCATGGCGCAAGCTGTCCCGTGGGTATGGGTGTAAGCTGTTCTGCCGACCGCAACATAAAAGCAAAGATTAACAAAGACGGTATATGGATTGAGAAACTCGACGACCAGCCTGCCACACTCATCCCCGAGGAGTTGCGTAATGCAGGTGAGGGCGAGATTGTACGCGCCGACCTCAACCGTCCTATGAAGGAGGTTTGT
>CALGJF010000070.1 GCA_937914945.1 uncultured Bacteroidales bacterium | reverse complement strand
AACGCATTGCGTTGCCTCGCTTTGTGTGTATGGTAATGGTATTTTTTATTACTTCATGCCTTTTACAATTTCGTAAGTATCGCTTGCAATCATAAGCTCCTCGTCGGTGGGGATAAGCAATACCTTTACCTTTGATGTGGGGGTAGAGAGGATAGCCTCCTCGCCGCGGGTTCTTGCATTAACCTCCTTGTCAAGCTCCACACCCATGAATTCAAGGCCTTCGAGAACTATCTCGCGACAGTCTGCCTGGTTCTCGCCTACACCTCCGGCAAAGATAATAACATCTACACCACCCATGGCTGCTGCATACTCACCAATATATTTCTTAATACGATAGAAATACATTGTGTTGGCAAGCTCGGCACGTTTGTTGCCTGCATCGGCTGCTGCTTTAACCTCGCGCATATCGCTTGATACACCCGAAATACCGGCAACACCAGATTTCTTGTTCAAAAGGTCTGAAAGACCGTGTGTGTCCAAGCCCATTTTATCCATGATAAAAGGTATTGCGCCCGGGTCGATGTCGCCACTGCGTGTACCCATCATGAGGCCGGCAAGTGGGGTGAGGCCCATTGAGGTGTCTATGCTCTTGCCGTCTTTAACTGCTGCACATGAGCCACCGTTACCAATGTGGCAGGTGATGATTTTGCTACCCTCGGCAGGAATGTTAAGCATCTCCAAAGCGCGCTTTGTGATGTAACGGTGTGATGTTCCGTGGAAACCATAGCGGCGAACACCGTATTTCTCATATAGCTCGTAGGGAACAGCATACATGTATGCGTAGTCGGGCATTGTTTGGTGAAAGGCTGTGTCAAATACACCTACCTGGGGCATATCGGGAGCAACCTCTTTCACGGCATTCACGCCCTTGAGGTTTGCGGGGTTGTGCAAGGGGGCAAGGTCGTTACAAGCCTCAAAAGTCTCCAATACTTCGGGAGTGAGCAGTGTAGATGCACTGAACTTCTCGCCGCCGTGTACCATGCGGTGGCCCACAGCATCAATCTCCTCAATGGATTTTACAACGCCGTATTTGTCGCTGGTCAAAAGGTCGATGATAAGGCGTACACCTGTTGTGTGCTCGGGTATGGCTGTTGTGATTGTCTCTTTTTCGCCGTTGGGCAATGTGAATTTAATGAAAGAACCTTCGAGGCCGATTTTCTCTATTCCACCCTTGGCAATAACTTCCTTTGTCTCAATATCAAACAACTGATATTTGATAGACGAACTTCCGCAGTTTAATACAAGTATCTTCATTTTGTGTATCTGTTATTTTTTAGCTGCAATAGCTTGGTTGGCTGTAATGGCAATCATCATATAAACATCCTCGATAGAGCAACCGCGTGAGAGGTCGTTCACGGGGCGTGCAATACCCTGCAATACGGGGCCGATAGCTTCGGCACCACCCAGGCGCTGAACAAGTTTGTAACCGATGTTTCCTGCGCCAAGGTCGGGGAAAATGAGTACGTTGGCTTTTCCGGCAACGGTTGAACCGGGAGCCTTGCTCTGTCCCACAAAGGGTACAAGGGCTGCGTCGGCCTGCAATTCACCATCGATAGAGAGGGCGGGGTCTAGCTCGTGTGCCAGCTTTGTTGCCTCAACAACCTTATCTACCATTTCGTGCTTTGCCGAGCCTTTGGTAGAGAAACTGAGCATTGCCACGCGGGGCTCCTCAAACCCTGCGATAGCTTTCGCTGTTTGTGCGGTGCATACAGCAATCTGCGACAGCTGGTTGGCATCGGGAGTGGGGGTAACGGCTACGTCGCCTACGAAGAGAACGCCATCCTCGCCATACTCTTTGGCTTTGGTAATCATCATCATGGCGCCCGATACGCAGCTTATTCCGGGAGAGGTCTTTATAATCTGCAATGCGGGGCGCAATACGTTTCCTGTGGTGTTGAGTGCGCCGGCTACCTGTCCGTCGGCATCGCCGTTCTTTATGATGAGGCAACCCAGATAGAGGGGGTTGCAAACAAGTTTCTGTGCATCCTCCATTGTCATGCCTTTTGCCTTGCGGAGCTCATAGAGCAGGGTTGCATACTTCTCGGCGTCGGGGTTGTTCTCGGGGTCGATGATGGTTGCTTTCTCAATGTTGTTGAGCCCCCATTTGCCTGCGAGAGTCATAATCTCCTCCTTGTTGCCAATGAGAATGATTTGAGCTATGCCATCGGCTATGGCTTTGTCGGCAGCTTTAAGTGTACGCTCCTCGGTGCCTTCGGGGAGAACGATGCGTTGCTGATTGTTGCAAGCGCGCTCGATTAGATTTTTAATAACATCCATTGTGTAATTATCTTTTATGGTTTTTATATATTCAAAAGTCGGTTGTCTGTGGAATGTTATCTCGCAGGCAAGGGCTGTGCTGCAGGGGTGCGAATGCACCTGTTTTGCATTATCTATGCAAAGTTAAGCCATTTTAATTCTTTTAGCAAAATATATTGTATAAATTTGTGGATATAATTAGGTGCAGTAAATAGTAATTTGTGTAATGAATTCGGGAAATAATAATTTGCCGCTTTTTGATGCTTTGCCGCCAGCTGTTGCAAAGGGGCAGTTGCGCGAACTGTGGCACTCTGTTTTTGGCGACAGCTATGAGTATATAGATGCTTTTTTTGCCACATACCGGTGCGAGGATGTTGTCCACACTCTCTCTTTGGGTGGCATGGTTGTTTCCTCATTGTATGCATTGCCGTTTACTCTTTACTACGGTGGAAAGGGATTTGCCGCTGCATATATCTATGCGGTTGCCACCGCTCCCGAATATCGTGGGCGGGGATATATGGCGCTGCTTATGAAAAATGTGGAACGCCTGCTTGCCGACAATGGCGTTCGTTTTATTTACCTCCTGCCTGCATCGGACTCCTTGCGTGCTTATTATGCTCGTTTGGGATATGCAGATTGTTCAAGCAGGGCATTGGAGCGTTTCTATTTTGTTGATAGCAGGCCTGTATCCTCAGTCTTGGTTCGGGTATCATCCGCCGATGAGATATACTCGTCGTGGGTTGGGTGGCAGGCTGCTGCTGCGCCCGTGGTTATTCATTCGCGCGAGTTGCTTTCCATGAATATGGTATCTTGCAAAATGCAAGGCGGCGGTTGTTTCGTGGCGCGGCAGGGTGGTGTATCCATGGCCGCAGCCTTTGTTATTATGGAGAAGGGTTCACCCCTGTTGCTCGATATCAGAGGGTGTAGCGAGTGCGCTTGTGCCGAACTTAAATCCTTGCTTTGCGGATATTACAAAGTAGATGTAATCAATCTGCTTGTAGCCGGTAGCGGCTCGTCGCTCTGCATGGGCCGCACTCTGGGTGATGCTCTCCCCGCTACTATTGATATATCGCTTATGCTTGATAAATAAAATTGCTCTTTTAGTATCTGTTTGGTAAAATATTGCTACTTTCGCATCTGTAAATGTAACATAAATATGAAAAAATATATAGATAAAGTTCTGCTTCTCTTGTTTGCACTCATATTGCTTGCCTCGTGCAATCCCACGCCGCCCGAAACGGTGGCCGTAAATTTGTTCAATGCTCTCACATCGGGCGATATGAGCTATGTGAAGGAGAATCTCTATTTTGAAAAGAATATGGATTACAATGTGGTGTGCGACTATCTTGACCTTGCTGTAAAATCCAACGACTATAAGGAGCGTACCGCCGATTATAGTGCCGATTACAAGGTTGACAGGGTTGTATATGAGGGTGATGTCGCTTGGGTGGAGTTGCAAGGTATGAGCCCTATGGGCAAGCGGGTTGCCACCGTGGCACGTATGGTTATGGTCGATGGCAAGTGGAAAGTGGATGGCGATTACACGGTGCTGCACTCCTTCAAAAGCAGAATTTCTGAATAACAGCTATCACAATAAATCACAATAAAGGCTGCCCGCGGGCAGCCTTTATTGTGATATGTGTCCCGTCCTAAAATAGCGTTACACAAAAACGAGTAAAGCTATGGAAGAAACGAGTAAAAGCTTGTATATCAAGCGTACGCAACGAGACTATCCGATGAGTTTTAAGTTGGCGGTAGTCCGAGAGGTGGAGAGTGGAGCTATCACCAACAATGGCGCAATGCGCAAATATGGTATTCAAGGTCACGGCACCATTGTTGAATGGCGCAGAAAATTTGGTAACTTTGAGGTCGGAAATACAGTTACTACAAAT
>CALGJF010000069.1 GCA_937914945.1 uncultured Bacteroidales bacterium | reverse complement strand
GGGAGATATTGTTCGTGTAGATCTCAACCGCCCCATGAAAGAGGTTTGCGCACAGCTGTCGCAATACCCCATTGCTACCCGCCTGTCGCTCAACGGCACAATAATCGTGGGCCGCGATATAGCCCATGCAAAGCTCAAAGAGCGCATAGATCGTGGCGAGGGCCTTCCCCAGTATATCAAGGACCACCCAATCTACTATGCAGGCCCCGCAAAGACCCCCGCAGGCATGCCTTGCGGCTCAATGGGTCCCACCACTGCAGGCCGCATGGACTCATACGTCGATTTGTTCCAAGAGAATGGTGGCTCAATGATTATGCTTGCCAAGGGTAACCGCAGCCAGCAGGTAACCGATGCTTGTAAAAAACATGGTGGTTTCTATCTGGGCTCAATAGGTGGTCCCGCAGCCATCCTCGCACAGAACAACATCAAGAGCATCGAGTGTGTGGAGTATCCCGAGCTTGGCATGGAGGCTATATGGAAAATAGAGGTCGAGGATTTCCCCGCATTCATCTTGGTAGATGACAAGGGCAACGATTTCTTCAAGCAGATTAAGCCTCGCTGCGCCGGTTGCAAATAAAATAAGAAAAATTAAGGTATTTTTTAACATTAACTATTGCAGTTGTCCCCAAAAAGTGCGATAATTGCAACGGATAAACAATTTAACAATTAAAGATTATGGACAAATCATTGAAAGGAACAAAGACCGAGGCTAACTTGTGGGCAGCGTTCGCAGGTGAGAGCCAGGCACGTAATAAATACACATATTACGCAAGCAAAGCAAAAAAAGATGGTTTTGAGCAGATAGCAGCTATCTTCCAGGAGACAGCCGACCAGGAGAAGGAGCACGCTAAACTTTGGTTCAAGCTGGTACACGGCATCGAGGGCACAGCCGAGAATCTTGTAGATGCAGCCGCAGGCGAGAACTACGAGTGGACCGATATGTACCCCACAATGGCCAAAGAGGCTCGCGAGGAGGGTTTCGTGGAGATTGCCGCAATGTTCGAAATGGTAGCAAAGGTTGAGGCTGCTCACGAGGCGCGTTACAAGAAACTCTTGCAGAACGTGCAGGGTGGCGTGGTGTTCAGCCGCGACAACGATTGCATATGGCAGTGCCGCAACTGCGGTCATTTGCACTTTGGCAAGATGGCTCCCGAGATGTGCCCCGTATGCGCTCATCCCAAAGCATACTTCCAGATTAAGCCCGAGAACTATTAATAAATACTCTCCCGCAAACATATGCTATCCGACGCGCCACTGCGCGTCGGATTTTTTTTATTCCTCGCCTTTTTATTGGCTGTCAAATGTTTATTAGCTTATCAATGCGATGCGTCTGTGGCAATCTTGTTGGTAGTGAATTTGTTGCCGATAGGATTGTTGCAAATGAACTGTCGAGTTCTTGCTCCTACGCAATAAAATTTATGAATAAAAGATATACCAACACTCCTATAATTGTGAGTATTATTGATTTTATGATTATGTGCAGTAGTAGTTTCATATAATTATAGTAGGTAGCCAAAAACAGCCTGCCTCATGAGGCAGGCTGTTTACCTGTTTTTTGTTTACAGCGTTAATTAACCCTCGTGAATAGCCTCTGAAGGACAAACACTTGCGCAAGAACCGCAATCGATGCACATATCGGGGTTGATAGAATATTTCTCACCCTCTGAAATTGCACCCTGAGGACACTCGTCGATACATGTACCGCAAGCAACGCAGTCATCTGAAATAACGTAAGCCATAATTGTAAATATTAAATTTGTATTATCCGGTAGCGAAGATACTGCTTTTTGCAATATCAGCTCCATTAAACAATGTATTTAACATATTTTTACATTTTGCTATTCTCTCTTTTTTTAACTTCGCACTGCAATATAAGTCTATAATATACGTTATAGTTTAAGATAATAAGTAACATTATACTCTAACCATTCCCCCCGATGTCAATGAAACGAATCATATACATATTGCTTTTGTTTGTGCTTCCGCTTGCTTCGTTTGCGCAGGAGCGCAAGGTACAGAATAAACCATATATAGACTATCGTCGTCTGCACTACGGTTTCTTCGTGGGTGCCCACATGCAGGATATGGAGTTTATGAATAACGGCTTTGTTACCGAGACGGGTGAGCAATGGTTTGCCGATATTGCAAGCTATAATCCGGGCTTCACTGTGGGCGTGCTTGCCGATTGGCGTTTGAGCACACATTTTTCGTTGCGTGCCTTGCCTACACTCCATTTTGGGCAGAATACCATAAATTTTCGCGAACAGAACAGTGGCAATAAGGAGCGTCAGCAGGTGAAAACCACCTATTTGGCAATGCCGTTGCATGTAAAATACTCTGCCGAGAGATTCAATAACTACCGCCCCTACCTGACAGCCGGTATAGCTCCAATGATGAACCTGACTGTGAAGAAACAGCGTCCGATATTGTTCAAGAAATTCGATTGCATGTTCGAGGTGGGCTTCGGTTGCGATTTCTACCTTCCCTTCTTCAAACTGATTCCCGAACTGAAGTTTGCATTCAGTCTTGTAGATGTGCTCGATAAAGACCGCAAAGACCTTCTCGACGAGAACAATCTGAAATTCACCCAGTCGGTGGATAAAATAGTGTCCAAGATGATAATCCTTTCGTTCTATTTTGAATAATTCCTTGTAAAAAACGAAAGAAATATTTGCAGGGAGAAAAAATATATATATCTTCGCAACCAAGAGAACGATAACAGCTATGGCAAGTAATGTAAACAGATATTGGTGGTGGCGCATCTCGGGAAACACTCGTGAGCGTTAGTCGTGTGTATCTGTAAGCAAGCAAGTTTATAAAATACAAGGACCGGCCTCACAGGGCTGGTCCTTCCTTATTTTATACAGCCGATGAATGGGCAAGTTTTGTGATAGTCTCATTTTGAGCAGAACGAAAAAACTCTACTATCACATTTATGAGATTCCTTCCATCGTCGGGATGCAAGAAATATCAGGCCGGCTACTATATTGCTCCTTATTATATTATTGAACGAACAAATAAACAATACTATTATGAAACAGAAACGATTTTTTCTGCAAGAGAACGAGATTCCCACACAGTGGTATAACATACAGGCCGATATGGTGAACAAACCGCAGCCTATGCTTAACCCCAAAACCCGCGAACCGATAACGGTTGAGGAGCTTTCCAAACTGCTCACAAAGGAGGCGGCAAAGCAGGAGTTGAACTTTACCGATGCATGGATTGATATCCCCGAGCCGGTGCAGGAGATGTATCGCTACTATCGTTCAACACCGCTTGTGCGTGCCTATGCGCTCGAAGAGGCATTGGGCACCCCTGCTCACATATATTTCAAAAACGAGAGTGTGAGCCCCGTGGGTTCTCACAAACTCAATTCGGCCCTCCCGCAAGCATATTACTGCAAGATAGAGGGTACCACCAATGTAACCACCGAAACAGGTGCGGGGCAGTGGGGCACAGCCCTCTCATACGCAGCCAAGGCATTTGGTGTGGAGTGTGCCGTCTATCAGGTGAAGTTGAGCTATGAGCAAAAACCATACCGCCGCAGTGTGATGCAGGCATTCGGCGCGCAGGTAACACCATCGCCCTCAATGTCCACCCGCGCCGGCAAGGATATAATTACACAGATGCCCAACCACCAAGGCTCTCTCGGTACTGCCATCAGCGAGGCGGTGGAGCTTGCAATGACCACTCCCAACTGCAAATATGCTCTTGGTTCTGTTATGAGCCATGTAAGTCTGCACCAGACAATCATTGGCTTGGAGGCCGAGAAGCAGATGGCCATGGCAGGCGAGTACCCCGATGTGGTAATAGCCTGTTTTGGAGGTGGTTCCAATTTCTCGGGCCTTGCATTCCCTTTCATGCGACACAATATAAAAGAGGGTAAAAAGACACGTTTCGTAGCAGCCGAGCCCGAATCGTGCCCCAAACTATCACGTGGCCGTTTCTGCTACGATTTTGGTGATGAAACGGGTTACACCCCGCTTATGCCCATGTTCTCGCTTGGTCACAAGTTCAAGCCTGCCAATATACATGCAGGCGGATTACGCTACCATGGTGCCGGTGTCATTGTGTCGCAGTTGCTTAAAGACGGTCTCATGGAGGCGGCTGATATAAGTCAGCTCGACTCCTTCAAGGCTGGGCTTCTCTTTGCAAAGGCCGAGGGTATTGTACCCGCTCCTGAATCGTGCCATGCCATAGCTGCAACCATCAACGAGGCGTTGAAGTGCAAGGAGAGTGGCGAGGAGAAGGTGCTGCTTTTTGCTCTTTCGGGGCACGGCCTTATGGATATGCCTTCGTACAATCAATACATATCGGGCAGCCTTGGTAACCACACAATAAGCGACGAGGAGATAGAAGAAAACCTCAAAGGCTCTTTCATAGAATAATATAAATACACGATGGAAAGAAGAAAAATGATGTATGTCCACGGCTTTGGCTCGTCGGGCAGTTCGGGAACGGTGATGGCGTTGCGCCACCATTTGCCCCATTGGCAAGTGATAGCTCCCGACCTCCCCGTCGATCCCTTTGAGGCCTTGGAGTTGCTGCGCTCGATAGTGGAGCGCGAAAAGCCCGAAATAGTAGTCGGCACATCGATGGGTGGCATGTATACACAGCAGCTGTGGGGCGTTCCTCGCGTGGTTGTAAATCCTTCGTTCGAGATGTCCCGTTCCCTGCTCTTTGGCAAGATGGGGCGCAATAAATATACCTCCAAACGGCAGGACGGTGCAACAGAGTTTCGCATAGACAAGGCTGTGGTAGAGCGTTTCAAACTGATGGAGAAAGAGCAGTTTGCCGGCATAAACGAAGAGGAAAAACGGTTGGTGATAGGCCTCTTTGGCGATAAAGACCCCGTGGTGCATTTCCAGCCCCTCATGGCAAGCCTCTATGGCGAGGAGCGTTGCCGCTGGTTCAGTGGTGAACATCGCCTAAACGACAAGATTGTAAAAAACACTCTTCTGCCTCTGTTGCAGGAGCTGTTGGGTACCGATATAAACAAAACTTGGCAAGATTAACAGTCTTGCCAAGTTTTGTTACAGCACCTCGCTTGCCTCGTGCCACGGCTTGGGCACTGCGGGCTGTATCTTGTTTATTATGTATGCCAGAATAGCTGTGAAGATGGCGGCAACAATGGCAAGTGTAATATCGGCACTTGTATTGTTTATTATCTGCTCGGTGCTGTCGGGGCCATACAGCAGATTACTTGCAACTGCAAGCGAGTTGTTGAAAATGTGCCCCACGATTGCGGGTAGCAGGCTGCCTGTGCGGTAGTATATCCAACCGAATCCTATTCCCAGGCATGTGGCATAGAATATCTGAATGGGGTTGCCGTGGATAACACCAAAGAGTAGAGAGGCTATGATTATTCCCACCCATGGGTTATTGAATATATGCAGCAGAAAACCTTGTATGGCTCCACGAAAGAGCAGCTCCTCCAATATCGGGGCAATGATTGCCATTGATATTATTCCCGCACCGCTTGTGAGCATAGACTCTATTATCTCTGCATTGTAATCCCCCAATCCCAGCCACACGGCAACAATATTAAACAATACCATCATGCTGCCTATAAAAAGGGTAGAGAAGATGAGTACGTTGCGCTTAACCTCGTGCAGGAATCCTTTGTTTATGCGTACATATTTGAAGATAAGCAGGTGGGCAATCATAATCAGCGACGATAGCAACATGCCTGTTGCCATTCCGTTAGCCTTGTATTGGGTTGCTTGCGCTGCTGCCTGCAATACGAACTCGTTGTATGTAACGGGCTCTACGGCTGTTTTGTATAGCAGGTAGGCTATGTATTGTCCGGCTATTGTGAAAATGAATTGGTATATAAGGAAGTAGGCAATCAGTTTTGCCACTGTTGCAAAAAGGTATATACGTTTAATAATTTTTCCCATAGTCGTAAAATTTTAGGATTTATATAGTAGAGCGTAATCTTCGGCTGTTTTTTGGGGGTTATATACCGCGTTTCACGCGCGCCACATCCACACCAATCTGCAATTTAAGGTCGTCAATGGTGTTGAATGGAATCTCGTCGCGCAGGCGGCGCAGGAACGAAACGGAAATCTTGTGCCCATAGATATCCTCGGAAAAGTCGAGAATATGAACCTCGGCAGTGCGTAAATCCACCCCTTGCAGGGTGGGTTTTACACCTATGTTCATAACCCCCTTGTAGCGATTCCCGGCAACAGTTACTGCAACCTCATATACGCCATCCTTGGGGAGCATCTTCATCTCGTCGCTCACAATTATGTTTGCCGTGGGGAAACCTATCTTGCGCCCCAACGCGGCACCATGCGTAACACTCCCTTCGAGCGAGTAGGGGCGGCCCAATAGCTTTTGTGCAGTATCGGTATTTCCCGCGGCAAGGGCACGGCGCACAGCCGATGAACTCAGATTGCTGCCATTGGGGGCGTATTGCGCTGTTTGGAATACATCGATACCCATCTTCTTTCCATAGGAGATATATTCCTCGATGCCCTCACCCTCTTGCGGGGTACCAAAGTGGTGGTCGTATCCCACAGCCAGCAGTTCCACCCCGAGTTTATCTTTCAATATCTCCTTCATGAAACGCTCTGCTGTCATTGCCGCCATGTAGCTGTCGAAATCGAGCAATATGCACCGTTCCACTCCGGCCTGTTCCAGCAGGGCTGTTTTCTCCTTGTTTGTCGTGAGCAGGAAGGGCTCGCATTCTGCGCCAAACAGTATGCGCGGATGCTGCATAAAGGTTATAACCGTAATGGGCAATCCTCGCTCGGCAGCTGCGGTACGCAGTTCCTTAATCATGGCAACGTGCCCCTTGTGAACACCGTCGTAAGACCCTATGGTGGCTGCTGTGGGCTTAACTGTCAAATTGTCTATGTTGGTTATAATCTCCATAATATTAATCTTGCATTAAAAAGTCTCCCCATTGTGAATTTCTCTCTATCAGCACAGCCTCCATGCCCACACTGCGGGCAGCTGCGCAATTATCGGCGGAGTCGTCAAAAAATATGGTGTCGTCGGGCTCTATTTCCGCTTTGTGCAACATCTGTGTGAATATCTCCTTGTCGGGTTTGCAATGGTGCATTTCGTATGACAGGAAAATCTTGTCAAAATACTCCTCGACCTTGCGCCCCTCTATATTCTCAATATTCATGGCTATCTGTTTCCAATGCACAGCGTTGGTGTTGCTCAAAAGGAATATTTTGTGCCCCTTCCCGCGTAATTGTGTAAGGCGTTGCCATTTGTAGAGTGGCAAGTCGCCAATGAGGGCACACCATGCATCGTGCAGGCGGGTTTCTCTTTCGGTAACAGACATATCTTTAATGTGTTGCGGCAAAAGAGAAGTTATATAATCATATAGCTCATCGGTGGATATCAATCCCTTCTCGTAATTCATCATGGTGCTGTTAGCAAGGGTGTATGCCTCGCTCAATATTGCTCTGTCGGCACCAAGCGCAGCAAATGCTTCAAAGGTCTGTTGCGGGTGGATATCGAGCAAAATGCCACCGAGGTCAAATACAATGTTTTTCTTCCTTATAGTCATATGTGCAAGCTGTTTTTACTTGGTAAAATACCATACTTAACTGCGAAGATATATTTTTTTTTGGAAAAACCTTGTTTCTGTGAATAAAATGTATTACTTTTGCACTGTATTTCAAAAGAGATACTCGGGCTTTTAGCTCAGTTGGTTAGAGCAACAGACTCATAATCTGGAGGTCCCAGGTTCAAGCCCTGGATGGCCCACAAAGAGAATCGCAAACGCGGTTCTCTTTTTTGTATTTAGGGCTTGCCCCTTCGGTTATCTCCTTCGTTTTATTGTTTGCACCGGCTGTGCCGACAGCAAACACGAAGTCGATGGGTCTCTTCGAGACAAATCTCAAGCCCTGGATGGCCCACGAATAAACCGTTGGTTTCCGTATTTTATTTATATGTATGGCTTTACCTGTTGGCATTATTTACTAATTGGGGAATAAACCGAATTATTAAAAAACACGCATAGCACAAATATTTAATGAAACGCTTTATATTACTCATTTGTCTTAGCTCTTTATGCATAGGAGTTACCTACCAATATTTCAAAAGTGGTGTAACCCGATTTAATTTGCCAAAGGGTGAACTCAAATGGTCGAACAAAAGACCTCAAAATGCCAAAATGTGCATCCCTGCCGCTTTTACCGATGAGCAAGGGCGAATACTTGGAGCTTATAGAATAAAAGGGAAAAACTATGAAGCAAACAAAACAATGAGAATGAAAGTCTCCTTAAAAGGAGATATGTTCTTTATCGGCACTCAATGGATGGGTGACTATGGTTTCCAGCAACTGACATTGGTAAATAATTCAAAAACGATGAAGTTCCGCGACACGCGTAAGAATATACGCAGAGCGTTGTGCAAAGATAGGAACGGAGCTTTCATATTGCAGTCCAATTATCCGATGACACTATCCGATTTTGCTTTAGAGTGTGGCAAACGTTGTACAAATGCTACTTATCTGGATATGGGAGAATTTGGTTACGGATATATAAAAAATGGTTTTTTTACAAGACCTCTTTACATTTGGGGGTACTTCAGCAGAGACAAACAGACTAATTGGATATATATAGAATAACAAAATAGCATTTTGTTATCGGTGAGTTTTGCGGCATATGTCGCGTGAAGCACAGACGGAGTTTGTGCCACGCGGGTTGCCACCAGCAAAGCGAGCCCATGACATTGTAAATATAAAATTACAAGTCTTTATTATTAGAATTCTATATAATCACCTTTTTGTTTGTAGCACTTTGGCTTTGCTCGTTGGCTTTGCTTTCCTTTTTCGCCACCCGAAAGTAAAAAAATGTGCAGTATCTTCTCTCTTTTCGCTATTATTTGTATGTTTGCACAAATTTATTAACCTTAAATTATTAATTTTATGAAAAAGTATTTAGCAGAAGCTGTGGGCACTATGGTGCTCGTGCTTATGGGTTGCGGTACAGCCGTGAGCCTTGGTTGCACATCTAATGACCCCCAGTTGGCGGCCACCGTTGTCGGTACAGCGTTGGCGTTTGGTCTTTCTGTTGTTGCTATGGCCTATACCATTGGCGGTGTGAGTGGTTGCCACATTAATCCTGCAATCACACTTGGTGTGTGGATGAGTGGTCGTATGAGCGCAAAAGATGCCGGAATGTATATGGTGTTCCAAGTGATTGGTGCCATTGCCGGTGCTGCAGTGCTCTATCTTTGCACATCTACAAGTGGTAGCGAGATTGTGGGTACAGGTGCCAATGCTTGCCAGCCAGGTGTGTCGGTAATGGGTGGCTTGGTTGCCGAGATTGTGTTTACAGCAGTCTTTGTTCTTGTGGTGCTTGGTACCACCGATAGCAAGAAGGGTGCGGGTGCATTTGCCGGCCTTGCCATTGGTTTGTCGCTTGTTCTTGTTCACCTTGTATGTATCCGTTATACAGGTACATCAGTGAACCCTGCCCGTTCAATAGGCCCTGCTCTTTTTGAGGGTGGTGTTGCTTTGCAGCAGTTGTGGATTTTTATCGTAGGTCCTTTTGTGGGTGCAGCTATTGCGGCTCTTATATGGAAGTGCATCGGTTGCGACTGCGATAAGTGCAAGGAGTAAAACTTTATAAATAATATTACACCAAAAAAGGGAGCATGCGTGCTCCCTTTTTTGGTGTAATATTTCTGTTGCTGCTGTATAATGTAGGCGCTGCTATTTGCAGTTGCGTTGCACAAAATCCTCGGCGGGTTTCAGTGCGTCGAGCTTGCCCACGTCTATAAACTCAAGATTTTCGGCCTCCACTCCGTAGATGGGGTAGCGTGCCGCTGCCCACATGTAGAAACTCATAATGGGGAAGCGTGTGCCCTTCTCTCTATCAATGGGCAATTCTTTCTCTTCAATATATTGTTGCATAAGGTTCAGCACCCTGTCGCTCAATATGTGAATCCCCGAAAAGGCAAGCGCGCGACACTCCTTGGGCTCTATCTCGGGCGATGTTACGTGGTAGTCGCCGGTGTCGGTATTAAGCCAGCCTGCAAGGCGCATGTCGGCGGGGTTGAAAAGCAAGAATCGGGTGGTGGGGCGGTTGCTCACAAGCAGGCTTGCAAGTGCCTCTTCGCGTGCTTGCGATACAAACCACTCAATGTTGCAGCTCGATAGTATATCTACGTTGTGTATCAGGAATTTGCCACAGCCTTCCAGGTATTTGCGGGCGTGTAGCACGGCACCGCCTGTTTCGAGCAGCAGGCCGCGCTCGTCACTTATTTCAAAGAGCATTTTTCCGTTGGTGAGTTCTTCGCGGTTGCTCACAATCCACGGTTGCGTGGCCACCCATTCCTCTATTTTATCGGCAAAATAGTGTATGTTCACTACCGCTTGGTTTATTCCGCTTGCAAGCAGTTTGCGTGCAACGTGTTCCAATAGGGGCCTGCCGCAAACGGGCACAAGCGCCTTGGGCAGTGTGTCGGTAATGGGTTTGAGGCGTGTGCCAAGCCCGGCTGCAAATATCATAGCTTTCATGTTCTTTTCTTTTTTCTGTTTCGCAAGCAAATGTAGTGATAATTTGGTAAACTGTTTCCTATTTTGCGTCGCATCTGCTAAATTGTGTCTGCTTTTTTCAAAATCAAAGTTTTTTATATTACATTTGTCGTTATAGACTTGTAACGATATATTATAGTAGTGCGATGAAACAATATGATTATCTCATAGTTGGTGCTGGGCTGTTTGGAGCAGTGTTTGCCCATGAGGCAAAAAAGGCGGGCAAGCGTTGCCTTGTAATAGAACAGCGTAGTCATGTGGGTGGCAATATCTATTGCGACAATGTAGAGGGTATCAATGTTCACAAGTATGGTGCGCATATATTTCACACGTCGAACAAGGCGGTGTGGGATTATGTAAACAGCCTTGTTCCATTCAACCGATTTACAAACAGCCCCATGGCATGCTACAAGGGCGAGCTTTACAATCTACCTTTCAACATGAACACGTTCAACCGTTTATGGGGGGTTAAAACACCTGCCGAGGCGCAGGCGAAGATAGCCGAGCAACGTGCCGAATACTCCTCCATAGCGGAGCCCGCCAACCTCGAAGAGCAGGCACTCACCCTCTGTGGCAAGGATATATATGAGCGCTTTATAAAAGGCTATACCGAGAAACAGTGGGGGCGTCTGGCTACGGAACTGCCGCCATTCATAATCAAGCGCATTCCGTTCCGTTTTACATACGACAACAACTATTTTAACGACGATTTTCAGGGTGTGCCCATTGGGGGGTATAACAAACTCATAGATGCTCTTTTGGCAGGGGTGGAGGTGTTGCTCGATACCGATTATTTTGCCGATAGGGATAAGTGGAATGGCGTAGCCCATAAAATACTTTTTACAGGCTGTATAGACCAATATTTCGGTTACCGTTTCGGTCGTCTCGATTATCGCAGTCTGCGTTTCGATACCAAAAATCTTGCCGAGGAGAATTTTCAGGGTGCAGCCGTTATAAATTACACCGAGCGCGAGGTGCCTTATACCCGCGTTATAGAGCACAAGCACTTTGAGAGCACGCACTCTCCAATAACTGTTGTTACATACGAGTATCCCGATGATTATGAGGACGGCAAGGTGCCTTATTACCCTGTGAACGATGCCCGCAATTCCGAGATATATGCAAAATACAAGGAGTTGGCCGAGGCCGACGGCAGTGTTCTTTTTGGCGGTCGTCTGGCGCAATACACCTATGCCGACATGGACGATACCGTGGAAGCGGCCTTAGCTTTGTGGAGCAAAATAAAAGAATAAGTATCAAACAAAAGCTAATGAACGCGTGAAGTGAACCCAAAAGTTTCTTGTCCAAACTTTTGGGTTCACTTCATTTTTTGTAGTGTTTTTCGAGCTGCATATGGCAAAATGCAGAAAGAATTAGCATGGGAACACTATTTTATTTCATAAAATAGGCAAAAAAATATTTTTTTAAGCTATATTCGCACTTTAATTCAATATTTCGTAGAAATAAACTTATTAAACATATTATTAACTAAACAAAAATTAAGTCTATGAGAAAATTTACTTTTCTATTTTTGTCGCTCTTCTTTATGGGTGCATTAGTAGCATTTTCCCAGGAAGCAGCAGATTTTAATTCACCGTCTGTTACACCTAGTGCAGACAAAGCCGAGATGGGTGTTTACAACATTCGTTTGTCTTTCTCCAAGGACATAACAGTTACCATGCCCGATGGGGGTATTGATGTTATAAACACTGTAACAAATGAGATTGTAAAGATCGCTAATGTGCAGGTTTATGATTGGGAACCCAATGTTGCTGTGTTTGAATTTGAGAAAAAAGTGGTTCCCGGCAAGGACGGCGAAGATGAACTGCAACCCCAGTATATCGAGACTCCCGGTACATACACATATACCATTCCCGCCGGTTGCATAACAAGTGTCGATGGCGATGAGTTTGCCGAGCATACATACACATTCACCGTTGTGAGCACATTCAATGTGGTGGATTTTTCTCCTAAGACAACAGACAAACTCGAATATGTGGTACTCACCTTCGCCGAAGAGATAGTAGAGGTTAAAATCCCCGAGCAAGGATTGACTATCTATGATATGTATTACACAAATTTTTGGCAGACAAAGAATGAGGCTACTATAAGCGATGACAAAAAAAGCGTTACATTGGAGTTGGTGGAGCCGATAACAGAAGTTGGAAAATATGATTTAGCTATATCTCCGGGTGTGTTTGTAAGCGCGGATGGTATTAATAATTATATTACAGCAACTATAACCATTCAGGATATGTCTCCTTCGTTCTATACAAATTATGACGATGAGAACCGCGTTAAGGAGATTCCCGGTCTTGCTATCGGTTTCAACAATGTGAACGAGGTCCTGTTGGTTGATGATGCAGAACCTGTTGTAGTGTATATGCCCGGAGGTAGCGAAGCTTATGGTACAGCCGAGATTATCAATGGCAGTATTATTGTAACATTCGATACCGAGCTTACCGAGGAGGGACTTTATACCTTTGTTATTCCCGAGGGAATGTTCACAATGGATGGTGTAGCGAATGAGTCTCGTGAGGTTGGTGTAGAGCTTTACACATTCACAATCACTCCCTTGGAGATTGTCAGTGTTACTCCCGCAGCAGGCACTGTTAATCAAATAGACAGAATTGTCGTTGAGTATAACCAGAATGTTTCCATAGCCTATGATGAGAATTGGCAGATGATCTCAGGTGAGATTCTTATGAGCGATGGTGTTAATGACTACACCCTCACACTCAACACCAGTTCTAGCGTTGGTAATACTGTCGAGTACCTTGTAAATGCTGTGTGGACAGGTTGGGAGTATGCATCAACACCTATCACTGCCGCCGGAACATATACTATAAACGTAGGTGATATCGTTGTAAATTATGCCCCTGAAAAATATATAGATGAGTGGGGCTGGGAGAATACTATGTATCATGGACAAGGTAGCTGCGAGGGTACCTATTCGTGGATTATTGATCCCGAGGTTTCCGATGCCCTCCCCGGCGATGTGAACGAGGACGGCCGTGTGAGTGTAGCCGACATTACCACCGTAGTAGATGCCATCCTTAACGAAAGCACCGATACCGCCTACGACGTAAACGGCGACAGCCGCGTGAGCGTAGCCGACATCACCACCATCGTCGATATAATATTGAACGAAGGCGCCTCGGCAGCCTCCAATGCACCCGCCCGTGTAGCAACTCGCAGTACCTCTGCCCTCCGCCTCTATATCGATCCCTTTGAGATAAATGCCGGCGAAGTGAAAGATATACTTGTGAACCTGAGCAACCCCGGTACCGAGATAACCGCAGTAGAGTTCGACCTCTTCCTGCCCGCCGGCCTCGAAGTAGTGAGCGACGAATATGGCTACTACATCCTCCACGGCAGCCGCACCCCCAACAAGCGTAACCCCCACGCAGTATCGGGCGACCTCCTTTCAAGCGGTGCCATCCACGTAATCTGCTACCATAACGGCCAGCTCGCCTTCACCGGTGAGGATGGCGACGTATTAGCCATTACCATAAAAGCCGCCGACGATTTGGAGCCCGGCAACTACACCATCGATCTTAGAAACATTGAACTTGTGAACCCTGCCGACCCTAAAAACGGTATTCTTATCTCGGACAGCAACACCGTTGTAACCGACATTGAGAACATCGAGGCCGAGGAAGATGGCACAACCGAGATTTATGACCTCAGCGGCCGTCGTGTAAACAACCTTGTTAAAGGTATTTACATTGTAAACGGCAAGAAGGTTGTTGTTGAGTAATAGCCTCAAATTGTATAAAAGAACAGATGCAACCTCAATCTGACTCCAAAGAGGTTTGACGGATTAATAATAGGTCCATTGGTAAAGAGTTCGGTACTGCACCGGGCTCTTTCCTTTTTGTATAGGTTTAATTACGTCGTTGTCGTTATAGCCTGAATAGTCGTTTTTCTCGCGCATAAAAACACCCCAAAAGCTTTGTCTCTAACTTTTGGGGTGCAGTTTACTTCCGAACTTTGGGGTGTATTTTATTATGAACCGGCCTCTGATTCTTAATTTAAGTACCTATTCTGCTTTTTTGTATCGTCTGTTATTCTCCCTTATAAGCTCCTTTTCGTGCCTGCTTATGTAGATACTGCATGCTGCAAAGGCTGCGAACGAGAGAATGAATAATACGCTGGGTAGCATCTTGAATAAAAGTTCCTCGGCACTCCCAATCATTAGCACAAGGCTTAAAAATTGAATTGTCATTAATGCGGTTGTTTTCATATTATTTATTGTTTTTCTGTTTCAAATGACCAATATATAAGTTTGCAGTTTTCGCTGTCGCTCTTTTTTGTTTTCAGTGTGGCTGTGCTTATTACTCTCTTTTTGCGGCGCAACACCACATATCCGATGATATCCTCGTCGCTTTCCTGTTCAATCTCGTTTATCTCCATTCTGTATCGGTTGAGTTTAAGAGCTCTTTCACGTTCGTACAGAAAATCCTCGACGTGCTGCTTGTGTCTCTGTTTCTTGCAGATGTTATAACTTTCCGTAAGGTTGCTTGTCCATTCCTTTCTTTTAATAAATGAGTAATAGAGAAATTCTCTCCATTCCAATAGCTTTTCTACAATGTAATCGCAGAAATGCTTTGTTTTTGAAATAATTCTACTTTTCATTTTGAAATATGCTATAATTTTTCTTTGTCCTTTCTTATAAAAGTATTATGTTTGCCGAGCAATTGCAAATAGCCTGTTTTTGCAAAGTTTACATGTGTTGTACTAACCTTTCGTCTTGGTGTAGCCGTTTATGGCTGCAAATATAAGATTAATTTTATTAAAAAGGTTGTAGAATTGACTATTTTGGCTAAAAATGGCTATTTTGTAATTTGTCTAAATAACAGCTTCGGCTGCTACTGTGTATAAAATTATATTTTGATATTATGGAACGTACAATGAAGGAGAGGGTTTTGAGTGTGTTTAAGGCTAAAAAGATAAATGTGAACAGGGCTAGCAAATTGCTTGGAATACCTCAGCGTACTCTCAACCGTCAGGTTAATGAAGATGGAAAAGTGGGCATGGAATTGGTCTATTCTCTTCTTAATACCTTCCCCGATGTGTCGCCATCGTGGTTGGTGCTTGGGCAGGGCGAAATGTTGCAGGATGCAGATGCAATAGAGGCATTCAATGATGCTTCTCCCTATTATAGCGATTTACCTGTTACGGCAGGGCTTAAGGATGCTTTTGATCCCTCGCGCGAAAAACCCACCGGGTATATCTCAATGCCCAATTGGGCTGCGCAGTTCTATTTCCCGGTGTCGGGAACATCGATGGAGCCCGAGATACATTCGGGTGATATTGTGGGGGTTAATAAGGTTGAATCCTTGCGAGAGGTGGACCCCGATAAAATATACATGATTGTTACAAATGAATCGCGCATGATTAAGCGTTGCCATACCGATGAGAACGACGATAGTGTGATGTGGTGCGTCTCTCCCAACTACCCGGCTTTCAAAATAAAGAAAACCGATATTTGCGCTATGTTTCATGTGGTGAACAGGATAGAACGATTGTAAAGCGTTGAAAGAAATTTGAAGTTGGCGAGCCCTCATCGAGCTCGCCAATTTTATTTAATCTTATTGTGTCTGCAAAATATTAGGAATTTTCAAAAATAAATGTATCTTTGTAAAATGTACTAAACGATATGATTACATGTGCAACATCTATGTTTATCTCATTGTTATAAACAATTGTTGCGGTATGATATATATATAATGTGTAATTAAATGGATAATTTGCAAAATATTGGTCGCATAGCGCAAGTGGTGGGCGCGGTTATAGATGTTTCGTTCGATTCGCGAGGCGATGATGGAAAGGTTATTCTACCCGCAATACACGAAGCGCTTGTCGTGCGTTGCCGTGATGGGCGCGAGCTTGTTCTCGAGGTGCAGCAACATATAGGTGACGAAACGGTGCGCACCGTGGCTATGGATCGCACAGCCGGTCTTTCGCGTAATATGGAGGTTGTGGCAACGGGTGCCCCTATAACAATGCCCGTGGGAAACCAGATTAAAGGGCGCATGATGAATGTGGTGGGAGCAACAATCGATGGCATGCGCGAGCTTGACCGCGCGGGTGCTTACCCAATACATCGCGATGCTCCCAAGTTCGAAGAACTTTCCACCGTGCAAGAGGTCCTTTATACCGGTATCAAGGTGATAGACCTCTTGGAACCATATTGTAAAGGTGGCAAGATTGGTTTGTTCGGTGGTGCCGGTGTGGGAAAAACCGTGCTCATCATGGAGCTCATAAACAATATAGCCAAGGGGCACGATGGCTATTCTGTATTTGCCGGAGTGGGTGAGCGCACCCGCGAGGGTAACGACCTGTTGCGCGAAATGATAGAATCAAATGTTGTGCGTTATGGTGAGGAGTTCAAGAAAGGGCTTGAAAAAGGTGAGTGGGATATATCCAAGATTGATTATGATGAGGTGGCAAAATCGCAAGCTACCTTGGTGTATGGTCAGATGAATGAGCCACCCGGCGCACGTGCATCGGTGGCCCTGTCGGGGCTCACCATAGCCGAGTCCTTCCGCGATGCCGGTGCAGCCGAGGGAAAGCGAAACGATATCCTCTTTTTCATAGATAACATATTCCGTTTTACACAGGCAGGTTCCGAGGTTTCGGCACTGCTTGGGCGCATGCCGGGTTCAGTGGGCTATCAGCCAACGCTGGCAAGCGAGATGGGTGCCATGCAGGAACGCATTGCATCCACCATACATGGCTCCATTACATCGGTGCAGGCAGTCTATGTGCCGGCCGACGACCTTACCGACCCGGCTCCCGCAACCACGTTTACCCATCTTGACGCAACCACGGTGCTCAGCCGCAAGATTGCCGAGCTTGGAATATATCCGGCGGTGGACCCCCTTGATTCCACATCGCGCATCCTGGATGTGAACATTGTGGGCAAGGAGCATTACGAAACGGCGCAGCGTGTAAAGCAGATATTGCAACGAAACAAGGAGTTGCAGGATATTATCTCGATATTGGGTATGGAGGAACTATCCGACGAGGATCGTACCACCGTGAATCGTGCAAGGCGTGTGCAGCGATTCCTTTCTCAACCGTTCACCGTTGCCGAACAGTTTACAGGCGTAAAGGGTGTGATGGTTTCTATCGAGGATACCATAAGAGGATTTAATATGATTCTCGACGGCGAGGTGGATTATCTGCCCGAGCAGGCATTTCTCAATGTGGGAACTATTGAAGAGGCCATTGAAAAGGGCAAAAAAATGTTGGAGCAGATAAAGTAATAAGCTAATGGCCGGCGATAACATTAAACTGAATATATTGTCGCCCGAAAAATTGCTCTTTTCGGGTGAGGTGGCGCGCGTGTCGCTTCCCGGTGGCAAGGCTCCTTTCGTGGTGCTCGCTAATCATGCTCCCATAATATCAACCTTGCAAAAGGGGGTTATCGGATGGAATGGTTCGCAGGATGGCGAGCTTGCAATCAGTGGCGGCTTTGTCGAGGTTAAGAATAACGAAGTAACCGCCTGTGTCGAGATGTAAAAAGTATGTGCAATGAATAAATTTATAAAGACATCATTGGTTGTCACTGCTATAATAGTTTTAATAGCTGTTGTGGCCGAGGCCTTTATTATAATGCTTTTCCCCCAATATACTTTTAAGGGGCACCTGTTTGTGCCGCTGTATTTCTTGCTTTTTTATGTGGTAACATCATTCTTTGTGCATCGTCCCATGAATGCCGGTGAGTTTACAAGATTCCTCATAGGTTTCAAGGCTGTGAAAATGTTCGTGTCGATGCTGTTTATAACCACGCTCGCCTTCATCATGCGCCAGCATGTAGTTGCCATAGTTTTTAACTTTATAGTGTATTATCTTTTGCTGCTTGTGCCCGAGTGCATGTATAGCATATACGCAAAAAAGCATATAAAAAAGAGTAAACGATGAGGCTGTTGCATTACATATTCATAGTTCTTCTGTCGGTGGCGCCCATGCGCTTGTCGGCAGCAGGTGACAGTGCCTCATTCGATGCCACAAAAACTATTTTTGACCATTTGAAAGACTCTTATGAGTGGCACATAACAACTGTTGGCGGCAAGCATGTTTCCATTCCGCTACCGATAATTCTGTATAGCGAGCGCGAGGGGTGGGCGATATTCTCCTCCGAGGTCTTTCACCACAGTAGTACTCACCGTGGGTTTGCTATTGCAGACGATGGTGCTGCCGAGGGCAAGATTGTGGAACAGGATGAGTACGGCAGCCTGGTGCGTCCATTACTCGATATCTCTATAACAAAAAACGTGCTTGCGATTTTTTTGACTGCATTGTTGCTTGTGGTGCTGGTGCTCTTTACTGCCCGATGGTATAAACACCACGATTGCCACAGCGAAGCCCCACGCGGTTTTGTAGGGGCAATGGAGATGCTCATAACAATGATTGTGGATGACGTTATAAAACCAAACGTGGGCAAGCAGACTGCACGCTTTACTCCATATCTGCTCACCGTGTTTTTCTTTATTTTGTTAAGCAACCTCATGGGGCTTTTGCCTATATTCCCGGGTGGAGCCAATGTAACGGGAAACATTGCCGTAACCCTTGGGCTTGCGTTGTTTACATTCTTGGCTGTGAATGTTTTCGGTAACAAGGAGTATTGGCGCGAGATTTTGTGGCCCGATGTCCCGCTGTGGCTCAAACTGCCGGTTCCGCTCATGCCCTTCATTGAGCTTGTGGGTATAATTGTAAAGCCGTTTGCGCTCACCGTGCGCCTTTTTGCAAATATCTTTGCAGGGCACACCGCGCTGCTGGTTTTTGTGTGCCTAATATTCATAACAGCAGCAGTAAACAAATATCTTGGCAGCGCAATGACAATAATATCGGTAATGTTCTCTGTATTCATGAACATGCTCGAACTGTTGGTCGCATTCATTCAGGCATTTGTGTTTACCATGTTGTCGGCTGTGTTCATTGGGCTTGCTCACCCTGAGCATCATGGCAAGAAAGATAGTGAATAGAATATTAACTTTATAAAAAATAAAAATTATGTTTATGTCAATTCTTTTACAAGCGGCTCTTGGTGTGAGCCTTTCAAAATCGGTAGCAGCGCTTGCTGCAAGTGTTGTTGTTATTGGTGCTGCACTTGGAATAAGCCGTATTGCTTCTACTGCATTGGAATCTATTGCCCGTCAGCCCGAGGCTGCTGGCGATATCCGCTCGAGTATGATTTTGGCCGCAGCCCTCATCGAGGGTGTTGCAATGTTTGCAATCCTGGTGTCGATTCTCGTTATATTATTATAATAAAGTATAGCTGCTCATGTCTATTCTGTTACCCGATTTCGGCCTTCTCTTCTGGATGCTTGTTGCATTCGGAATAGTATTTTTTATTCTTGCCAAGTATGGCTTTCCTGCAATAACTTCAATGATAGATGAACGCAAGCGTTTCATAGATGAATCTTTGAAGAGCGCCCGGGAGGCTAACGAAAGGATTGCCAACATTAAGGCCGAGGGCGAGGCTATATTGAATTCGGCACGCGAGGAGCAGGCAAAAATATTGCGCGAGGCTGCCACAACACGCGAACAACTCATAAAAGAGGCGCGCGAAAAAGCCGAAGCCGAGGGTAACAAGATGCTTCAGGAGGCGAAACGCCTGATAGAACAGGAGAAAGAGGGGGCTTTGCGCGATATTCGCAACAGTGTGGCAGAACTCTCACTGTCGATAGCCGAGAAAATTTTGCGCAAGGAATTATCGAGCGATGAGGCGCAACAATCTTATGCTAACAAAATGGTCGATGAGGCCGTTGCGCAAAAAGAAGTAAAGAAATGAATACGGGAGTAGTATCCATACGATACGCAAAAGCTCTTTATGAATATGCCAAAGAGCAAAATGCGCAAGCTGCGGTATATGAAAATATGCTGCAACTGAAGAGTGCTTTGCGCAAGCTAAAAGAACTTCCCGTTGTATTGAAAAGCCCCTCGCTCTCCAATGCCGAAAAAAGTGCCCTCATATGTTCTGCGGTGAATCCTTCTCCTGTTTTTGAACGGTTTGTGGCACTTGTAGTTAAGAACGAGCGTGCCGATATGCTTCTGTATATTGCATACGCATATATAGAGCAATATAGGAAGGAAAACAATCTTGTGGCAGTAAAGATAACCACGGCTGTGCCAATGCCCGAATCGTTCCTGTGCGAAATTGAGAAGGTGATGAAGGCCGATGGAAATGTAGATGTGGAGCTTAAAAATATTACAGACGAAACCATTATTGGTGGTTTTATGTGCGAGGCGAACTCTGTTCGCTACGATGCAAGCGTAAAAAAGCAGCTTGACGAGATTAGGAAGAAATTGGTGAAATCAAATAAGAAGATAGTATAATGAATATTAAACCGAGCGAGGTATCGAAAGTGTTGCTTGAACAGCTTGAAGGCATCAACAGCAGTGCAAAATACGATGAGGTGGGTACGGTGTTGCAGGTGAGCGATGGTGTTGTACGCATCTATGGCTTGAATAATGCCGAAGCCGAGGAACTGCTTGAATTTGATAATGGTATAAAAGCCATAGTCATGAACCTCGAAGAGGATAATGTGGGTGCCATACTATTGGGGTCCACCGATAAAATTAAAGAGGGTATGACCGTTAAACGCACAGGACGCATTGCTTCGCTTAATGTGGGTGATGCGATGCTGGGGCGTGTTATAACCCCTCTTGGCGAGCCTCTCGATGGAAAAGGTGATATTGCGGGGGATTTGTACGAAATGCCTCTCGACCGCAAGGCACCGGGTGTCATTTTCCGCCAGCCGGTAACCGAGCCGTTGCAGACCGGTCTTAAATCCATAGATTCCATGATCCCCATAGGGCGCGGGCAGCGCGAGCTTATAATAGGCGACCGCCAGACGGGAAAAACTGCAATAGCCATAGACACCATAATAAACCAACGTGCCAATTACGTAGCCGGCAAGCCGGTATATTGCATATATGTGGCAATAGGGCAAAAGGGCTCTACGGTGGCATCAATAGTAAACACCCTGCGCGAGCATGGAGCGTTGGATTATACCATTGTAGTGGTTGCCACAGCAGCCGACACAGCTGCCATGCAGTATTATGCACCTATGGCCGGTGCTGCCATAGGAGAGTATTTCCGTGATACGGGAAGGCATGCTCTTGTGGTTTACGACGATCTTTCAAAGCAGGCTGTTGCTTATCGCGAGGTCTCTCTCATTCTGCGTCGTCCTTCGGGCCGCGAGGCATATCCCGGTGATGTGTTCTATTTGCATTCGCGCCTGTTGGAGCGTGCAGCCAAAATAATAAATCAGCAGGAGGTGGCAGAGCAGATGAACGACCTCCCGCCTTCACTTGTGGGCAAGGTCAAGGGTGGCGGTTCTCTCA
The DNA here is from genome assembly GCA_937914945.1 of uncultured Bacteroidales bacterium. Taxonomy (GTDB): domain Bacteria; phylum Bacteroidota; class Bacteroidia; order Bacteroidales; family Bacteroidaceae; genus HGM04593. Next base: position 11,450 of record CALGJF010000069.1, on the reverse strand, counting down.
CCGCATTACCTATAATTGAGACACAGGCGGGCGATGTGTCGGCATATATACCCACCAATGTAATATCCATCACCGATGGGCAGATATACCTCGAAGGCGACCTCTTCAATAAGGGATTCCGTCCGGCTGTCAATGTGGGAATATCGGTATCGCGCGTAGGTGGAAATGCACAGATGAAATCCATGAAAAAGGTTGCCGGTACATTGAAGATAGACCAGGCGCAGTTCCGCGAGTTAGAGGCTTTTGCAAAGTTTGGAAGCGACATGGACCCTGTAACCAAAATGGTTATAGAGCGCGGAAGGCGCACCAACCAACTATTGGTGCAACCGCAATACAGCCCCATGCCTGTGGGTGAGCAGATTGCTGTTCTTTATTGTGCCGTGCATAACATGCTTGCCAATGTACCAATAGATAAGGTGCCTGAATTTGAGAGGCTATTCCTTGATATAATGCGCACCCGCCATAAAACAACGGTTATCGATGTGTTGTCATCGGGTACTATCAACGACGATGTAACTGCAATCATAGAGCAGGCTGCAAATGAAATTGTGGGAACTTTTAATTAGCGATAGCAATGAATCTCAAAGAGGTAAAGCAGAGAATACAGTCGGTTAAAACCACGCAGAAAATAACTTCGGCAATGAAGTTGGTTTCTGCGGCAAAACTACGCCGTGCCCAAAATGCGATAGAAGGTATGCGCCCCTATAAGCAAAAACTCGATGAAATCCTCTCCTCTTATTTGAGAAACAGCGATGATATATCCCTCTCATTTACCGCGGAACGCGAGGTAAAGCGCGTTGCTCTAATCATGATATCCTCCTCTGCAAGTCTTTGTGGCAGTTTCAACGCAAACATCATAAGGCTGTCAAAGGAGGTGATAGGGGAGTACCGTGCCGCCGGAGTGCAAGCGGAACTCTTTCCGGTAGGGAAAAAGATATATGAGGCTGTTAAAAAGATGGGTTTACCGTGTAACGACATGCTCATGGAGCAGGCAAGCACCATATCATATCCGGCAGTGGATGCTGCGGCCACTGAATTTATGTGCCGCTTTCAAGCAGGGGAGTATGACAGAATTGAGCTTCTCTATACCCGTTTTTTCTCAGCCGCCAAGCAGCAGCCTGTAAAAGAGCTTTTTTTGCCTATCGATATCGGTAGCATGCTGCATGTTGCTGAGCCTTGTTCCAACGAATATATAGTTGAGCCGGGTAGAAAAGAACTGCTTGAACAGTTGCTGCCACGAGTAACCAAGCTACGGCTCTTTACCGCTTTGCTCGATTCGGCAGCGGCAGAGCATGCTGCTCGTATGATGGCGATGCAGATAGCCACGGATAACGCCGACGAACTCATAGGCGAACTTGTTCTTGAATATAATAAAGGCCGTCAGCAGGCGATAACAAACGAGCTCCTCGATATTGTATCGGGTAGTGTAAATAAATAGAATAATGAAGAAACTACTTATTATTATTGCACTTGCAACCATCTTTGTTGCTTGCGGAAACAGAAATAACATACATGTTACAGGTAGTGTGCAGGGGGGTATTGCCAATGGCGACACCCTTCACCTTGTTCACATACGCCCCGATGGCTCGTTGCAGAACATAACAAGCACCGTGGTCGATAATGGTGCCTTTGAACTCGCAGGTGAGGTTGAGTTGCCATCAATATGTAATATCGTTACATACAACAATCGTGGCAGGGTAAAAAGTAATATAGACATTGTTGCCGAGGGCGCTCCAATCTCGGTAGTTGTGCTCGAAAATTATGCACGTGTGTCGGGCTCGCCGCTTAACGACGAACTGCAAGCCTACAACGACTCTATAAGTTTGATGAAGCAACTATATAAGAGATATTACGATAAGAAGGCACAAAACTCCAATCTTTCCAACAAAGCAGTGGAAGAGGCCGATATGGTGATGAAGGTAACCTCGGCCTATCGTAGCAGGCTTGTCGCCCGTGCCATAGAGCGCAATATCAATAATGTGGTGGGGTTGCATATAATAAAAACAAATTTCAATACTTTGGAGCCTGCCGAGGCTGTTGCATATATAGAATCTTTACCTCAGGAGTATAAGAACGATTACCAGATAAAATATATGCAGAAATATTATGCAGCATTAAATAAATATGCCGTAGGTAAGATGTATGCCGATTTTGTGTCGCTCGACAGCGATGGCAATGAACACTATCTGTCGGGCAGCGTAGGGCGCGGCGTGCCGGTTGTTGTCAGTGTGTGGTCGTCGCAAAATGAGAAATCAATTACCGAACAGACGGCGTTGAAAAAATTCTCACAAGAGTGTGGCGACAGGATATCGTTTGTTGGTATCTCTATCGATACGGACAAGACAAAGTGGCTCAATGCGGTAGATAGAACAGCGCCTGCCGGTCTTCAACTATCCGACCTTAAAGGGTGGAACACTCCAATACTTTCCATTTATGGAATAGATAAATATCCATATTATATTTTAATAGACAGTAATGGTGTAATATCATATCGCGGGCATCAGCTTACCGAGCTTTTGACCACTGCCACCGAACTTGCAAAGTAATAGATTTTATTATATAGACAAAAAGAAGTGTCGCGCTGAATTCAGCGCGACACTTCTTTTTGTTTCTCTTTCACTCACCATCTATCCCTTTCAGTGTCTGTTGCAGCAAAGCTCCAAGCCCGTCATCATCATGCTCTTTCTCTTTGTTGAGTTTTACCAGAAAATCGGCAGTGGTTTTCAGTGCCTGATTTATAGTTCCGGGGTCCTCGCAGTCGGCTGTCAGTTTCTCTAATCGTTGAATAAGGCGGTGAAAAAGTGAGAGGGTCTCGTTGTGTATATCGTCGATGGTTACACAACTGTTTTTTCTGCTTTTTACCATAATTGAAATCTTTGCCTGCGAAGATAATATGCTTTTCAAAAAACAGGTTGCTAAAACACTAAAATGCTGAAAATTAATTGTTTTTGGCATTATTGCAACCTTGCGGCACTGTTTTGATATTTCTTTTGCAGCAAAAAAAATTATGAGTGCATTTACAATTTTATCAGGATTGAATGGGGCATTGGGCCTCTATTCGGGTGTTAAAGGGTTGTTCGGTTCCTCCGATGCTCGTAAAAAACAAAAGAAAATGCTTGAACGCTCATCGGCAATTGAGGATAGCTGGTACCGAAGGAACTACTTCAGCGATTATCTCAACAACTCCTCTGCTCGGGCTGCAATTAAACGCGTGGAACAGACTTTGAGTCGTCAAAACCAACAAAACAGAGCATACGCAGCAATCAATGGTGCTACGCCCGAACATGCAATTGCCCGCAATAAGCAAGGTATGAATGTTATGGAGAATATGATGACAAACATTGCTGCCCAGGGCGATGCCCACAAGCGAAATGTCGATGCAGCGCATCTGCGTAATCGTCAGTCGATAATAAGCGGGCAGATGTCAGACCTCTCACTCGATGAACGAATGGCGGCCGAGAGTGCCTCTAATGCATTCAATCTGCTCGAAGATGCTCTCATGGGCATAAATTGGGGAAGAGAAGACGATGATAATTCTAAAAAATAAGGCATGTATCATGAATAGTAACAAAGATATAAATCTGCTTAAACAGCGATGGAGGGCTGTGTTGGATAATTACAAGGAGGATTACCGTCGTGCAGCCCACAGGCGTAATGTTGCCGCAATAACAGATTTTACAAAAAATCTCTTTTCGCTTGTGGCGCAAAACAAAGGGATGCGTTATAACGTGGCAGGCAAGCCACATTCAGGCAGCGCAAACAAAGCCTATGAAGAGGCGCAGAAACGATACCGAAATGCTCTTGTCGATTATGAAGGTAAAATCGCGGCCATTAAACTTAAAGAGATGGGCAGTGCGCAAACGGGTAATAATGCGGCAGTCGTTGCAAGCCCCCCTAAGCCACAATTTATAACGCCGCAAGATATCACCTTCCGCAAGCCTTTTCCTTCGTTTGGGTTGCAAGGCGCAAGACCAAGGAGTGCTACGCTCGATGTCGCAAATAAAAAATATACTAATTGGTATTCACACAAAAAACAGAAATAGTTATGCTAAACACCAAAGATGAGAAAGGAATCTTCGGATACGAAAATTCCAAACACAAAAAAATGAAAGATGCCCTTTATGGCTTTGACAATTTTGGAGAGAAGGTAACAAAACCCCTCTCCGACGAGGTGCGTTCCGCAATGATAGAGGATGCTAAAAACGCACGTGCCCAATTGGAGAAAGAAAGAGCAATTTTATCTTCTCCCATTGATGAAAAGGCAATGAGCGAGCAGTATCGGAAGTCGGCTCGCGACTTTTTGGTACCATCACCCAATGACGAACAGCGTCGTCGCCGCCTCTTCGCCACAGCCGACCATGTGGTGCAGGATGCCACCGATGCTCTTTTCAGGGATAATGTAAAAGGGGTATTCACAGCCGAACGTGGCAGAGCCGAAGAGAATGCGCGTAAAGAGTATAGTAAATATTCTACCGTTGCCGGAGCCGATCCTATGTCAGCATTGGGTGCCTTGCGCCGTACTTCCGACCCACAGGCGGTCATAGAGAAGACAATGCAGAACATTGATAGCGACAGGCTCGATGCCATTGCAAACAGATATGCCCACTATGCCGGGTACTCCCCCGAGGCATATCGCAAGCTTGTGCTTGAACCCAAATTAAGAGAAAGGCTCTACAAAGAGTATATAAATGAGGCCACCCCCGATAGCAGTGCCGAGTATATCGCACGCTCCTCCTATAACAATTCGCTCACAGGCAAGATGATGGATTTGAGCCTTAATGCACACTCAGGGACAAATTCACAGAGCTTGATAGAGCGTGAGGGGCTTGCTGCCTACGATGCCAACCGCTTAGAGAATCTTGCTGCGGGTATCGGCTCGTTGGTGGTGGATATGCCCATATTTTCCGGTATTGGCAATCTCTCATCGGCAGCTGTAAAAGGTTCTGCAAATATTGCAAAAGGTATTACTTCGTCATTGATGAAAAAATATGCAGCAAAAGGACTTGAAGTACCTGTTGCAGAGCGCATGGTGGAGCAGGCTTTCAAGAGCAAAATGGCAACTATGATGGCTGGCAGTGCAGCTACCCAAGGCCTCACACTTGGTACATATGATGCAGGCCATAGTGTAGCCGACGACCTCTTGGCGAACGATGGCGTAAATATTGAGAAGGCTGTTAAGGAGTATGGTCATGGCTTTGCCACAGGTGCCGCTGTGGGTGTTGTCGGTACCCCGTTGAGAACTATCTCCCGTGGCCTTACCGGTGGTAAAAAGTATCTTGCATCAACTGCGGCTCTGGGTGCCGAGTCGGCTGTTTTTACTGCAAGCAACCAAATAGAAAAAGCCTCGGCAGGGATTGATGTGGAACCCATTGACCTCTTTTACGACTATGCCGAGAGTGTGGCTACGCTTGGCGCCATGAAACTTGCCCATTGGCGTCCCAAAGGCGGTTATGCCAAGCTCAATGCCAAAGGGAAATTAAAAGAAGAACTCGATTTTACCGCAGCCGAAAGAGAAGAGATGGCGGGTGCCGGCGTGGAGCCCGGTCTCTTTGTAAAGGAACTTGAATCGTCGCTTGATACAGGCTCAAAGGATGCTGCTGCAAACGCACGGGAGGTAAAGAGCAAGTATCTGCAAATGATGGCAAACAACAACCTATCTGCAGCGACCCGTTCTAAATTGCTCTATCTTGTTGAGAATAAAGTTACCTCAACACCTCCCATACCTATTGATTATTCAGTAGATGAAATCGCCGACGGTAGTTTCAGAATACGCCTTCTCGATGGGGCAGGCCGTCCCATAAGCGTGTCAAGAACCCTCTCGGGCAATGAGGTGAAAGGCGAATTGCTGCGCACCAAGGATGTGCTACGCCGCAACAGAATCTCAAATTTCGAAAACGAAATCCTTAAAGAGTCCGATTCGGTAAACTTTTTTGAAAAGGCAGGCGAGTATGCAAGGGAAAAAGGTATAAGCATTGAGCAGGTTACCGATCTCTTGTATAAAAAGGCCAACAACCGGCAGCTGGCACCCGGTGAGAGTGCAATGTTTGATGATATATCCAAGCGTGCCGGTGATGGAGATGTAAGGGTGGGGTATATGTTGCAAAACATTCGCCGTACACTCGAATCAAAATATAACTTGGGCGAAGGCTCTCTTCTCGATGCGATAGAGCGCAGCGGTAATGAACTTACGCCCAATGAGAATATGGCACTCGACGAGTACTTGAATATGATGAAATCCGAGGTCGATATAATCAGAAGCGGCAAGGGCAGGGAGCGTCTTCACGCCATCGACAAGGAGATGGCAGGTTCCTCATATGGCAATATCCCCAATTTCCAAGCCAAGCTCGACGAGCGCAGGGGATTCATGGAGACAGAATTTAACAAGGGAAACAGAAATCTGGGTGCAGTGGGCGATGACTTGGAGTTCCCCATACAATTGCCAAAACAATGGAGCAGGCCCTATGCGTGGAGTTATTACGGTGTGAGAAATACGCCAAAAGACCTTATACGCCTTAAATCCCGCGCACAGGAACTTGCCGACCGAGTGGGTCTTAATGTGAATTTTATATACGACGAGCGTTCAATACCTCTTGACCTCGATAATGTAAAGGGTTATAACAACCAATTGAAATCGTTGGGTTGGGTCGATAGCAAACGCAATGCCGTCTATTTTAATCTTCCCAACATAAGCGACATACACGAATTGGAAAAAACATTCCTTCACGAGGTTGTGGCGCATAGAGGTATTGGCAAGCTCATGGGTAAATACCTCAATGAACTATATGATGATATCTATACCCGTTCAAGCCCTGAACTGCGCAACGAAATCAATCGTTTTGCAAAGAATAGCGGGCTTGAGGGCTATTCTGCTGTCGGGGAGTTTATTGCCGAACTTGCCGAGAAAAACGAACTCACCCCAAAAGAGAATTCGTTGCTTAACCGCATAAAGGGCTCATTGAAGAGCATGCTTGTAGGTAAGAAAATAGTATCGCCCGACAACGACCTGATAACCATCGACGACCTTAAGAAACTTCTCAGAAGCCACCAAACGGCTATGTTCGAGGGCAAGCACCCCGATGAATATCGCGCCTCTGTGCTCGAAAAGTTTCCTTCGTTGAATAATCTGTCCGATTATTACGACCGCGGAGCCTATGATAAATATATCATAGAGAAATATCCCGATAAGGCAAAGGCGCTGGCCGGGTCTCCCTCGCTCTTGTGGAACGACAGGCGCAGAACACTCTATGAGCCCGAATACAATTCCGCAGAGGAAGGCCCTCTGTCGTATCGTCTCATAGGCAAGCACGGTGCAGAAAGATTGGCAAAAAGTGAATTCAAGGATTACCTTGTAAATAATACACCCGAGAAGGCCGAAAGGCTCGAGAAGAAGGGAGTGCCCTCTGAAGTAATATGGGAAAGAACAGGTTGGGAACGTGGAGCCGATGGCGAATGGCGTAGCGAGATAGGCGAAGAACATATGGAACTGCGCGACCTCACGGGCATGGTACTCGCCCAAAAACAGCCAGAAGTTTATGCTGCGTATAATTATATTAAGGATCTCCCCGATAGTGAGATGAAGGATGTGCACAAGAGGCTTATTAGAAGGTTGGAAAATGAGTATAAACGAATTTTTGCCGGTACAACGATTGAGATGCACCATCTTCTCAACGACCCTCTGCTATATGCAGCATATCCCGATATTGCCAAAGTGAAAGTGGAGATAAGCGATAAGATTGACAAAGCATGTAAATACGATGCTGAAAAAAATATCATGTATGTAAATAACAAGGAGGTTATAAGACCGGAAAGTTTGAGCCGAAAATTAATCTCTGAAACACAAAGGATGATTCAGTCTCGCGAGAATTTTGCCCGCACTATCGATTTAATTCGTGCCGACGCTGAAGGTGAACTTCAGAAGAGGTACAATGATGCCTTGCAAGCTGCAAGAGTAATAACGGAACTTAATAATGAAATGACTTCGACATTATATGATGAAATGTCGAGAATGTATAAAAGGATATATGGTATAGGTCCACTTGTTTTTGAAAGATACTATCCCAAAGTCGATGATTATATCTTGAAGGTAGCTTACGGTGAACACAAAGCCCAGAGCAGCGATGTCGAGGCACAAAATGCCGAGATTAGATGGATTCTACCCGATATGCTGCGTCGCACAACACCGCCATCGAAAACGGAGATTACCAAACGCGAGGATCAAGTGCCTTTTGTCGATTTTGCCGAGGTTAAAAAAGCTCTTCTGGGCCCATTGGATTTTATTCGCAAGTCATTCAGAACAGCGCCTGTCCCGACAAAAAGAGCATCATCCGATAAAAGCAGTAGCAGCTATAATGTAAATGACGAACTGATGGAAATGCTTCATTGGGATCGAGAATTCACCGACAGGATTCTAAAAGAGAAAGAACCTAGCGATTATGTCAAAATGCAATTGCCCGAGTTGTTCCCCGATTTCGCAAAGAAAAAAGCCTCTGCAAAAAAGTCGGAACCACGAGATATAAGTGAAAATCTCTATCACGACGAATATGGCAGAGTGATACCCTTGCGTAAAAACGAGTTGGTACCCGATGTGGAAAAGGAGGACAAATATAACATCTATGCCGGCCGTGTAACCAAAGATAACATCGACAAACTTATTAGAGCCGCTTTTAATAGGAAAAAACCTAATTCCGATACTCCTTCCGATGGCTTTGAGCAGGTTCTGGAATACGATCGCTACGGAAATCCCCGCATTGGAGTGAAGTTAAAAAAAGATAAGAAGGAACAAAAGAGCGGGTATGAAAAAATAATTGACGAAATTGAATCGGAGATAAGGGAACTGAATGGCTTTGACGATGACGGAGCCGATACCTACCTCGACTACAATTTTGATGACGGTTTACCCAACTAAAACAGTGTAGCTATTATGAATAAGTTTCTTGATAGGCGTGTGAAGGCGCAAACTACCTCCCGCGATGGCGTGGAGATAAAGGAGCCTGCTGCAGCCGTGGATTTCCTTAATGAGTGCGCTGCCTGTTGGAACGCACTCGATGAGGCTCGTTGCAAATTGCGACGAAGCCTCATGTATAGCTACGGCGACCAATGGGGCGACTATGTGCGCGACCCCGATACCGGGCAACAAATAACCGAGGGCTCTCTCATTAAAAAGAATGGCAAGGTGCCCTTGAAAAATAATATGATAGCCCCCATTTTAAGTAATATAGATGGGCAAATGAGACAAAATCTGTTGCGCCCCGTATGTGTGGCACGCGACCAACAAGAGAGTCGTGTGGGCGAGATGATGTCCATAGCCATAGAGTATGTGCACGACATAAACGAGATGGAAGAACTCGACTCCGACACCTTACGTCTGTTGCTGAACGGTGGCATGGCTGCGCAACGCGTGGAGTATGGCGTGAACCCAAGCAAGGGGCAAAAAGATGTGTGGGCCTATGCGGTGAACCCGTCGCGCCTCTTTTTTAACACCCACCTCGAGGATGTTCGTATGTGGGACCTCACCTGCATCGGAGAACTGTTCGATTTGCCACTCGAACAGGTGCTGGCGCATTTCGGTCGTTCCCCACAGCAAAAAGAGCGCATAAAAGAACTATATGCAGGCACCCAACCATCGCATTTGGAGGTGGCGCGTGCCATGCAAGGCGATGAGGCTCATTCCCTCTCGTTCCACACCCCTTCACGCAGCGACCTCTGTCGTGTAATTTTAGGGTGGAAATTGGAGTCGCGCGATGCCTATTTGTGGAGCGACGATGCCAAAGGCACCTGGGGCTATTTGCCATATACCAAGGAGGCAAAACAGAAATTGGATGCCGAGAACAAGCGTCGCCTTGCCGAGGGTATAGCAGCCGGCACCCCGCAAGATGATGTGCTGCTCATAGACTACTCCTTTGCAACGGAACGATATTGGTACTATCGTTACATGACACCCCACGGCGATATCCTGCAAGAGGGGCGCAGCCCATATTGGCATGGCGAGCACAACTACGTGCTCCACCTATACCCCCTTGTGCAAGGTAAGTTAGGCAATTTCGTGGAGCAATTCATAGACCAGCAGAGGGCCATCAACCGCACAGCCACACTCATAGATTTTATCCGCGGAACATCCTCCAAAGGTGTACTCGTGGTAGATGACGATGCGTTCGAGAGCATGAGCCGCGAGGAGGTTATCGACGAATATGTGCGATACAACGGCGTGCTTTTCGTAAAACTCAAGCCGGGGCAAAGTATCGATGGGGTAGTGCGCCAATATAACAGCGGTGCTGCCGTAGCAGGCGACTTTGAACTGTTGAATTTGCAGTTGAGGCTCATAAACGAGATTTCGGGAGTAAACTCGGCAATGCAGGGGCAGGCACCAAGAGCCGGGACACCGGCAAGCCTCTATGCACAACAGATACAAAATTCATCGTTGAATCTTAAAGGGCTCTTCGACTCGTTCCGCAACTTCCGCAGACGACGCGATATAAAGCTTATGAAAACAATACAGCAGTTTTATACCGATGTGCGATATATAGACCTTGCCGGCAGTGAATATAACGACGAATCCAAATGGTACGACCCCGAAAAGGTACAGAATGCCGAAATAGACCTCACAATATCGGAAGGGTTCAACACGCCCGCATACCAAATGCTTGCCAACGACTTCCTTATGGAACTTTTCCGCGCGCAAGCAATAGATGTGAGAACAATGCTCGAAAACAGCTCCTTCCCCTTTGCCACAAAGATATTGGAGGCAATAAAGCGCAACGAACAGCAAGCCATGGAAGGAGCACCCATGAGCGGTATCCCACCCGAGTTGCTTGCACAACTGCAACAGCAAAGTGGCGATGATGGTGCAATGGAAAATGCTCAACAAGGCGCCGATGCCACAGCCATGGAGCCCTCTCAACCATTGCCCATGGAAGAGGAAATGCCTATAAACAATATGAATTAAAATATGGCAAGTATCAAAGTAAAGTTTCGCCCCTCGACAAGAGCAAACAAAGAGGGTGCAATCTATTATCAAATCATTCAAAGCCGTGTAATCCGTCAGTTAAAGACGGATTACCGGCTCTTTTTACATGAGTGGAGCGAGCAACGATGCTCCTTGATAATTGCAACCGGCAACCGGCGCAATTATCTTCAAACAGTTAAAGAACGCATAGATTGTGATATCAAACGGTTGCAATCAATAATCAATCAATGGGAGAATAAGAGAGTAAAATATACCGCCGATGATGTTGTTTCTACATTCCAGAAACAAAGCAATGAACATTCTCTATTCAACTTTATGCAGGGTGTTATTGCTCAACTGCAACAGATGGGCAAGCAACGAACATCAGAAACCTATCGTTGCACGCTTAAAAGTTTTATGCAGTTTAGAGAGGATAAGGATTTGTTATTGGAGGATATTGATTCGGACTTAATGCTGATGTATGAGGCTTATTTGCATAACAGAGGAC
>CALGJF010000068.1 GCA_937914945.1 uncultured Bacteroidales bacterium | reverse complement strand
TTGAGCCTCGTTTGCTTACATCGTTTAAACGTATACGTAAGAATTCTCGCAATGGTCTTGCTATTGTTTATGTACAGCGTGATGCTTGCGCAGGATGCTTCAGCAAAATGCCGCCACAACGTCAGATGGATATCAGAATGCGTAAAAAAATCATCGTATGTGAAAACTGTGGTCGCATTATGATTGACCCTGAACTTGCAGGTGTGCAAACCACACAACCCGCCGAGGTACCCGCTCCCAAGAAACGCGGCATACGTCGTGCAAAGGCTGAATAATATGTAAATTATTTCATAAATATGGGGCTGCGACAAAGGCATTTTTGAAGCGGCCCTTTTTCATAAATAACACCTATGGTAAAAAGAAATTTTATACAATGTGCAATGTTGCTTGCAACAATGTTTGTTGCATCGCCTGCCGTTGCGCAGACCGAGAGTGTGGTAACCCTTTCGGGCAATGCTTATTTGACAGCTGCGCCCCAGGGCGAGCCGAACAAAGAATATCCGGCTTTCATAGATGACCGCAATGGCGAAATGCGTAATTGGAACAGTACAGAAACAGTTGTTAGCTACTATTTCAAAGCAGAAAAATGTGGTAAAATGAATATTGCGCTCAGAGCAAAAGGACACTCGCAGATAGAGGTTTCTCTCTTGGGCAAAAAGAAAAAAATCAAACTTGACAGCGATACGCTTGTGCGTGTGAAGGTTGGAACATTCAAAGTGAAGGCCCCGGGATATGTGAAAATGGATATTCGTGGTCTCAAAATAAACGAAGGCTACTCATTTGGTAATGTAGCAGCCGTTATTGTTGGTGGCGAGGTTGCTCCCGTTATAAACGTAGGCGCATATTTCAGCAGCCACTTCGGCCGTCGCGGTCCTTCGGTGCATCTGGCTTACCGACTCCCCAAGGAGGATGTCGAATGGTTCTACAACGAAGTTGTTGTACCCGAGGAGGGTGATATACCCAGCAGCTATTATATGGCTTGCGGTTTTGGCGAGGGTTACTTTGGTATGCAGAACAATACTCCAAGGAAAAGAATGGTGCTATTTTCGGTCTGGAGCCCATACGAAACCGACAATGCCGCAGAAATCCCCGATTCGTTGCGTGTTAAACTCTTGAAAAAGGGTGAGGGCGTAACCGTTCAGGATTTTGGCAACGAAGGCTCAGGCGGGCAGAGCTTTATGCACTATGATTGGAAAGCGGGCGAGGTGTGCCGTTTCCTCATGGGAGTAAAGCCCGACGGCAAGGGTAGTACCATATATACAGCCTACTTCTTTGACAATGCACAGGGCAAGTGGCGTCTTGTGGCATCCTTCAGCCGCCCCGAGATAACTACATGGTACACCGGTGCACACTCTTTCTTGGAGAACTTTAATCCTGTAATGGGCTACATTAATAGAAAGGCCTGCTATGGTAACCAATGGGCTCGCACTGTTGATGGTAAGTGGATTCCGGTAACAAAGGCGCGCTTTACATGCGATGCAACAGGCCGCCAAAAGCAACGTCTCGATTACAATGGAGGAGTAGAGGGCGATAACTTCTACCTAACTATGGGAGGCTTCTTTGATGATTATGGCACAACGGACACCAACTATGAACGTAAAGGTAACACAACAAAGGCACCCGACATTGATTTCTCTACACTTGAATAATATGTTGTTTGAGTGCCATAAAAAGCAGATGTTGATAATATTTTCTGTTCTATATAGTGTATTAGGTGGTAAATAACTACCTTTGTACCATTAAATTTTAGAATAATAAAAATTAAGTATATATAATGAAACGCGATAGTAAGATTTTTCAGTTGATTGAGATGGAGCAGCGTCGCCAGCTCAAAGGTATTGAGCTGATTGCATCGGAGAACTTTGTAAGCAACGAGGTGATGCAGGCTATGGGCTCTTGTTTGACAAATAAATATGCCGAGGGCTATCCGGGCAAGCGTTATTATGGCGGTTGCGAGGTTGTCGATATAGTTGAGGATATTGCACGTGAGCGTCTGAAAGAGCTCTTTGGTGCAGAGTGGGTGAACGTGCAGCCCCACTCGGGAGCACAGGCCAATGCTGCAGTGTTCCTTGCCGTGCTTAACCCGGGCGATAAGTTCATGGGCTTGAATCTGGCTCATGGCGGCCACCTTTCTCACGGCTCGGCTGTGAACACCTCGGGCCTCATTTACACTCCTTGTGAGTATAACCTCAACCCCGAAACCGGTCGTGTCGATTATGACCAGATGGAGGAGGTTGCATTGCGCGAACGTCCCAAGATGATTATCGGTGGCGGCTCGGCCTATTCTCGCGAGTGGGACTACAAACGTATGCGTGAGATTGCCGACAAGGTAGGTGCTATTCTTATGGTTGATATGGCTCACCCTGCCGGTCTTATAGCAGCAGGCTTGCTCGATAACCCTGTAAAATATGCTCATGTGGTTACCTCTACCACTCACAAAACCTTGCGCGGCCCTCGCGGTGGTGTTATCATATTGGGTAAAGACTTCCCCAATCCCTGGGGCAAAACCACTCCCAAGGGCGAGGTTAAGATGATGTCGCAGTTGCTCGATTCGGCTGTATTCCCGGGTATTCAAGGCGGCCCCTTGGAGCATGTCATTGCAGCCAAGGCTGTTGCTTTTGGTGAGGCTCTGCAACCCGAGTTCAAGGAGTATCAGGCACAGGTGCAGTTGAACGCTGCCACACTTGCACAGGAACTCATGGACCGTGGCTTCGGAATTGTGTCGGGCGGAACAGACAACCACTCAATGCTTGTTGATTTGCGTGGCAAGTATCCCGAACTCACAGGTAAGGTTGCCGAGAAGGCTCTTGTTTCGGCCGATATCACTGCTAATAAGAATATGGTACCTTTTGATTCGCGCAGTGCATTCCAGACTTCGGGAATCCGTTTGGGTACTCCCGCCATTACCACTCGTGGTGTTAAGGAGGATATGATGCCCTTCATTGCGGAGATGATTGAGACCGTGCTTAACGCTCCCGAGGACGAGAAAGTTATTGCTACGGTTCGTCGCAAGGTAAACGAGGTAATGGCCGAATATCCCTTGTTTGCATATTGATAAAAATAGATAAGCTAATAAAACACAGTAAACCCCAAAGTTTTCCAGGCTTTGGGGTTTACTGTGTTTTATCTGGTGGCTTGATTTGTTTGATGTTCAGTTACCGGAATAGACTCTTAATAAGGAAAAATAGCATGGGCACCGCCAATGCCGGCAACATATTTATTGCTTTGCAATCCTTTATACCCAATATGCTGAACCCCGATGCTGCAATGAGCACACCGCCGACTATTGATATTTCTGTAACAAGCGGGGTGGGGATGATGTCGCCCGCAAGCATGGTGAGCGTGTATATTGCACCTTGCCACAAAAATAGCACCGGAGCAGCCCACAACATGCCTATGTCGTATGTGGTGGCAAGCACGGCCGATGTTATGAGGTCCAATGTGGCGTTGGTGAAAAGATAGGTGTTGTCGCCGTAGAGCGCGCTCATTACGGGGCCCACAATGGAGAGTGTGCCGATGCAGTAGAGTAATATTCCCGTGGATAGCCCTTGCGCCAGGTTCGATGTGCCTATGCGCGATGTTAGTTTTTTGAAACGCCCGTCGATGTTTAGGATGGTTCCGGCCAATCCGCCTATCGAAAGGCTTATGATAAATAGTACAGGGTATTCGCTCTTGGGCAGATTATTGCTCACGGCATTGAATCCGAGTGCTGTGGCTGCAAGCCCCATTGCATTGAAAAGTACATGCTGGTATTTCTCCTTTATTCCTCTCTTGGCTATGTGCCCGATAAGCGTTCCTGTGATTATGGTTATGGTGTTTACGATTGTTCCAAGCATAAACATGTGTTTGCGTTAAAATATGAATCCTACCGAGAAACCAAGTGTGCTGTCGTTCCTCTTGCTATTGAATATAGCCCCGCTTTCTTTATCTGTTATTCTTGTCTTGTTCATGGAGAGTCCCCAATCGTATGTTATATCCAATAGTACGTTAAAGATTCTGATGCCCAATCCAAGTTCCCAATAAATGTCGCGTTTGTTGAGTTCTTCCATCATTTGCTCGTACTTGAAATGCATGAAATCCTGTGTGCTCAACGATGTGAATATAAATTTGGCACGCGGGCCTGTGAATACACTCATTCCGTAATCCTCGTAACTTATGAAATTATAACCAATCAGCAGTGGTATTTGAATGTTGTATGTGGTTAGGTCATACTCTGCCGTGGTGGGGGCGAACCCCTGTGCTACATTGTTGTCGTTGAAATCGAAATTGTAGCGTGTGATACCCAATGCCGCCTCGGTCTGTATGTAGAAATTGCCCTTTGTGAGGCGCAGAAAGGGTGTAAGCGTGTAGCCTATCTTGTTGCTTTGGATGGTGTTGTCGTTAAAAGTGTATCCCTCTATGTCGAAGTCGGTGTGGTTGTATGTGATAGCCTGGAACCCCGCTTTTATTCCATAGTTAAACTTTAAGCGGTTCTCCTCGGTGCTTTGCGCAGCTATCATGCTTGCATAAAGCATTAGAATTGTTGCAATGAGTGTGCAGCGTTTCATTTTTTACTTCTTTTTAACGCTCCAACCGAAACGGCCTATGAATTCACCCAAATGGAAATATTTGCCATGTGCATAGACAAGTGGGTCGGCTGCCGAAAGGTCCCATTCGCCTGTTTCGGGGTTTAGGTATTTGTCGTCGGCCTGCACGTTTACCACCTCGGCAAGGAACATGTCGTGCGTGCCTAATGGTATAATTTCTTTTACCTTGCACTCAATACTCAATGGGGATTCCATGATTATTGGGGCTTTTACCTCCTTTGCCGGGCCGTATGTGAGGCCACACTCTTTGGCTTTGTCATACTCCTTGCCCGAGCGTACTCCGCACCAATCGGTGGCGCGCGCAATCTCTGCGGTGGTGAGGTTTATGACAAATTCCCCTGTCTCTTTGATTATGGGGTACGAGTGGCGCTCGGGGCGCACCGATATGTAACACATTGCAGGGTTGGTACACACCGTGCCTACCCACGAAACCGTTAGCACGTTGTAATCGGCAGGGTTGCTGCCGCAACTAACCATTACGGCGGGCAGGGGGTATATCATTGTACCGGGTTTCCAACTAATCTTCATATCATCTTCACTTATAGCAATTCCACGTTGCTCACATGTATCTCCTTCTCGCAATAGCGACATTTTATGATACCCGATTCAGGGTCGGTTACATAGAAATGGGTTGCCATGGGCTCGTTGTTGGTGATGCAGGCCGGGTTGGCACATTTTACTATGTTGTGCAGCTCAGCCGGCATTTTTACTTCTCTTTTTTCTACAACCTTATAGTCGCGTATTGTGTTCAATATAACTTTGGGTGCAACGAGCGAAATGCGGTTTACCTCTTCGTCGGTGAAGTATTTGTCGGCTACTTTTATCAGGCCTTTTTTGCCAAGTTTCTTGCTCTCGAGGTTGTTGCCTATGGTGATATTGCTGCTCATTTGCGGTATGTCGAGCAGGTTTACAACTGCAAATAGCTTGTCGGCAGGGATGTGATCTATTACCGTGCCGTTGCATAGTGCCGATACTTGCAATGCGGGTTTATCGTTATTCATGGTTTTTAGATTTTTATGTTAAGTACATCGCATATAAGTGCTTCGCGCACATAAAGGCCGTTCTGTGCCTGCTGAAAATAGTAAGCCTTGGGGTTGTCATCCACATCGTAAGCAATTTCATTTACTCGCGGCAGGGGATGGAGTATGCGCAGGTTGGGTTTGCTGCCTTCGAGCATGGCGTTTGTCAGGCGGTAGCAGTTCTTCACCTTTTCGTATTCCATAAGGTCGCTGAAACGCTCGCGTTGCACACGTGTCATATATATTATGTCGGCACTGGCAATTACCTCTTCGTTGAATTCGGTAGTCTCTATAAAGGGGATGTTGTTCTTGCGGCAGAATTCACGGTACTCCTCGGGCATGTGAAGCTCCTCGGGCGAAATGAAGTGAAACGTGGGATTGAAGTGGCGCATTGCGTGCAGCAAGGAGTGTACGGTGCGACCGAATTTAAGGTCTCCCACAAGGTGTATGTGCAGATTTTCCAATGTGCCCTGTGTCTTTTTGATGGAATAGAGGTCGAGCATCGTTTGCGAAGGGTGCTGGTTGGCACCATCGCCGGCGTTTATGATAGGGCAGGGTGAAACCTCGCTTGCGTAACGTGCAGCTCCCTCCAAACGGTGGCGCATAACTATTGCATCGGCATAACTCGATACCATCATTATGGTGTCCTTTAGCGTCTCTCCCTTGGTCGCGGAACTTGTTGCCGCATCGCTGAATCCTATGACTCTTGCGCCCAAACGCATTGCAGCCGTTTCAAAACTCAAACGAGTGCGGGTTGAGGGCTCAAAGAATAGCGAGCCTATGACTTTGCCGGCAAGAATGTCGCGGTTGGGGTTCTCCTCAAATTTGCTTGCTGTGTCGAGCAACGAGAGTATTTTTTCGCGCGACAGGTCGTTGATAGATACCAAACTTTTGTTTTCCATTGCTACAGTTTATAATGTTCGTGGTTTATTACAAAGGTATAGAATATCTTTGTAAAAAAAGCACCAAAAACATAGATTTATTTGAAAAAAATACGGCAGATGCTAAATTCTTGAAACATTGCTTTTATTCCAAATATTTATTGTATTTTTGTAATCTATTATTTTTGCATGGTGTGTAGAGCGCATTTGCAGCATGGTCCATGCAATTTATGTAAACACGATTACTATGTTGAAAAAGATACTGATTTTCCTGTGGGCTTCCATGTTTGCAGTCATACTGCTTGTTGCCGGTCTGTTTTTTGCTATTTCGCGGGGTTGGATTGGCTATCTGCCCGATATGAACGAGTTACAGAATCCTTCATACAAATTTGCTTCACAAATTATCTCGGCCGACGGAAAGACGCTTGGTACATGGTCTTACAGCAAAGAGAATCGCGTGTTTGTCGATTACAAGGATATCTCGCCCAATCTTATTAAGGCGCTTATTGCCACGGAGGATGTGCGCTATGCCAACCACTCGGGCATAGATGCCAAGTCCTTGATGCGTGCCATTGTGAAAAGCGGTTTTCTGATGCAGAAGAATGCCGGCGGTGGCAGTACCATTACACAGCAGCTTGCCAAACTGCTCTATTCCGAGGTTAGCGGTAACAAAATGGAGCGTCTGTACCAGAAACCCATAGAGTGGGTTATCGCAGTGCAGCTTGAACGCCACTATACAAAGGAGGAAATCATTACCATGTATCTGAATAAATATGATTTCGGATATAATGCAGTGGGTATAAAGAGTGCAGCGAATGTATATTTTGGCAAATTGCCAAGTCAGCTGAATATACAGGAGGCAGCCATGCTTGTAGGTATGTGCAAAAACTCCTCGCTCTATAATCCCCGCCGTCGCCCCGAAAAAACGCGCGATCGTCGCAATGTGGTGCTTGGGCAGATGATGAAGGCCGGCTATATAACCCGCGAGGAGTTTGACGAATTGAAAGAGACCGAGATGAAACTCGATTTTCACTCGGCCGATCACAAAGCCGGCATTGCAACATACTTCCGCCAATATCTGCGCGGTGTGATGACTGCCAAAAAGCCTGTGAAGAAGAATTATCGCGGTTGGCAGATGCAACAATTCTATGAGGATTCGATAGATTGGGAAACAAACCCGCTTTTTGGTTGGTGTAACAAAAACAAAAAGGCCGATGGCAGCAACTATAATGTTTATACCGACGGCTTGAAAATCTATACTACCATAGATTCGCGCATGCAGACATATATGGAAGAGGCTGTGCAGGAACATGTTGCCGAGTATTTGCAAAAGCGTTTCTTCGATTCAAAGAAAAAGCAACGCACTGCGCCCTTTACCGAAAAGCTGTCAGACGAGGAGGTCGAGAAGATCATGCGTCGTGCCATGCGCCAAAGCGACCGTTACATGACTATGAAAAAGGCAGGCGCAAGTGAGAAGGAGATTGAGACCGCATTTAACACTCCCGAGGATATGAGTGTGTTTACCTATCAGGGTATGAAGGACACGGTGATGACTCCCATGGACTCTTTGCGATATTATAAATATTTCTTGCGCACGGGAGTATTCTCCATGGACCCTCACAGCGGTGCAGTGAAGGCGTATGTGGGCGGTCCCAATTTCTACTATTTCAAGTATGACATGGCCAATGTGGGGCGTCGTCAGGTAGGTTCTACCATCAAGCCTTTCCTCTATTCTCTTGCCATGGAGAATGGTTTCTCGCCTTGCGATGAAACGCGTAACATTGAGCAGACACTTATTACCGAGGATGGCAAGCTGTGGAGTCCCAAGAATACTTCAAAAACCCGCTATGGCGAGATGGTTACACTGCGTTGGGGCCTTGCGAATTCAAACAACTGGATTTCGGCATATCTGATGAGCAAGCTCAATCCTTACTCTTTGAAAAAACTTATTCACCAGTTTGGTCTGCGCAACAAGGATATAGAGGCTACTCCTTCGCTTTGCCTTGGCGTGTGCGATGCTTCGGTGGGCGAGATGGTAAGCGCATACACCGCCTTTGTGGGCAAGGGAATACGCACGTTGCCTCTCTATGTTACACGTATAGAGGATAACCAAGGTAATACGATAGCCACTTTCTCGGCGCAGAAGAACGAGGTTATAAGCGAGGAGAGCTCATATAAAATGATTGAAATGTTGCGTGCCGTTATAAACGAGGGTACGGGTGGCCGAATAAGACGTATTTATAAGATTAATGCAGACATGGGCGGAAAAACCGGAACCACGCAGAATAACTCCGATGGTTGGTTTATGGGATTTACCCCCAACCTTGTTACCGGCTGTTGGGTAGGTGGCGAGGATCGCGATATTCACTTCGACAGAATGAGCGACGGACAGGGTGCCTCGATGGCGCTTCCCATCTGGGGCTTATATATGAATAAGGTGTACGCCGATGAGACATTGCCTTATTCGCAAGCCGATACTTTTGATATACCTCACGATTTTGATCCTTGTGCAAGCAGGATAGCCTTGCCGCAAGATGACGAGGAGGGTAGTGCAGGAGGATTTGATGATTTATTTCAATAATTAAGATATATGAGATTCGTAGGAATTATTCCGGCAAGATATGCCTCTACCCGTTTTCCGGGCAAGCCTCTGGCTATGCTGGGCGGCAAGCCTGTGATACAGCGCGTGTACGAACAGGTAAAAAGCTGTTTTGACGAGCTTTATGTGGCTACCGATGACGAGCGCATCAAGGAGTGTGTAGAGGGCTTTGGTGGCAATGTGGTAATGACATCGGAAGATTGCAAAAATGGTACGGAGCGTTGTTTGGATGCTTATCGTCGCCTTGCCATCGATTGCGATGTTATTGTGAATATACAGGGCGATGAACCTTTTATTCGCCAAAATCAGGTACAGGCTCTGATTGCCTGTTTCGATAATGCCGATACCGATATAGCCACTCTTGTGAAGCCTTTTGATAAGGCCGATGGCTTGGAGCGTTTGGAGTGCCCAAATTCTCCAAAAGTGGTTTTCAACGAAGAAGGTTTCGCTCTATATTTCAGCCGTTCTGTTATTCCATATCTGCGTGGAGTAGAAAAGGCTGAATGGCTCTATAAACATGTGTTTTACAAGCATTTGGGAATCTACGCTTATCGTGCGAATGTGCTTGAAAAAATTACAACGCTACCCCAATCGCCTATGGAGAAGGCCGAGTCGCTCGAACAATTGCGCTGGTTGGAAAACGGTTACAAGATAAAGGTGGGTGTTACAGATATTGAAACTATCGGTATTGATACTCCCGAGGACTTGGAGCGTGCAAAAGAGTTTGCAACATCAGTTGGTTTTGCCTGGAACGATTGATGCTACCCCGATGACGTTGCAACCACCGCAAATAAAGCCTATGATATTATCCCATTTGGCACTGCCTGTTACAAGGGTGATGCCAAATGGTATCTCTTTGTATCATCTGCAAGGAGAGGATAGAGGTATCGTGAGGCTCGATATCCTTTTCGGCGGGGGGTACTCTGTGCAGCATAAGCCATTGCAGGCACTGTTCACAAACAGAATGTTGCGCGAGGGTAGCGAGGGCTATTCGGGTGCGGATATCTCCCGCTGGCTCGACTATTATGGGGCTTGGATAGACATGTACTCTTCGCAAGGTTGCAACCACATAATTCTATATGTTCTTGCAAAACATTTCCCTCTGCTGTTGCCCGTGGTTGAGGATTTTATTAAAAGGCCGCTTTTCCCGCAGGACAATTTGGATGTCGTGCGCAAAAATAACAAGGCACATTTCCTTATCAACAGCCAAAAAGTAGATGTGGTGGCGCAACGCTATTTTGAACGTACATTGTGGGGCGAATCACACCCGCTGGGGCGTTTGGTTGAAAGCGGCGACTACGATGCAATAACCCGTGACGACCTCCAGCAATACTATAACGAGGTCTATTCAAACAAAAATTACACCCTCTTCCTGTCGGGTACACAAGATGCGGCAGTAATAGATGCTATAGCTACGGCGTTCGGCAACGGGGAATGGGGTGCCGCCGATGTGGCTTCGGTGCGCATGGCTCCCCCCTCGCCACAATCGGGCAAGCAAAAAATAGTATTGGAAAATACGTTGCAGAGCGCTATAAAAGTGGGTTGCTTGGCGTTGCCATCCACTCATCCCGATTTCTTCGACCTTCGCTTCCTGAATGTTTTGTTGGGCGGCTATTTCGGGAGTCGCCTGATGAGTAATATCCGCGAAGAGAACGGATATACATACGATATTATTTCCGAGATTGATGCCTATGGCAAGGACAATGTGTTTGTGGTAAGTTCGCAAGCTGCTACCGAGTATGTGGAACCACTGCTCAAAGAACTATATAAGGAGATAGAGCGACTGCAAACCGAGGAAATCCCTGCCGAGGAGGTGGAACTTGTGCGCAATTATATAATGGGCGAATTGTGCCGCGAATATGAGGGTGCAATGGCCAAATCGGAGGTCTTTGTAAATGCATGGTTGTCGGGTGATGGATTCGACAGCGTTAACCGTTATATAGATGCTATAAAGCATGTAACTCCACAAAAATTGCAAAGCGTGGCACGCAAATATTTGCAACGCGATAAAATGTTTGAAATCGTGGTGGGCGCGTAACTATTTTGCGACCTCGCCAAAATATTATCCCCTTTTTTATTGTTTTATTGACATTATTGTTATCTTTGCGGTAAACCGAAGTAATGGCTTGGGCTTGTGCCCGTCGTGGCATTGCGGTTTATAAACAATGATATTGATGAAACGAAATATTATAATTCTTCTGTTCTTCTCTGTTGGCGCATTATCTTTTGCCCAGACAAGTTCTGAAAATGCAACGACAACTGTTGTTGCAAACAGTTGGAAGACAATCTCTATACAAGACGAAATTCTGGCCGTAATAAAGCAATCGGCAGCAGTGAAAACGCTTACCTTGAAGGGTGGTGTAAAGTATGAGGGCGAAGTCAAAGGTAAGAAACCCCATGGCTGTGGAAAGGCTGTATATCCCAATGGCGATACTTATATAGGCGAATTTTCGCGCGGTGTGCGCCAAGGAAAAGGAGTGTATATATACAAAGACGGGGAATGCTACGAGGGAGCTTTCGTAAACGACCGTCAGCATGGCAAGGGTGTATATTCATTTAACGATGGCAGGCGATACGACGGCTTTTGGGAACTCGATTATATGCATGGATATGGCAAGATGGAGTATCCCAACGGCGATGTATATGTGGGCTCTTGGAGCGAAGACAAACGTAGCGGCAATGGCAGCTATTTTTATAAAAACGGTGCATCGTACAGTGGTGAGTGGCTTGCCGATAAGTATAACGGCATGGGTACATTCATCTGGAGCGACAACAGCAAATATGTGGGTTCATGGAAAAACGGCTTGCGCAGTGGCGAGGGAACATTCTTCTATATAAATGGCGATGTTTATAAAGGCGAGTGGGCCGGCGATTTGCGCCATGGCAAGGGGGAGTATATGTATGCCGATGGCAGTAAATATGTGGGCGATTATGCCAATGGATATTGGAGTGGCAAGGGCGTTTATACCGCAACCGATGGCAGCCGATACGAAGGCGGTTTCAGCGAGGGGAAACGCAGCGGCCATGGCAAGATGCTATACCCCACAGGGGCTGTGTATGACGGCGAATGGAGAGATAATGTGCGCGCCGGTAAAGGAAAATACACATGGGCCAACGGCGATGTCTATGAGGGCGATTGGAGCGACGATATAATGAACGGCGAAGGTATACTGCGCCTTGCAAACGGTAAAAAGTATCGAGGTGGTTTCCTCAATGGCGAGGAGCATGGCCATGGCATAGCAATGGATACCGACGGCACACGCTATGAGGGTACTTTTGAGGAGGGGCAGCGCGATGGTAAATTCATTGTGAAGAATGCCCAAGGGGATGTTGTGAGAGAGTGTGTTTACAATATGGGAACAATAAGCAACAAATAAAATACGAACAGACTATGATTCTCGATTCACTGAAAAATTTGCAGAACTATACAGAACTGCATCCTAATTTCAAAAAGGCCATAGATTTTATCTTGAACAACAATCTGGAAAATCTGCCACTTGGCCGTAACGAGATATGCGGCGATGAAATCTTTGCCAATGTGATGGAGGCTAAACCGCGCACAAAGGATGAGGTGCCCTTGGAGGTGCATCGCAAATATATCGATATTCAGGTACCGATATCGGGTGATGAAGTTATGGGTTACACGCCTTTGGAGGATTTGCCCGCAGCCGATTATAGCGAGGAGAATGATGTGGCTCTTTACCCCGTGGGCATGCTTGCCGCAAGCTATTTCGAGGTGAAACGCTCCATGTTTACAATCTTCTTCCCGCAAGACGGGCATGCACCGGCAGTTACTCCCGTACCCGTAAAAAAGATTATTGTGAAGATTGCCATTTAGGATAAAAATCCAAAGTAAATCAATCAATATTATTGACTTATATTATTCAGCAATACTAACCTAAAAACTATAATTGACTATGCTGAAACTTGTTGAACGCGATGGTTATTTGGCTCCCTTTAACCTCGATATCGATGCACGTTATCGTTACTTTTTGCAGAGGGAGAGAGAACTTACAAAGAACGGCCGACAGACATTGTCGAGTTTCGCTTCGGGTTATCTCTATTTTGGTTTGCACAAAACCGCAACAGGTTGGGTGTTCCGCGAGTGGGCTCCCAATGCTACAAAAATTGTGCTCATAGGCGATTTTTCCAATTGGGAAGAACTGCCGGAGTATGAACTGAAACAGCTTGCCGGTGGCGTGTGGGAACGTCGTCTTCCAAAGAAGGCGTTGCAGCATGGGCAGCATTATAAGATGAAGGTATATTGGAACGGAGGCTGTGGCGAGCGTATCCCCGCATGGGTGCGTCGCGTTGTTCAGGACAATGCTACCAAGATATTCAGTGCGCAAGTATGGGCTCCCGAGGAGGAATATGTGTTCAAGAACAAGAAATTCACACCCAAGCGCACTCCGTTGCTCATATACGAATGCCACATAGGTATGGCGCAGGAGGAAGAGAAGGTGGGTACATATCGCGAGTTTAAGGATAATGTGTTGCCGCGTGTTGCTGCCGATGGTTACAACTGCATACAGATTATGGCTATACAGGAACATCCTTATTATGGAAGTTTCGGCTATCATGTATCGAATTTCTTTGCAGCCTCGTCGCGTTTTGGTACACCCGAGGAGCTCAAAGAGCTCATAGATGCCGCGCATGGCATGGGTATTGCCGTTATCATGGACTTGGTACACTCGCATGCTGTGAAGAACGAGATGGAGGGTATTGGCTTGCTCGACGGCGACCCTGCACAATATTTCCATGGTGGCGACAGACGCGTGCACAATGCATGGGATTCGCTTTGCTTTAACTACGGAAAGAACGAGGTAGTCCACTTCCTGCTATCAAACTGCAAATATTGGCTCGAAGAGTTTAAGTTCGACGGTTTCCGTTTCGATGGTGTAACCTCGATGATTTATTACAGTCACGGCTTGGGCGAGGCCTTCTGCAGTTATGCCGACTATTTCAACGGCCATCAGGATGGCGATGCCATTTGCTATCTCACGCTTGCCAACAGACTTATTCACGAGGTTAATCCCAAGGCTATAACCATAGCCGAGGAGGTATCCGGCATGCCGGGTCTTGCTGCTCCCATTGAAGATGGCGGTTATGGATTCGACTATCGCATGGCAATGAATATCCCCGATTTTTGGATTAAGATTATCAAAGAGCGTCGCGACGAGGATTGGAAACCTTCGGAAATCTATTGGGAACTTACCAACCGTCGCAAGGATGAGCAGACAATATCATACGCCGAGAGCCACGACCAGGCATTGGTGGGCGATAAAACCATTATCTTCCGCCTTATTGATGCCGATATGTATTGGCACTTTAACCGTGGCGACGAAACCGGCACAGTTACCCGTGGTATAGCACTGCACAAGATGATTCGCCTGATGACTCTTTCAACAATAAACGGTGGTTACCTCAATTTCATGGGTAACGAATTCGGCCATCCCGAGTGGATTGATTTCCCGCGCGAGGGTAATGGCTGGAGCCACAAATATGCACGTCGCCAGTGGAGCCTTGTTGATAATCCCAATTACAACTATACGTTGCTTGGCAAGTTCGACGAGGAGATGATGAAACTTATAGGCGGTGTTCGTAATTTCCAGAATCGCCCCGTGCAGGAGATTTGGCACAACGATGGCGACCAAGTGCTCGCATTCTCGCGTAAGGATTTGATATTTGTATTCAATTTCAGCCCCACACGCTCGTTTACCGACTACGGCTTGCTTGTGCCCGAGGGTTCATACTCCATAGTGTTGAACACCGATTCGGAGCGCTTTGGCGGTAATGCCCTTGTGGATGAAACGCAGACACACTTTACACAATACGATAAATTACACGCGCGTCGCAAGAAGGGATGGCTCATGCTCTACCTGCCTGCACGCACCGCTCTTGTGCTAAAAAAGAATAAAGAATGATGAGAAACGCCGGGGAGAGACGCTTGCAGAATTTTATCAAAATTTTCTGTGCATTGTCTTTTGCTATATTCAGTTATACATTTGTTGCGATATACAAGTCGCCGTTGATTGAAATGGTGTACGATGGTGTTGCAACAGGCAGATTGCAGTACAATGGGTATCTGCTCTCCGGGGTTATAACGGCTATTCTCGTGGTCTTGGCATTGTGGCTCAACCGCTTTGCCAAGTACCAACGTGAATGGACGGCGATGGCTTTTCTGCCGTCGGCATTGATTTTAGCCTTTATAACGGATATTGAACGCACCGTGTTTTGCGGCTGTGGTTCCCTTATGGGCTGGGTATGGATTTTTGCAGCGGGTATTTTTGTATACCTATTCTTGTCTTTTCTCCTTGGGCGCATGCTCTTTGAAAAGATAAAAAATCCCAACATGGTGCTTAACCGCATATTGTGGCGCAACCTTGTTTTGCTCACCCTTGTTTTTATGCTGGTTGGCTGCCTGTCGGGTGGAGATAAAAACTTTATGCGTGAGGCAGTTCAGTATAAGCATTATCGCAATGGAGATATGGATGCCGCGCTTGCGGTTGCAGCCCATTCGCCATTGGCATCAAAGGAATTGACAGTTCAACGTGCTTTTCTCCTTTCGTTGAAAGGGGAACTTGGCGAGCGCTTTTTTGAGTTTCCGCAATATTATGGTGTGGATGGCCTCTTGCCGTCGGTAGAGCGCACATCCCCCATTGAGCCGCAAATAATCTATTCGCAAATAGGGGCGCAACGCACTTCCGGCGAATCGGCAACCGATTATTTTAACCGCGTGCTGGGCGGCGACAGTGTGTCACGCGCAGCGCAGGAGTATTATCTCTGTTCCTTGTTGCTGGAGCGTCGTATAGTGGATTTTGCCGACAAGATTTATGAATTTTACAAAGTGGGGGATAGTGATAGCCTGCCTCGTCATTACAAGGAGGCGCTTGTGCTGTATGCTCATATAGTCCCCGAATACCATATCGCATTCGATGCCGATGCAATGCGCAATTCTCTTGAAAAAATGGTTGCCGATGCAGCCGATGAAGGTCGTGCATTCATCTATTCGGCACGCTCGCAAGCCGAGTATGGCGGCACTTATTGGTGGTATTTCCTCTATGGCGAGTAGGGCGTTTGCCTGAATTTTGAGGATTTTTGGTTGTAAAAAAGGGCCTTGTCGTAGATTGTTTTTACAATTTCGCTATTTATCGTTTTTTTTGTTTTGTTGCTTGCAAAAAGCGAGATATATTTGCAGTGAATAAGTGTGTGGCTGTTGCTTTACACGCTTATACGAAATTATGAATATCAGTTATGATAGTATAGTTTTTTCTTAGTTGTTTAGTAAATGTAGGGAGTGCTGCTTTGTGAAAAGCGGCACTCTCGTTTTATCCCCCCCCCCTCGGCTTGTTGATAAGCACTAATTGTTATGATGTCCACTCAAACTTTGTCGTTAGCTTCCATTTTAGCGGCTAATCGTGTGAAAAATACGTTTTTGGTATAATTCTTGCCGAATAATAACAGAAATAACAATAAAATATATTATTTTTGTAAAACAATTATAATGGCGGCAATATGCTCTTTTGAGTATATGAAAATTCCGCGAATTTGTGTTTTGAATAAATATCAATACAAAAAATATATGGAAAATAAAATTCAAGAATTAACCGAAAAAATCTATGCCGAGGGCGTGGAGAAAGGAAAGGCCGAGGCCGACCGCTTGATAGCAGAAGCGCAGGCTAAAGCCGAAACGATAGTAAAAGAGGCACAGGCAAAGGCCGAATCGTTGATGGCTGCCGCCACAAAGGCTGCCGAGGAACTGAACGCAAATACCCGTTCGGAACTTAAATTATATGGCGC
The DNA here is from genome assembly GCA_937914945.1 of uncultured Bacteroidales bacterium. Taxonomy (GTDB): domain Bacteria; phylum Bacteroidota; class Bacteroidia; order Bacteroidales; family Bacteroidaceae; genus HGM04593. The sequence goes on along the minus strand of CALGJF010000068.1, from coordinate 16,737 downwards.
ACAGGCCGTAGGTGCAATTAAGTCCGAGGCTGCTACAATAATTACCGATTCTGTTGTCAAGGCCGCAGTTAAAGAGGCTGTCGGTGGCGATGCTCTCAAAGCGCTCATCGTTGATATTGTCTCTCGTTGGAGTACAAACGAGCCTCTTGTTATATCTGCAACCGAGGCTGCCGAGTTGAAAGCCTTCTTTGCTGCAAAGGCAAAGAACTTGCTCGACAATGGTGTGGAGATTAAGCAGGTTAATGGTGTTAAGACATCTGTTTCCATAGCTCCTGCCGATGGCTCGTATAAGGTGAACTTCGGTGAGGGTGAGTTTGAGGCTTTCTTCAAGTCGTTCCTTCGCCCCCAAATGGTTGAACTTCTATTTTCATAACCAATGAGCAGTTACTATTGCTTGGTTGCAGGCTTGCCCGATATTCTTTTCGATGGTAGCAAAACAACATACTCTGTTGATCGCTTCAGGGAGGAGATATATCCGTTGCTCTCTTCGGCCGATGCCAAATGTATCGACCTCTTTTTCCTTGCATGGGACAACGAAAATATCCTGAAACTCCTTCACGAAGGCGGCGAAGCCGAGTTGGCTCGTGTCGGTTGCTACGATAAAGAGGCGTTGCTCGGCATTATTGCACAGGCAAAGAATGGCGATGCGCGCGACGCGGATGTACCTGCATATTTGTACGATTTCCTTGACTGCTATTTTGAAAACGAGCAGAACGTAAATCGTATGTGGCCCGATGTGTTGAGCACATATTACTATGCCTATGCAGTGAAATCGCAAAATAAATTTGTCAGCGATTGGTTTACATTCAATCTCGATGTAAACAATCTGCTTGTGGCAATGACAGCCCGCAAATATAAAATGAATGTATCGGATGTGGTTGTTGGCGATAATGAAATTGCCGATGCACTGCGCACTTCGGGTGCTCGCGACTTTGGTTTGTCCGGTTCGTTTGAATATCTGGAGACCATTCAGCGCATGAGCGAGAATGACAAATTGCAGGAGAGAGAGCACCAGCTCGACGAATTGCGTTGGGCATGGCTCGATGACAATTCTGTCTTTAACTACTTTACCGTGGAGAGGCTTTTCGTCTTCTTGCAGAAACTCGACATACTTTCCCGCTGGTCTAAACTCGACAGTGAGACAGGTATGCAACGCTACAACGAACTGATAAACGAATTGAAGGGCGGGCTTGAACTGCCTGTTTAAGAAACGAAATTAAATAATAGATATATGGCAACAAAAGGAAAAGTAACCGGTGTGATAGCTAACATGGTGTTGCTGGCTGTTGATGGTCCTGTGGCACAGAATGAGATATGCTATATAAAAACCGGTGGCGACCGCTTGATGGCCGAGGTCATTAAGATAAACGGTGCGAAGGTGTACGTTCAGGTGTTTGAGAGTACACGACGTTTGAAAATTGGTGAGGAGGCGGAATTTACAGGCCACATGCTCGAGGTGTCGTTGGCGCCGGGTATGCTCTCAAAGAACTACGACGGCTTGCAGAACGACCTTGACAAAATGGAGGGTGTTTTCCTTAAACGTGGAGATTACACCAACCCTCTCGACGAAGATAAGGTGTGGCACTTTGAGCCTCTTGTAAAGGTGGGCGACAGTGTGGGTGCCGCTGCATGGATAGGTAGTGTGGAGGAGAATCACCAGCCCCTTAAAATCATGGCACCCTTTGCTTTGGAAGGGAAATGGATTGTTAAAAAGATTGCAGCAGTCGGCGACTACAAGATTACAGATGTAATTGCTGTCATTGCAAATGAGGAGGGCGAGGAAAAGGAGCTGAATATGATTCAGAAATGGCCCGTGCGTGTGGCTATGTCCGACTATAAAGAGAAACCACGCCCCTTCAAATTGCTCGAAACCGGTGTGCGCACCATCGATACTCTCAATCCCATTGTAGAGGGTGGAACAGGCTTCATCCCCGGTCCCTTTGGTACAGGAAAAACCGTGTTGCAGCATGCAATATCAAAACAGGCCGAGGCCGATATTGTTATCATAGCCGCATGTGGTGAGCGTGCCAACGAGGTTGTGGAAATCTTTACCGAATTCCCCGAACTTGTCGATCCCCACACAGGGCGCAAACTTATGGAGCGTACAATAATCATCGCCAACACATCCAACATGCCTGTGGCAGCCCGCGAAGCCTCTGTTTACACAGCGATGACCATTGCCGAGTATTATCGTGCCATGGGATTGCGCGTGTTGCTGATGGCCGACTCAACATCTCGTTGGGCACAGGCATTGCGCGAGATGTCTAACCGCATGGAGGAACTTCCCGGCCCCGATGCCTTCCCTATGGATATATCGGCAATCATTGCCAACTTCTACAGCCGCGCGGGTTATGTAGTGCTTAACAACAACGAGATTGGCTCTATTACTTTCATTGGTACCGTATCGCCTGCCGGTGGTAACCTCAAAGAGCCCGTTACCGAGAATACCAAGAAGGTTGCCCGCTGTTTCTATGCCTTGGAGCAGGAGCGTGCCGACAAGAAACGCTATCCCGCTGTGAACCCCATAGACTCATATTCAAAATATCTTGAATATCCCGAATTTGCCGAATACATCACAAGCCGTATCGGCAATGGTTGGATTGAGATGGTGAACGAGGCTAAAACACGTCTGTTGCGCGGTAAGGAGATTGCCGAGCAGATAAACATTCTTGGCGACGACGGTGTGCCCGTTGAATACCACGTTACATTCTGGAAATCGGAACTTATTGATTTCGTTGTATTGCAGCAGGATGCATTTGACGAGATTGATGCAGTTACTCCCTTGGAGCGTCAGCAAGCAATGCTCAATATCGTAACAGATATCTGCCGTTCCGAGTATGAGTTTGCCAATTTCCAGGAGGTTACCGATTTCTTTAAGAAGGTAATCAACATCTGCAAACAGATGAACTACTCGGAGTATAAGTCGGAGAAATACAGCAGCTATCTTGCTTCTCTCGAAGAGTTGTTGCAAACCCGTAAGGCTTAATAATTAATTAGGTTTAATGGTAAATAATAATGGACGATTTCGGATATTTCATAGGTTATAATATCGGTTGGGTTATCGGTGTTATAGGGTTTATATATGTGGTCTTGACAGGCTTGAAGTAATTAAATATAAGATTATGGCAACAGAAGCATTTCAGAAAATATATACAAAGATAAATGCCATCACAAAGGCAACCTGTTCGCTCAAAGCAACAGGTGTGGGCTACGACGAGTTGGCCACGGTGAATGGTAAGTTAGCACAGGTTGTAAAGATTATGGGCGACGAGGTTACCTTGCAGGTGTTCGAGGGTACAGGCGGTATCCCCACAAATGCCGAGGTTGTGTTCATGGGCAAGGCTCCCTCTCTGAAGGTGAGCGACCAGCTCACAGGCCGTTTCTTCAATGCATACGGCGATCCCATCGATGGCGGTCCCGTTGTTGAAGGTACCGAGGTTGAGATTGGCGGCCCTTCGGTGAACCCTGTTCGTCGTAAACAGCCATCTGAACTCATTGCAACAGGTATTGCCGGTATCGACCTTAACAACACCCTTGTAACAGGTCAGAAGATTCCTTTCTTTGCCGACCCCGACCAACCATACAACCAGGTAATGGCAAACGTGGCTATGCGTGCCGAGACCGATAAAATTATTCTTGGCGGTATGGGTATGACAAATGACGATTACCTCTACTTTAAGAATCTGTTCTCAAACGCAGGTGCGCTCGACCGCATCATCTGCTTCATGAATACAACCGAGGATCCCGCGGTTGAGCGTCTGCTCATCCCCGATATGGCACTTACCGCAGCAGAATATTTTGCAGTGGAGAAAAACCAGAAAGTGCTTGTGCTGCTCACCGATATGACAATGTATGCCGATGCACTCTCTATCGTGTCGAACCGCATGGACCAGATTCCCTCTAAAGACTCTATGCCCGGTTCTCTTTACAGCGACCTTGCAAAGATTTACGAGAAGGCAGTGCAGTTCCCCGCAGGCGGCTCCATCACAATTATTGCGGTAACAACCCTTTCGGGTGGCGATATTACACACGCCGTTCCCGATAACACAGGTTATATTACCGAGGGACAGCTCTTCTTGCGTCGCGACAGTGATATCGGTAAGGTTGTTGTCGATCCTTTCCGTTCACTCTCTCGTTTGAAACAGCTTGTAGCCGGTAAAAAGACACGTAAAGACCACCCGCAGGTGATGAATGCAGCAGTACGTCTTTATGCCGATGCCGCAAATGCCAAGACCAAGCTGGAGAATGGTTTCGACCTCACCGATTACGACAAGCGTACACTATCGTTTGCACGAGATTACTCCGATAAACTATTGGCTATCGATGTCAATCTCAATACAACAGAGATGCTCGATGTTACATGGGGCTTGTTTGCCGAGTACTTCAAACCCGAGGAGGTGAATATACGTCAGGAACTTGTCGATACATATTGGAAGAAATAATTTGTGATAATTAAGGAATGATTGCATTTCAATATAATAAAACATCGCTTCAGAATCTCGAAAAGCAGCTGAAAATGCGAGTGCGCACCCTTCCTATCATCAAGAACAAGGAGAGCGCATTGCGTATAGAGGTAAAAAAATGCAAGACCGAGATGATGCAACACGATGAGGAGTATGCAAGACAGTTGGAACTGTACCGCGCACTCTTTGCTCTGTGGAACGAGTTCGATGCTTCGCTTGTGAAAACAGGCGACCTCTCAATCGTGGAGCAAAAGGTGGCCGGCGTAAAAGTCCCCATCTTGCAGCATGCCGATTTCGTGGTAGCTCCATACAGTCTTTTCAGCTCGCCCAAGTGGTTTGCCGATGGTATAGAGTTGCTGAAGCAGATGGCAATGACGGCTATTCGCCGTGAATTGCTCAATCGCAAGCTGGAACTCCTGGAGAATGCACGTAAAAAGACCACTCAAAAGGTAAATCTTTTTGAGAAGGTGCAAATTCCCGGTTATCAGGATGCGATAAGAAAGATTAAACGATTTATGGAAGATGAAGAGAACTTGTCAAAATCTTCACAGAAGATTTTGAAATCTCTTCTTGAACAGAGAGAGGAGGCAGAGGTATGATAAGCAAGATGAACAAATTGACATTCCTTATATATCATAAGGAGTATGAGGCGTTCCTCGAACGCTTGCGCACCGTAGGAGTAGTACACGTGGAGGAGAAAACCAGCGGCACACCCGATTCTCCCGAGGTGCAGGATATGCTTGCGCTTTCCAATCGTTACACCCGCATAATAAAGAGTCTTGAAAAGAGTGGTGCCGAGGCTGTCGCTCCCGCAATTGAGGGTGCCGACTATACCGCGTTGCTCGATGCTGCCGATAACCTTTTTACCGATGTGGAGCAGCTGAAAGTGGCCCTTCAGGTGGTGGAAAAGGATATTGCAACCGTTGCTCCGTGGGGCGAGTTCGATTTCTCTCTTATTGAGAAATTGTCGCATGCAGGGTACGATGTGAAGTTCTTCATAACCACAGCAAAAGATTTCAAAGAAGAGTGGAGTGAACTCTATAACGCCATTGTTGTGGGTGGTGGTGCATCAAAACTCTATTTTGCCACCGTTACCCCCAATAGTGTGCAGGTGGATATAGATGCCGAGGCTGCAAAATTGCCCACCGCATCGTTGTCGGCACTCAAAGCCGAAGCGGAGAGTATTACGGCTGCCATTGCATCAAAAGAGGAGGGCATAAAAACTTTTGCACAAGAGAATCTTGCAACTATTACAGCCGGATTGGCAGCCCTACACAAGCAGATGAAATTCTCAAATGTAGCACTTTCGGGCGAGAAGGTATCGGGCGACAAACTGTTGCTGTTGCAGGGATGGGTGCCCGAGGATGACAAGGCGCAGTTGGTGGATATGCTCGAGAAGGAGTGTGTCTTTTACCAAATCAGCAAGCCCAAATTGGGCGATAACGTGCCTGTGAAGTTCAAGAACAATGCATTTACACGCATGTACGAAGTGCTGACAAAGATGTATGGTATGCCAAGTGGTACCGATTTCGATCCCACACCCATTGTGGCACCCTTCTTCTCGTTGTTCTTCGCATTCTGTATGGGCGATGCCGGCTATGGTCTCATTCTCATTCTGCTTGGTTTCTTGCTTAAAAAGAAATTGGGCAAGGATATGGCAGGCATGATGAATCTTGTGATAACACTTGGTATATTTACCACCGTTATCGGTGCTATATTGGGTACATTCTTCGGTATGAGCCTTATAAGCTCCGATATCCCACAGGAATTAAAGCAATTTATCATCTCGGGCGATGTGGAACTCTTTGGTTCTACATATAACAAACAGATGATACTTGCGCTTGCCATCGGTGTGGTGCATATATCGGTTGCCATGACCGTAAAGGCTATAAACAACACCTTCTTCTTCGGTTTCAAAGAGTCGTTGAGCACATGGGGTTGGTGGCTTGTGGTTGTGGGCGGTGTCATTGTGGGCACACTCTCGTTCCTGAGCATTATCCCGGCCGATGTCTCTAAATGGGCTCTAATTGCAGTAGGTGGCATAGGTGCAGTTGGTATCTATCTGCTAAATAGCTTTGAGCGTAACGTGTTCTTAAACATCGGTGCCGGTCTGTGGGATACCTACAATATGGCATCGGGCCTGCTTGGCGATATCCTTTCATACATACGCCTCTTTGCTTTGGGCTTGGCCGGCGGTATGCTTGGAGAGACCTTTAACAGCCTTGCTCTTATGGTTGTTGAGGGGCAGGAGGGTGTTGGCGCTGTTATCGGCTGGATAGGATTCGGTTTGATAATAGTATTTGGCCATACTCTTAATATAGCAATGTCCTGCCTGAGTGCTTTTGTTCACCCTCTGCGTTTGACCTTTGTAGAGTATTTCAAGAATGCAGGCTACGATGGCAAGGGTGTTGAGTATAAACCTTTCAATAAGGATTAAACAGTTGAAACAATAAATATAAATAAATAAAAAATTAAAAAATTATGAACGAATTATTAGGTTATTTGGGAATGGGTCTCATGTTGGGACTCGCTGGTATTGGCAGTTGCTATGGTACATCAATCGCAGGTAATGCTGCCGAGGGTGCTTTGAAGAAAGACCCTTCAAAATCGGCCGGTTACATGATTCTTTCGGCTCTGCCCGCTACACAGGGACTTTATGGTTTCTTGGCTTTCTTGCTTCACTTTGGCAAAGTTAATGCCGAGACCGGTTATTTGTGGTTTGGTGTAGGTCTTGGTGTTGGTTTGGTATGCTTGTTCTCTGCTATCCGCCAGGGACAGATTTGTGCCAACGGTATCGTAGGTATCTCACAGGGCCACGATGTGCAGACAAACACCATGATTTATGCAGCTTTCCCCGAGTTCTACGCAATTCTTGCTCTTGTAGCAACATTCCTTGTGTAATTATTTCAGGGTTATCAAATGAAAAACAGTTGCCTTCAAAAAAGAGGCAGCTGTTTTTTTACGTATTGTTCTCTTTTGTCTGCTCGGCTTTTGCAATATATCTTGGTTTACATTACATTGTTATATGTGCTATAATTTTACTATTTCAAAAAAATATATTATCTTTGTTGCGAAATAACGTAGATAGAGAGAAGGGCTCCTTCTCCCTATTTGTTATTATTATAAATAAGGTGTTTCGGGCGTGAAGCACCCGCATTTTTTTTGAAACAACAATTTTTATGAAAAAAGAACTATCGCTTCCCGAATATCTTTTTGAAATTAGCTGGGAAGTATGTAATAAGGTCGGTGGTATATATACAGTAGTATCGACAAAGGCACGCACACTTTCGCAAGTAGAGGGGTTGAATGCCATATATATCGGTCCCGATCTTTGGAAAAACAAAGAGAATCCTCTCTTTACCGAGGATAAGCGTTTGTGGAACGCATGGCGCAAATCTCTTGAAGGTGAAAAACTCACTGTGCGTTGTGGTTATTGGGAAATTCCCGGTCGTCCCAAAGTGATTTTGGTTGATTACAAAGGATACATGGAGGATAAAGACGCTATATATAGCGAGTTGTGGAACGATTTTGGTGTAGACTCACTCCATGGCTATGGCGACTACGACGATTCTATGATATTCGGTTATTCTGTTGGCCGTGTAATAGAGAGTTTCTATAAAAAAGTTGTTAAGAAGGGCAATGTCGTTGTTCAGGCTCATGAATGGCAGAGTGGTGGAGCTGCTCTCTATGTGAAGAAACATCTTCCCCAGGCAGGAACAATATTTACCACCCATGCAACAAGTATCGGCCGCTCCATTGCATCAAACGGCAAACCTCTCTATGACTATTTCGAGGGCTACAATGGCGACCAGATGGCAAACGAACTCAATGTGCAGTCGAAGCACTCTGTTGAGCGTGTGAGCGCTGCAAATGTCGATTGCTTTACAACCGTAAGCGAGATTACAGCACGCGAGTGTGAACAGCTGATTGAGCGCAAAATCGATGTTATTCTTGAAAATGGCTTTGAAAAGGATTTTGTTCCCACAGGCAAGGATTTTACCGCAAAGCGCGAGCAGGCTCGTGCAGCCCGTCTGCGTGTGGCTGCGGCTCTTACAGGCGACAAAATTTCAGACGATGCTCTTATAATAGGTATAGGTGGTCGCATGGAGATGCGCAACAAGGGTATTGATATGTTCTTGGAGGCTATGTCGCGCCTTAACGCATGTGAGGAACTCACACGCGATGTAGTAGCATTCATCGATGTGCCCGCATGGTCCGATACAGCCCGTGAGGACCTCTGCCAGCGCCTTGCATCGAGTGAAACACAATGGAATTCTCCATTGCCCAATCCTTACCTCACCCACAACCTCAATAACTTCTACGATGATGCCATTGCTTGCTCCATACGCAACCACTTCCTTGATAACCGCAGTGGCAAGAATCGTGTAAAGGTTATCTACGTGCCCTGCTATCTCAAAGGCAACGATGGTGTCTTTAATGTAGATTATTACGATGTGCTTATCGGTAACGACCTCAATATCTATCCCTCGTACTACGAGCCATGGGGTTACACTCCGCTTGAGAGTGCCGCCTTCCACATACCCACCATCACAACAGACCTTGCAGGCTTTGGTTTGTGGGTAAATTCGGTGCTTGGTCGCACGGGTAAATTATCTGATGGTGTTGAGGTTATAAGCAGAAACGATAGCAACTATTTCGATGCAGCCGAGGAAATTACAAAAACAATTTGTATCTTTGCAAAAATTTCCGAGAAAGAGGTTGCCGACTACCGTAAAAAGGCTGCAAAAATGGCCGAGAAGGCTTTGTGGAAGCACTTTATAAAGAACTATATGAGTGCTTATGATTTTGCGCTTGAGGCTGCTTCTAAAAGAACAAACAAGTAAATAATATTAATTATAAATAAAGTATGATAGCAATTAGTAACACAAACCAACCCGGTTGGAAAACTGTTAATGTTAAATCTTATGTTCCCGAGACACTTAAACCTCTCGCGGAGATAGCCCACAACCTGTGGTGGGTATGGAACGAAGAGGCTCGTGAGCTCTTCACTATGCTCGATGCAAAACTCTATGAGGAGTGTGGTGGTAACCCTGTTCTCTTGCTCGAGAGATTGGGAGTTGAGAAACTCGAGGAGCTTTCAAAGGACAAAAGCATTATTGATAAATTGGCTGTAGTTTATGCCAATTTCCGTAAATATATGGATGTTAAGCCCAACGCTGAGCGTCCTTCTGTAGCATACTTCTGTATGGAGTATGGTTTGACAAGCGTTTTGAAGATCTATTCAGGTGGTCTCGGTATCTTGGCCGGCGACTATTTGAAGGAGGCTTCAGACTCAAATGTAGATATGTGTGCAGTCGGTTTCTTGTATCGTTATGGCTATTTCACACAGTCTCTTTCAATGGACGGTGCGCAGGTAGCCAACTACGAGGCACAGAACTTTAACCAGCTCCCCATCGAGCGCGTATATGAGGCCGACGGTGTAACTCCTATGGTTATCGATGTTCCTTACATCGACTACTATGTACGTGCAAACGTATGGAGAGTAAATGTAGGTCGTGTGGCTCTTTACCTCTTGGATACAGACTTCGAGGCTAACAGCGAGTACGATCGTCCTATCACACACAAACTCTATGGTGGCGATTGGGAGAACCGCTTGAAGCAGGAGATTCTGCTCGGTATCGGTGGTATGATTGCTCTTGAGAAACTTGGTATCAAGAAGGATATCTATCACTGCAACGAGGGACACGCTGCACTCTGCAACCTCTATCGTCTTTCACAGTACATCAAGAGCGGTTACACATACGAGGAGGCTTTGGAGATTGTACGCTCAAGCAGCCTTTATACCGTTCACACACCCGTGCCCGCAGGCCACGACTACTTTGACGAGGGCCTCTTCGGCAAATATATGCGCGGTTATGCAAGCCAGCTGAACATCACATGGGACGACCTCATGAACCTTGGTCGCGAGAACGCAGGCGACAAGAACGAGCGTTTCTGTATGTCAATCTTTGCTTGCAACACATGCCAGGAGATTAACGGTGTGAGCCGCCTCCACGGTAAGGTATCAAAATCTATGTTTGCCGGTATCTGGAAGGGATATTATCCCTCTGAGAACCACGTAGGTTATGTTACCAATGGTGTTCACTATCCTACATGGGTAGCTCCCGAGTGGGACGAGCTTTACAAGAAGCACTTCGACCCCAGCTTCATCAGCGACCAGTCTAACGAGTCAATCTGGCATGCTATCGACAAGGTATCTAACGATGTTATCTGGAAGACACGCGTTACACGCAAAAAGAAACTTATCGATTATATCCGCAAGGCATTCAAAGAGGATTGGTTGAAGAACCAGGGCGATCCTATGCGCATTGTTGATGTTGTAAACAAAATCAACCCCGATGCACTTGTTATCGGTTTCGCTCGTCGTTTCGCAACATACAAGCGTGCTCACCTTCTCTTCACCGACCTCGACCGTTTGGCTAAATTGCTCAACAACCCCGAGCGCCCCATCCAATTCCTCTTCGCAGGTAAGGCTCACCCCCACGATGGTGCAGGTCAGGGCTTGATTAAACGTATCATTGAGGTTTCTCGCCGTCCCGAGTTCATTGGCAAGATTATCTTCTTGGAGAACTACGATATGGACCTCGCCAAATTGCTCGTTTCGGGTGTCGATATCTGGATGAATACTCCTACACGTCCTCTCGAGGCATCAGGTACATCAGGTGAGAAGGCACTCATGAACGGTGTTCTCAACTTCTCGGTGCTCGATGGTTGGTGGTGCGAGGGTTACAAACCCGGTGCAGGTTGGGCGTTGAAAGAGCAGCGCACATACCAGAATCAGGAGTTCCAGGATCAGCTCGATGCTGCAACAATCTACTCATTGCTCGAGAATGAGATTCTTCCTCTCTACTACAACCGTGGCAAGAAGGAGTACTCTGACGAGTGGGTAGAGTGCATCAAGCGTTCAATCTCACAGATTGCTCCTCACTTTACAATGAAACGTCAGCTCGACGACTACTATACCAAGTTCTATTGCAAGCAGGCTAAGCGTTATCACCACCTCATTGCCGATGATTCAAAGGTAGCTCGTGAGTTGGCTGCTTGGAAAGAGTCTGTATCTGCAAAATGGCATGCAATCGAGGTTCTCTCTGTTGAGAGCGAGAGCGATTTCGCAAATGGCAACATGGAGGCAGGCCGCGACTACGATGTAACCGTTAAGGTTGACGAGAAGGGCTTGGACAATGCAGTAGGTCTTGAGCTTGTAGTTGTTGCACCCGATGCTAACGGAAACGATTCTGTATTCGGTGTATATCCTTTGGAGGTTACAAAGCGCGAGGGCAACATCTTTACCTTCCACGCAACAATCACACCTTCAAGAGCAGGTGCTTACAAACTTGCTTATCGTATGTATCCCAAGCACGAGGAGCTTCCTCACCGTCAGGCATTTGCTTACGTTAAGTGGTTTGCTTAATAGAATTCAATTTCTATTCTATACAGCGGCAGGGTTCGGAATTCCGAACCCTGCTTTTTTTGTCGCTGTCTTTCCGCTTTGCTTGGTTATGGGTGTCAACGCTTTATTGCGCTTACACCACAATTACGGTTCGTCTGAAAATAACAAATTGCATATTTATTTCAAAGAAATTCAAACAACATATAAATATCGTTATCTTAATTTTATTTAAGTGGGAAAATAAATAACAGAATTAAATTTTATATTACTTTTGCACAAAAGAGGGTGTAATGTGTAAAAATCCTTGCGATATTTGCATGCAACTCTTGTAGCGGGTACAAATAAACGAATTTTGAAAATTCCATAAGATATCTATAAATAACAAATAAAAGACACAACTATGAAAAATACACTCTTCTCAATACTCATACTGCTGGCCTGTGTGTGCAATGCGCAGACCTTGGTGGAAAAAAGTATGAAAAGCGACATACTCGGTTGCGAGAAAAATTACTGCATATATCTGCCCGCAGGGTACGAAGAGGGCAATGCACAATATTCTGTTCTATATCTGCTGCATGGTCTCACCGATAATCACACAGCATGGCGCGACAGAGGTAATGTAAAAGAGATAGCCACTGAGATTTTTGCCAATGGCGATGCACGGGAGATGATTATAGTGATGCCCGATGCAGGTACCACCCACGACGGCTATTTTAATTGCGAAGGGTGGAGGTATGAGGATTTCTTCTTTACAGAATTTATTCCTCATATAGAAAAAAGTTACCATGTAAAAGCCGACCGCAAGCATCGCGCCATTGCGGGCCTCTCAATGGGTGGGGGCGGTACCATAGGATATGCGCTGCGCCACAGCGATATGTTTTCCTCGGCCTACGCCATGAGCGCCCTTGCAGGAATGGTGGAAAACAGTTGGATAAGCAAGGACCCCGACCAACGTCGTCGCCTCTTTATGCAGAGTGTGGTGGAGCACAACAATATAACCATTGTGGAGAATGCAAGTAAAGAGTTGCGCGACAGTATAGCATCGGTGCGCTGGTTCATAGATGTGGGCGATGATGATTTTTTACTTGAAAACAATTTTGATTTCATAAAGGCTCTGCGCAAACAACGCATACGCCACCAATTGCGCGTGCGCGATGGTGGGCACACTTGGCAATATTGGCAGCAAGCACTTTACACAGCACTGCCTTTTATAAGCGAAGGATTTGAAAAAGAATAGAATGATGTGTTTTGAAAATATTTGACAAAACCATGACTGTGGATAAAGATAAAAGATATACAAAAGAGGAGGAACGCATCAATGCAATTTCCCACGCAGCGGGAATAGTTGGTGGAATAATAGTCGGTGCGCTCTTCATTTCCAAGGGGCACCAGGTTGGCCTCGATGGGTGGGGAATGGCAAGTATATGGCTGTATATTTTTGGTATGATGGCCTCATATATCTTCTCGACAGCCTACCACGCATGTTCGCCCTATTCCAAGTGGAAACGTCGCTTGCGCAAGCTCGACCATTCGGCAATATATTGGCACATTGCGGGCAGTTATTCTCCCATAGTGCTCATTGCTCTGCGCGATGTCGATTTTTGGGGATGGGGTATATTCCTCTTCTGTTGGCTGTGTGCCATCGCAGGTACGATTGTTAGTTTTTGTGCGTTGAAAAAACATAACAAAATAGAGACTGTTTGTTATGTGCTCATGGGGCTCACAATTCTTGTTGCGATGAAACAATTTTGGGATGCTGTAAGTTTGAGCGTTTTTCTTTGGGTGCTTGGCGAGGGTGTTGCTTACATTGTAGGTGCTATCTTTTACAGTTTTCACAAAGTAAAGTATGTTCATGCAGTGTTTCACTTTTTTGTTCTTTTGGGAAGTGCCTGCCACATGATGGGTGTGTGGGGTATTCTGCAAAGTTTATCTGAATGATTTTAATGATAAATGAACAGAACACCTTGGCAGTTGCCAAGGTGTTCTGTTCATTTATATATTATATTGCTCTCTGTTTCTTTTTATATTCTTCTTCAGCCACAGAATAAAATCTTTCAGTTCGCCACTCTTTGCTTCACCATAATTGAATAGATGTTCTTTGTCTTTTCCCCACAATACCCACGCGTTCCCTATTGAAAGCTCAAGGGTATAATAATATAGAACATTGAATATATTGTCTATAATCACTGCTGCGTACTTTACTTCGGGCATTTTCACAGGCTTTGCAAACTTGTATATGATTATTCTGCATTCCTCATAGATGGGAAGTTGCAATATACTGACTTTGTCCCATTCAAAGTAGAAATCTCTATTCTCATATTTATAAATCATCTTTTTCCAAGATGCTATATCAAATAGTTCACCCGTTGTCATTAAACCGGCATTGATGCCGGATATTATTGCCGGGATAAGTGTTTGTTCTATATGGCATCGGTCCAAGTGTTTTAGGTATTCTATCTCCTCCTCCTCTTCTTTATAGTTATGCGGTTGCTTCTTTGGATTTTTCATGACATGGTTGAGTCTTTTTGCTCTCACAATTCCCTGATAAGAGCCTGTAAATAAATAAGGACGTGGGAATTAACTTACTACCTCATTGTGGCTCTGGACTGCCCGCTACTAATAATAAGCAAAACCCACGCCCAATGATATAACAATCCCCATTTATGGATATAATATCATAGACGCGGACATTTTGGCCTATCATCCTTGTAGCTTAGAATTGTCCAGATTCCAATGACGGATAATTAGGTAAACGCCCTATTAAATAATGTTTGTTCACAGGGTGATGCCCCAAGAACAATGCAAATGTAGTGAAACTATTTTTGCAAAGCAAGCGCTTGCTCGATTTCGTTAGGCAGTAGGGGCAGGCCAATGTGTCTGCCCAATGAATGTTTTGCATTTTGTTTTTGGAAAATCTTTTTGTGTATGTTGCAAGAAAATAGTAATTTCGCAATAGGATGACCACAAGGTCGTCGGCGCGCAAAATGATAAAAGAATATACATCATATTCGTTGCTTGGGCACAATACCTTCGGCATTGAAGCAAAGGCAGCAAAATTTATAGAATTCTCCACCGAGGATGAACTTGCTATGCTCCTTAAGAACGGAACAGATACCCCGCTGCTTGTTATCGGTGGTGGCAGTAACTTGTTGTTTGTAAACGATTTCGCCGGTACGGTACTGCACTCGGCCATTACAGATATGGCAGTAGTGTCTGATGATTCCGACTCTGTTTTGTTGCGTGTGGGTAGTGGCGTGAATTGGGACAGCCTTGTCGAATATACCGTAAATAACGGCTGGCACGGGCTCGAAAATCTCTCGGCAATTCCGGGTGAGGTAGGTGCAAGTGCAGTACAGAACGTGGGTGCCTATGGCGTGGAAGCCGGCGAACTTATTCACAAGGTAGAGGCTCTTTCCATTGCCGATGGTTCAAAGCGCATCTTCATGCAGAGCGATTGCCGTTTTGCCTATCGTATGAGCATATTCAAGGCCGAGGAAAAGGGAAAGAACGTGATTACATACGTTACATACAAACTTAAAAAGAGTGGCGATTATAAACTCACATACGGAAATATAAAAGAGAGGGTAGAGGCCCTTGGCGGTGCCTCCCTTGCCAATGTGCGCCGTGCAGTGTGCGAGATACGTGCAGCAAAATTGCCTGCCCCCGAAAACATCGGCAGCGCCGGCAGTTTCTTTATGAACCCCGTTGTGCCGGCTGCAAAGGCCGGTGAACTTGCCGCCCTCTATCCGCAAATGCCACAATATAAGGTAAGCGATGGTGTGAAACTATCGGCTGGATGGCTCATTGAACAGTGTGGATGGAAACAGAACCCGCACCCCACGGTGGGCGTTTATGAGCATCAAGCATTGGTTGTGATAAACCGTGGCGGTGCCACCGGCGCACAAGTGATAGCCTTTGCCACCGAGGTGTGCAATTCTGTTCGCACCCGTTTTGGCGTGGAACTGAAAATGGAGGTAAACGTAATAGAATAGTGCCCATGAAACTCACTTTTCTTGGAACAGGAACATCCACGGGAGTGCCCGAGCTTGGTTGCTCGTGCGAGGTGTGCACATCCACCGATGCGCGCGATGCACGTTTGCGCTGTTCGGCTATGTTAGAGGCGGGTGGTGCGCACATTCTCATAGATTGCGGCCCCGATTTCCGTACCCAGATGCTACGTACCCCTTTTCCTAAGATCGATGCTCTGTTGCTGACACATAAGCACTACGACCACATTGGAGGCATTGACGACCTGCGCCCCTTTTGCCGTGGCAAGGAGATTCCCATTTATGCCGACCGCGAGACCGAGATGCAGGTGCATGCCATGTACCCCTATTGCTTTGGCCCTAAAAAATATCCAGGCACGGCAAATATTGCGCTCAATGTTATAGATCCCGATTCTCCCTTTCTTGTTTGTGGCGTAGAGGTTACCCCGATAAGGGTGTTCCATGGCATGTTCCCTATTCTTGGATATCGTTTCGGCAAGTTGGCATATATAACGGATATGAGTTACATTGAGCCGGCCGAACTTGATAAATTGCGTGGGGTTGAGGTGCTTGTTATAAATGCTTTACGTTTTTCCAAACCACACCGCACCCACCAGACGGTGTTGGAGGCTCTGCGTGTGGTGGAGCAGATAAAGCCACGCAACACCTATTTCACACACATGATGCACCACATAGGCCTCCACGCCAAGATTCAAAAGTGCTTGCCAGCGGGTGTGCATCTGGCCTACGACTGTTTGCAGATTGAGATTCAGTAAAGGTGTGTGGCCTGCTCTAAAATCCTCGGTGCTGATTGTCGGTTGTTTTCCTAAAAGCTTTAATGCGCACCAATGAAGACGCAGGGCGCAGTTCTCACAAG
>CALGJF010000067.1 GCA_937914945.1 uncultured Bacteroidales bacterium | reverse complement strand
AACAGCGCCGATGGTACTGCAAAGATTTGTGGGAGAGTAGGTCATCGCCGTTTTTTATTAAGAGGAATTCTTTCAAAAGAGTTCCTCTTTTTTTTATGGCATAACTTGCGATTATAGGGGCGATGACTCCTTTGGGGACATAAATGTCCCGTCGTCGCAAGCAGTGCTGTGGCTCCGCACTGCCATCGCCGTTTTTATAAAAGGACATCCGTTAGGATGTCCTTTTTTTATACATGCCATTGACCTCCTCTCCTTGGTAATGCTCGCCTATCGCACCCCGCGCGGCTCCATCTTCGCCGTAGCTACGCGCGACTACCTGCTGCTCGCATTAACGAACCAGCCTTCGGCTGCTTTGTGGGAGAGTAGGTCATCGCCGTTTTTTATAGAAAGACTTCAGATAATATCTAAGGTCTTTTTTTGTTTAAGATTATTACGAACCTCGGCTGTACTCGGCATAGTATAAATAAATTTATCCTCTGCCCTCATTTGCACGAGCTTTGTGGGAGAGTAGGTACTCTCCTTGATAATGCTCGCTTGCCGCACTCCGCGCGGCTTCATCTTCGCCGTAGCTACGCGCGACTATCTGCTGCTCGCATTAACGAACCAGCCTTCGGCTGCTTTGTGGGAGAGTAGTAGCCTCTGGCACTTGAACTGTGAGGAGAATTTTAATGGTGTTCAGTTGAATGTTGTTGAGCCTTATACTCCTCCTCGGCCATGTAGTCAAAGTTATCGGGTTTCTCATTTCGACGACCATATGAGAGGAGACGTGTTGCTGAGGGCTTGTCCCGAAAAAATCTCAATAAATAACTATTTAGCTCTCTTACATACGTTATTCGCATAGCTCATCGAAAACCTCTTTTGATTTTTTTTTCATTAATGTATGGTCGAGATGACAATCTTACATTTAGTGTAATAGTTGTATATAACCGCCTATTGGTAATATGTAGTTTGCATATAACTTGTAAAAATCAAAGGCATTGTTTCCGGAAACAATGCCTTTGATTTTTTGTCTGTTTTCTGTGGTGGCAATCCTGCCTTTATGGTTTCTCCGGTACTGATATCTCTCCTGAAATATTGCATCCCATTAGTCTGCGTATTGTATCGGTTGGCAGTCCCTTGCCAAGCAGATACATCAGTTTGGTGAGCGCTGCTTCTACGGTGCTGTCGTTCCCGCTAACCACTCCTGCCTCGATTAATTGGCGCCCTGTTTCGTAGCGCTCCATCTCAACGCTGCCGCCGGCGCATTGGGTAATGTTTATGATTATTTTGCCTTCGCTGCTTGCTCGTGCAAGTTCCTCAATGAGCCACTTTGCTTGTGGAGCATTACCGGCACCAAATGTGCGGAATATAACACCTTTTATCTCATTGCTGCGCAGAACGGCCTTTACTACCTCTTTCTTAATGCCGGGGAAGAGTGAGAATATGATTATTCCTTGCTCCATACGGTATTGTGGAGTGAGTGTGGCCTTTTCATTGTATGGTCTTATGTAGCAGTGGTTGTATGTTATTGTGGTGCCTGCTGTTGCAAGGGGAGGGTAGTTGTTCGATACAAATGCATCGAAACTGCCTGCATCGCGCTTGGTGCAACGATTACCGCGTAGCAGTTTGTTGGCAAAGTATATACACACCTCGGGTACTATCGGGCTTCCATCAGCGTGCTTGGCGGCTGCGATCTCTATAGCTGTTATTAGGTTTTCTTTTCCGTCGGTACGCAGTGCTCCCACAGGCAGTTGGCTACCGGTGAAGATAACGGGCTTCATTATGTTTTCAAGCATGAAACTAATTGCCGATGCTGTAAATGCCATGGTGTCGGTGCCGTGGAGCACCACAAAACCATCGTATGTATTGTAGTTGTCCGATATTATTTGTGCGAGTTCCTGCCAATGTGTAGGGCTCATGTCCGATGAATCAATGGGTGGGTTAAAACTCACAGCCGATATGTTGAGGTTGAATAGTTCAATCTCGGGTATCTGTTGCATCAGATGCTCGAAGTTGAAACTTTCCAAAGCGCCGGTTTTGGCATTTTGTACCATGCCTATGGTGCCTCCTGTATAGATGAGCAGTACCGAACTTTTTTTCATGTTTTTCTTTTTCAAAGAATTTCTTTTATTTGCAATAGGTTGCGAACTGTATATGTGGGCTCAAATGGCAACAACTCCAATCCTTTGCGATTATAGAATATTTGATCCATGCCTACGCCTGCTGCTCCTGCAATGTCGGTGTCGAACATATCACCTATCATGATGCTTTCCTCGGTAGTGGAATTTGCCACTTGCAGGGCATGGATAAATAGTTCGGGGTTGGGCTTGTTTATACCTATGTCATCGGATAGCACTATCCTTTTGAAATATTTCCTCAACCCTGCTGTTTGCATCTTGTGCTCTTGTAATTCCTTGAACCCGTTTGACAGTATGTATAGATTGTATTTGGAATATAGGTACTCAAGCAGTTCAATAGCACCCGGTATTACCTTGTTCTTGGTGGGTATGCGACCAAGTACCTCGCGGCAGAAGGTGTCGGCAAGTTCCTGGTTCTCTATACCTACCATACGCAGTGGATAGCTATAACGGTCGCTATTTAGCTCGGCCTTGGTTATTTTTCCCTCACCATATAGCCCCCACAATTCAAGGTTATGTGGCTCGTACAGCGACATGAAATGGTTGAATGAATTGAAATATCGTTCATATCCAAGCAGGCTGTATGCCTCTTCAAACGACTCGCGCGATGCTGCTGCAAAGTCGTAAATCGTATCGTCGAGGTCAATGAAGATGTTTTTATATCTCTTTTGCATGCCTTGTTATCTTACCTGGATGATAAGGTATTTTGTGGAACTCCAAAAATCATCGGGTGCGGTGATGGTGAGAACGTATTGTTTCTCGGCATTGCGTTCAAGCGTGTAGCTGCCTTCGGGGTGGTTGGTTAGCAACTTGGCTCTTTTGGCATATGTGTTTATGGTTGTGAGTTCTCGTTTGTCGGCTTTTGTAAAGTATTTGAAATTTATATCGTTTTCACGCATCACCTCGCCGCTGCTCAATATGTTCTGCTCTTTAAGTTCGCCTTTTGTGCCTATGGCATACCACACATTATTAATCTCTCTTTCTTGTTCTATGAGGCGCAGTTCCTGCCCGGTATTCGCACGGGTGAGGTCGGTAATTATACTGTCGAGTTTGTTTATGTATATATCCTTGTCGGCAAGTATCTGCACCATGGCTGCAAGCTCCTTGCTCTTGTTTATAAGCTGTGTTTCAAGGTTGGCTACCTTTGTTTTAAGTTCTTTTGACGCAGTTTTATTGCTCATTACCTGCTCTTTGAGCTTAGCAATTTCCTCTTTGTTCTTCGCAAGAGTGTTTGTTATGGCAATGATGTCGCTTTTAAGTACATCGGCGTATGCAACTTCGCTTGTGGCGCCGGCAAGGTTTATGCGCCCTTGCATTTCGTTTATTTTTTTGAATCCCTCTTCTATTATGTTCATTGTGCCCAAGAGGTCTGTTATTGTGGCGTCTTTTTCGGCAAGCACGGTTCGCAACGAGTCGTTGCTCTCTTGTAGTTTCGTGCGTCCTCCGTTGTTACAGCTTGTAAACATGGCTATTGCCGCCAATAGTGTAATAAATAACTTTTTCATAATGGTAGAATTTATTTAATTCAATATGTTCAGATATATAACAATATTGCTGTATGAGTGGTTAATATCGTTCCTTGCTCTCTTTTTCATCGGCTCCACCCACGAGCAATACAAATTCGCCGCGCGGTTCATTTTTTGTGAAGTGCTCCACAAGGTCATTCAATGTTCCGCGTACACACTCTTCGTGAATCTTTGATATTTCGCGCACCGCAGCTGCCTGCCTGTCGCCGCCAAAGAGTTCGGTTAGTTGGGTAAGAGTTTTCAGTACGCGGTAGGGCGATTCGTAGAATATTATCGTGCGTTGCTCCTCCTTCAAGAAGTTGAGGCGTGTCTGCCTTCCCTTTTTTTGCGGGAGGAACCCCTCGAATACAAATCTTTCCGATGGCAGGCCCGAACTCACAAGCGCCGGTACAAAGGCTGTGGCGCCGGGGAGGCACTGCACCTCAACGCCGTTCTTCACACACTCGCGCACCAACAGAAAGCCCGGGTCCGAGATGGCGGGTGTTCCTGCATCAGATATAAGTGCAACATGATGCTCGCTGTTCTGTATGCGTTCAACAAGGGGTTTTACGGTCTGGTGTTCATTGAACTTGTGGTGCGAATACATTGGCACTTGAATTTCCAGATGTTTTAGCAACTTGCCCGATGTGCGTGTATCCTCGGCAAGAACAAAATCGGCCTCTTTAAGTATTCTTATTGCTCGCAGTGTAATATCTTCAAGGTTCCCTACGGGGGTAGGAACCACATACAATATGCCCATAGCTTGATTTTTCTGTTTCCTTATGCGAAAATAGATATAAATAAGCATATTGCAATGTACTTTATCTTAATTTTAACAATTTATTTGTTTATTAATGGTCGGCGATATCAATGTTAAATAATATTTCACCTGTTGATAACTTGTCGTGCCCGGCTTTTGTTTTTGTCGGCTCTTTAGCTATCTTCGCAAAGCAACAGTAACAATAAACAGAAATACACGATAATGAACCGATTCTCAGAATTCAATCAAATGGAGATGTCGCGCCGCGGCCGCATCGAGGTTATTTGCGGCTCAATGTTCTCGGGAAAGACCGAGGAACTTATCCGTCGCTTGAAACGTGCCAATTTTGCGCATCAGAAAGTGGAAATTTTCAAGCCGGTAATAGATACACGTTATTCCGAGGAAGAGGTGGTGTCGCACGACAGCAACCATATCCTCTCTACACCCATAGAATCATCGGCAAGCATTCTTTTGCTTGCTACTGATGTCGATGTTGTGGGTATAGACGAGGCGCAATTCTTTGATGATGGCTTGATTGATGTGTGCAACGAACTTGCCCGCCGTGGTACACGTGTGATTATCGCGGGCCTCGATATGGATTTCCGTTGCACTCCCTTCGGCCCAATGCCGGCCCTTATGTCCATAGCCGATGAGGTAACAAAGGTACACGCCATTTGTGTCAAGTGTGGTAATCTGGCCTATGTGTCGCACCGCAAGGTGGCGGGCGACAAGCAGGTCATGCTTGGCGAAATGACCGAGTATGAGCCACTGTGCCGTGAGTGCTATTATGCCGCTCTTGCCGAGATGGAAGGTTCTGCCAACGAATAAAATAGAGAAAACACACTATAAAAGGCAGGGTGCCGCGGCACCCTGCCTTTTATAGTATAGTGCTGCTCCTTTTTACAATAAAAATCCCCAAATAATTGTAAAAAACAGATAAGCAGGTCTAAAACTCTTGTCTTAACACATCTTTTTGTGAAAACAATCATTATCTTCGCAAAAATAAAATAATTATAATGAAGTATCAAGAGGTAACACTTGGCCGTTTCCTGCGTATAGTCCTGATAATGCTGGTTATGGCAATATCCTATTTTGTATTGAATAGTTTGAGCAGTGTGCTGCTCCCATTTGCCGTGGCATGGCTGTTTGCTTATCTGCTCTATCCTATGGTATGCTTTGTGCAGTACAAAATGCGTTTCAAGTACCGCATGCTCTCCATTGTGGCGGTATTGCTTTTCGTGCTGTTAATTATAACAGCGGGCATCATGCTGGTTATCCCGTCGGTGTTTGACGAGTTTGCGCAGTTTAAGGAGATTGCTGTGGCTTTTCTCGGCAATAATATTAAGAACCCCACAATCCCGCCTGTTGCCGCTGAGTATTTGCGTAGCTTTGCTCGCGACGAAGGCTTGCTGAATATTTTGAGCAGTGCGGGAGTCCAGGACGTCATTGGCGAGCTCATGCATCGTGCGCAAATGTTATTAGTAGGTACGGTAAATGTTGTGGCGCAACTGTTTGGTGCTTTCATCACCCTGCTTTACATGTTCTTTATACTGCTCGACTACGAACGCCTCTCCGATGAATGGCCTCTTTATCTTCCCGTGCGTTGGCGTGCAACCGCAGGCAAGTTGTCGAGCGACCTTGTGTATGGCATGAACCAATATTTCCGTGGTCAGGCACTTGTTGCGCTGTGTGTGGGTATACTCTTCTCAATAGGTTTCGTGATAATAGATTTTCCCATAGCAATAGGTTTCGGTATGTTTATCGGACTGCTCAACCTCGTGCCATATTTGCAGATAGTATCCCTCTTTCCTATGGTACTTTTGGCAATGCTCAAAGCTGCCAACACGGGCGATAATTTTTGGTTGGTGCTCATAGCTGCACTTGCGGTCCTGTGCATCGTTCAAGCAATACAAGACCTGTTTCTGGTGCCTTGTATAATGGGTAAGCGCATGAATCTTCACCCGGCACTAATACTCCTGTCCTTGTCGGTGTGGGGTAAATTGTTGGGTATGTTGGGCATGATAGTTGCTCTGCCACTTACAACGCTGTTGCTTGGTTACCTGAAACGCTATCACGAATTGAACGGGGAGGCTCCGCCCGATTACGAAAATCCGATAGAAAAGGCTGTCGATGCAACCTCTTTTGCCATATCAAATGAGAACGAGGCACGCAAGGAACCGCCGACGGAAGAAAAAACACAATAAATGTAAAAAAAACGCCCGATTTGTTTGCGGAACAGAAAAAAATGCATACCTTTGCACTCGCTTAACGGCAATTAGGTAGATTCGCTAGCTCAGCAGGTAGAGCACATCCCTTTTAAGGATGGGGTCCTGGGTTCGAGCCCCAGGCGAATCACTTGAACGAGGAAGGTTGCAACCTTCCTCGTTTTTCTTTTTTCGCACAACAAGTGCTGCTTATAAGGTAAAAAGTGATTATTCCGATACAGATATGAAAGAACTCAAGTGTCCCAAATGTGGTAATTTGTTTACAATAGACGAGGCCGATTATGCATCTATTGTCGGCCAGGTGAAAAATGCGGAATTCGATGCCGAGGTAGAACGCCGAATGAGCGAATTGGACTCACGCCACAAGGCTGAACAGGAATTGGCTGCTGCCAAGGCTGCGCAGAAGTATCAACAGCAATTGGCACAGAAAGATTTGGAGATTGGCGAAAAGATTGCCGAGATGGGGCGCATAAGGGGTGAGAAGGATAATGAGATTGTACTCCTTAAAAACCGTTTGCAAAGCATAGAATCGCAAAAAGAGTCGGAGAAAAATGTGGCGATGGCCGAGCTGGAAAAACGCATTACCGAGCTGAAATTCTCCGTTCAGCAATATGAGTCGAAGTTGCAGATGGCTCTGATGGAGGAGCGTGGCAAGGCGCAGCATGCAATGCAGGAAAAGGATGCCGAAATTGCACGTTTGAAGTCCGATGCCGAGCTTGAAAAGAGTCGCGCACAGATTCATGAGGCCGATTTGATAAAGCAACACCAGATTGAGTTGCGTAACAAGCAAGAGCTTGTGGATTATTACAAGGACCTTAAAACCCGCATGAGTACCAAGATGGTGGGCGAAACCCTGGAAATTCATTGCTCCACCCAATTCAATCAGATGCTTCGCCCCATGATGCCAAACGCCTATTTTGAGAAAGATAACGATGCTGCCGATGGTACAAAGGGTGATTTTATCTTTCGCGATTACGAAGACGGAATAGAGTATGTATCCATAATGTTTGAGATGAAGAACGAAATGGATACCACAGCCACCAAGCATAGGAATGAGGATTTCTTTAAGAAACTCGACGACGACCGTCGCAAGAAAGGATGTGAATTTGCTGTGCTGGTATCTCTTTTGGAGCCCGACAACGAGCTATACAACGGCGGCATTGTAGATGTTTCGTACAAGTATCCCAAGATGTATGTTATTCGCCCGCAATTCTTCATTCCGCTGATAACACTATTGGTGCAGACATCTAAAAAGAGTCTCGAATACAAACGACAGCTTATATTGGCACAAAACAAAGAGGTGGATGTAACGAATTTCGAGAATGCTTTGCTTGATTTCCAGGATAAGTTTGGCAGGAATTATCGCATTGCGAGCGATAAGTTCCGCACTGCCATAGAGGAGATAGACAAGTCCATTGCCCATCTTCAGAAGATAAAGGATGCTCTTATAGGTTCCGAAAACAATCTGCGTCTTGCCAATGATAAGGCCCAGGATCTTACCATAAAGAGACTCACGCGTAACAATCCCACGATGAAGCAGAAATTCGATGATGCACGCGCGTCGCAGCAGTCTGCCGATAATGCATAATCCATTCTTTGAAAACCGATGACAATGATTAGGAGAATTTGTGATTTTATTGCGCGCTGGATAGGGCTTGTGGTGTTGCTTGCCGCGCTCTTTTCGCTTGTTTTTCCGGGAGTGTGCAACCACATAGAGATGCGAACCATAAATCCCATGCTTGGTGTCATAATGTTCGGCATGGGGCTCACACTGAACCCCGATGATTTCCGTGTGGTGTTGAGCCGTCCGTTGGATATTCTCATTGGTTGCATGGCGCAGTTTGCCGTTATGCCTCTGTTGGCGCTGTTGTTGGTAAAACTGTTTGCACTGCCTGCCGACCTCGCTCTTGGCGTTATTCTCGTGGGCTGTTGCCCGGGTGGCACCGCATCTAACGTGATAACCTATCTGTCCAAGGGCGATTTGGCCCTCTCCGTCGGGATGACCGCCGTGTCCACTTTGCTTGCCCCGTTCCTCACACCATTGCTCACTCTGTTGCTTGCCGGTACATTTGTGGATGTCGATGCAACAGGTATGTTGCTCTCCATTGTTTATGTTGTTATTGCCCCTATTTTAGGTGGTTTCCTTGTGCAGAAGTTCATGCCGCATCTCACCAATAGGGTGTTGCCTTATCTGCCGGCTTTTTCATCTATTGTTATAGCTGTGGTAGTGGCAATAATTGTTTCTCATACAGCCGATAGGCTGCTCGGTAGTGGTATGCTCGTTATTCTTGTAGTGGCCTTGCATAATATCGGTGGTCTGTTGCTCGGTTATATGGCCGGTTTGTTGTGTCGTATTCCCATGCATAAGCGTGCCGCAATATCCATTGAGGTGGGAATGCAGAATAGCGGCCTCGCATCGTCGTTGGCTACCATGCATTTTGCGGCGTTTCCGCTTGCCGCAATCCCGGGGGCGATATTCAGCGTGTGGCACAATATAAGCGGTGCGATAGTGGCGCGTATATATAGTTCTCGCATTGAGGGAAAGTAACTATCTGCTCACCAAAAAGGTCTGTGGAATATCCAAAAATTAAGGTTATTCAGCGAGTATAGAAACTATTGCTTATAAGAACTATGTTCTGTGTCTTCATTGGTGCGCATTAAAGCTTTTAGGAAAACGGGCGTCAGTGTTTTGGAGAAAAAGCGAGGACATAGTGCGGTATGCCGTTAAATTTCTCACAACGCAATACCGCACGTTTCCGGAGCCTCCAAAACATCAGCTACGTTTTCCGTTAAGAAAGCGACCATATGCGCAGAGCTCTTTGCTCCTTTCTGTCGGCACAGAAAGGAGATAAAAAATTATAGCTTAATTGATAGAATAACCGATAAATAACACCGAGAATTTTTAAGTCCCCTAAATTTGCGTGTGAGTCAGAATTGTCGTTGCTCAAAATATGGAAACTTTTTCGTGGTTTTTTCTGCGTAACTATGGACATGAGTGCAGAAATAAGTATTGTTGGCGCATTTGGTCGTATAAGGCTGGAAAAGTTTTGTTACTTTTGCAATATATTTAGGGTTATATGTTATGGAAGTGATATTTTTAATTTTAGTAGCCTGTATATTAGTTTTATTGAAGAGGTGGATATCCTCGCCCGAATACATTGGCAAATTGGGAGAAAAATGTGTGGCATGGAGATTAAATTGGCTCTCAAAAGAATATATCACGCTTAATGACATATTATTACCTACAAAATACGGAACAACACAGATAGACCATATTGTAGTTTCGCCATATGGCGTATTTGTAATTGAGACAAAAAATTATAAAGGGTGGATATTCGGGCATGAGAATTCAGAAGAGTGGAAGCAAAGTTTACTTGGCAAAAAGAGATTTTGGGGTTGGTCTAGTGAACAGCATAAGTTCAGAAACCCAATACGACAGAACGCTGCTCACGCAAGAGCCTTAAAAGCGATATTAAAAGAATTTGGTGATATTACAATTATTCCAGTGGTCGTATTTTCAAATAGTGCTGAACTGAAAATTACAACACCTAATCATATTGTGATAAATTGGTGTAATCTACGTTCTGCAATCAAATCATTTAGGCATCAATGCATTTCACGAGAAGATGTTCAAAGGATTGTAGATAGAATATCCTCATCAAATATTATAACAGAAGGGAGCAGAGAAGAACACATACGCAACATTCAGGTTGGTCAGCAAAATAGAGAGTTGGCTATCGCTAATGGAATATGCCCCAAATGTGGTAGTAATCTTGTTGAACGTAAAGGTAAGTACGGAAGATTTATTGGGTGCTCTAATTATCCTCAATGTAGCTTCATTCAAAATTCATAAAGCTTAAATGAATAAGAACTAAAAGTGATTTGTTCCTTCATCAGTTATTGTCATTGAATCCGAATAAAGCCTTGATATAAGTACCAGAGGTTATTAGCATAGGATCCTATCCTTTATTTCAAATATCAAAAGGAAGAATTGTTCAAGTCATAAGGTTACCGATAACTATCTCTTCTTGAAATAGTCGTTATACATTTTAATCGCAAACACTATTGCGCTGCATACCGATGTTATGAGATTTGTAATGGCAATAGACCAAATAACATCGGGTTTGTGCATGAAACCCTGCAGCATAAAGCAGAATGCGCCCACGGCCATCATCAGAAAGGCGGGCAGTGATATCCCGTCGGTGTTGCGCGTGCGTATGGTTTGAATAGCCTGCGGCAGATAGCCCAATATCATGGCAATGCTGCCTACGTATGCACAAATCTCATATATTCCGTTCTGTTCCATAGATTATAATTACTTTTTTGTAAGTAATAACAAAAATGGGTGGTTTTTGTATGCAACCACCCATTAAATATTACTCTTTTACAAATTTCATCATTGTCCAATTGTTGTTTTCGGCGAAACCGCGGAACCGCAAGCCATGCTTGGCAGCCTCTTCTCTCAGAACATCCATATCCTCGCTGTAAAACCCGCTCATAAAGATTTCCGAGCCTTTGTGCATCGCTGCTGCGTAGTATTTCATATCGGCC
The DNA here is from genome assembly GCA_937914945.1 of uncultured Bacteroidales bacterium. Classification (GTDB taxonomy): domain Bacteria; phylum Bacteroidota; class Bacteroidia; order Bacteroidales; family Bacteroidaceae; genus HGM04593. Next base: position 86,462 of record CALGJF010000067.1, on the reverse strand, counting down.
AGCAGTATGTTGCGGTTTATGTTAGCTATAACAAAGTCAAAGGAATCCTCTGTTTTTATGGCATCTGCTCCGCCCAGGCGCACCTCAATATCGGGTGTGTTGTTGATAACAATATTTTCAAGGGCGTTCTCGTAGGCAAATTCATCTATATCAATGGCCACCACCTTCCCTGCTCCATGCTTCTTGGCAAGTATGGCAAGAATAGCTGTGCCGCAGCCCATATCAAGCACCTTTTTGCCATGCATGTCGCTTGCAAGAATGGCGCGTATCATGTGGCATGTTGTTTGATGGTACCCTGTGCCAAACGCCATCTTGGGATCAATGAGAATCTCGTATTCGGCCTTTGGAACATCGGTGTGGAACGTACTGTGTATAACGCAGCGGTCATCTACAATTATAGGTTGAAAATAGTTCTTCTCCCACTCGGCATTCCAATCCTCGCCCTCAATCAACTCTGTGGAGTAGGTTATCTCGTACCCCTCCAATGGAAAGCTGTCCACCGTGCTTTTCAGTTTATCGGCATCGAACATGCCTTGTGGAGCATAGGCTGTCATTCCCTCGTTTTCGGGTACAAAACTCTCAAAGCCATCATCGGCAAGCAGTGCAGCAAGAATGTCGGTTGCCACTTCGTCGGCGGGCGTTACCTTGAATGTAACTTTTGTATAGTCGTTCATCGTGTTTTACTTTTTTGCGAAAGTACAATAAATAGCCGGAATACACAACGATGCCGAGCCAAAAGAAATTTAGGCTCGGCATCTTGTATGTTTATGGATTATTTAATTATTGTTCGTCCTTTACAAGATTGAACTTTGTAGAGATTTCCTTCTGCTCGATAGCTTGGCGCAGGTTGAATCTCTTTTTCTGTGTAACATAACCGGCTTTCTCGCAGGTTACCTCAATCTGCACATTACCAGAATTGTTGAATGTGAGTCCCTTGATGTCGAAAGCCTCTGTTGTTTCGTAGGGTGTACTGCCCACATAGTTCTGGTTGGTGTTTTTTACCTCCGAAGTTGATGATACTACGCGTGTAGAAATGTCGGCACCTCTTGGTGTTGACTCAATGTACCAACGGATAATGGTGCTTTCCAAGGCTGTGTTGCCCTCGCCTGTTACCTGTTTGTTTGCCTCCATCGCGGGGTTGGATGCTTTCTTCAAGAAGAATGCTATGCGGTCCCAATCGATATCCTCCAAAGCATTGGCATATGCAAGGTTCAAGCTCTGTGTAGCAAGCTCGTGGTTGTGGCTGCTGCTCGAAATATTTGCTCGGCCAATGGCTGTTACGTTGGGGTAAACAAGCTGACGGTTGTGGTCGTGTACCTCTATATCCAGGCTTACAACACTTGACCAACCAATGCCGGAAAGATAGTTTAAGTTATACTCCTTGATGGTGATAGTGAGCATATAGTCGGTCTGAACATCTGCGTCGAGGTTGAATCCCATAGTGCGCATGTAGCGTCTTACGCTCTCGCTTACAAATGATTTTACATCGGGCATAGCTGTTACCTGGGGCTTGTAAATGGCGCTTGCATCATACTTCTGCAAGATGGCATCTGTTGCGCGACCATCCTTTACGTTAAGGCGTATTCCGTAGTCCATGCCCACATATTTGTTGCTTTGTGCTTCCTTTACAAGGCTCAAATAGGTTGTGAAAGGAGCGGGCTTTTGCGATGATGTACCTAATTTGGCGCCACCACACGATGTTATAATAATGGCACCGAGTGTGCATAAAATAGTGTTTAGGAATATTCTTTTCATAGCTTTAATATATTAATTTAATCGTTCTTCAAAACAATGGGTTTACCCGATGCAGTTGTCTTTATCACAATGTCATCGCCAATCTGCTCGGTGTTAGTTGAAATTATGGGCTCTACAATGCCATCGGCACCCATCTGTTTCGCCAGGTTGATAAGGCGATATTTAGCAGTGCGTATTGCAATCTCCTCGGGAGTAATGGTATTCAAATCTTCTCTATCGTAGCCGTTGCTCAAATATCCAAACTTCATGATTCCTCTGAATTTCTCCAAGCCTTTCTCTTTGCCGGTACTTGTTTTCTTGTATTTCAAAACGAACTCCTCGTTTTCTTCACTTACAACTCTCGATGTCATGTTGAACTCAACTTTTACAACTGCCTCGGCTGAAATAGTATTGAGCACTTTATAATCTTTTCTCATAAGGTTAAGTTCGCTCAAACGTACACTGTTCACAGTGTTTACGGCGCTGGGAACAATTTTGCCTGATGAACAAGACGATAAAGATACAATGACAATAGCCACAGCGGAAAGTACAAGAAATTGTACGAATGATTTTGTGTTTTTCATAGCTTTTTTATTAATAATTTTATGACATATTTAACTCACGTTCGCAAATGTAAAGCATAAGATTGAGAAATTACCCCCCCGATGTTAAATTATGTTAAAATTAAAAAGAATTGTATTCAAAATGTATTTTCCTAAAATTGGTTGACAGATAGAAACTTGTTTGGTTTGCGTTGTCCTAAATAGGTTTACAAATCCTGTCTTATTAAACTATTGCACAAAAAAAGTGAGCATCGGCACCGATGCTCACTTACACGCAAATAAAATGTTTTGCTTGTTACTCTTTTTTCAATATGGTGGTATTCATAGCCTTGTATAGCTCCTCTTTGGGCAGGAACCCCTCTACAATGCTTGGGTTGCCTTGCATGGGCACAAAGAACAGGGTGGGGAGCGAACGTATTCCAAAGGCGCGAGCCAGGTCGGGTTCTTTGTCCACGTTTACCTTATATATAATTATATCGTTCTTGTACTCTGCCGCTATCTCCTCCAACATAGGCGATAATTTGCGGCAGGGGCCGCACCAGTCGGCATAGAAATCTATGATGGCGGGTTTATCGCCCAAATATTTCCACTCGTTTACGTTGTTTTCGTAATCAACAACCTTTTTCAGGAATTCGGCCTTTGTCAAATATATGGTGTTTCCTTCGGTTTCCTTGTTGTTATTGTTACATGCAAATGAAAGCACAGCGCATACAAGCAATAATGTCAAAATAAAAAATCCCTTTTTCATAATATTACCTATTGGCTTTTATAAATTTTTATCCTTTGCGACGCTTGGTTACATCTATCTTTGCAATGCCACCGGTTGAAGTCTCTTTGTATAGGCTGGGAATGTCGTGCCCGGTCTCTTTCATTACCTCTACTATGCGGTCGAAATCAATTTTGTGCTTGCCGTCGGAGAGGGCTGCGTATGTGCAAGCATCCAAAGCGCGCGAGGCGGCAATGGCGTTACGCTCTATGCAGGGCACTTGCACAAGGCCGCAAAGTGGGTCGCATGTGAGGCCCAGGTGGTGCTCCAATCCCATTTCTGCTGCATACTCTATTTGGTTTATTGTTCCACCGAACAGCTGGCAGGCGGCAGCTGCGGCCATGGCACAGGCTACGCCCACCTCGCCCTGGCATCCCACGTCGGCTCCCGAAATGGATGCGTGCTCCTTGGCTATATTTCCAAAAAGGCCAGCTGTGGCAAGGGCGCGCAGAATACGGGCCTCACTATTTTCGTGCGATTGCGACAAGTGGTATAGCACCGCGGGCAATACTCCACATGACCCGCATGTAGGTGCTGTTACAATGGTTGTACCGCTGGCGTTCTCCTCCGATGTGGCAAGGGCGTATGCATAAATCTTTGCTTTGCTTGCAACCGATGCGCTGTATGAGCGCGATTTAAGCAAGTAAAGTCCGGCCTTGCGCTGTATGCCAAGCCCGCCGGGGAGCACTCCTTCGTGTTCAAGGCCTCGTCTTATGGTGCTTTGCATGGTGTTCCACACCTCGGCAAGATAATCCCATATCTCGGGGCCTTCGTAGCGTTCCACATACTCCCAAAAAGTGCAACCTGTTTCGTCGCACCAATCCATAATCTCATGCGCAGTGGTCAGGGGGTAAATGTCGGCCTCGCTCTTCTTTGTCTCTTCGTTGGCAAGCTCGCCGCCGCCCACGCTGTATATAATCCACTCGTCAATGGTTTTACCACCTTTTATGCCCTCGAATTTCATTCCGTTGGGGTGGAAGGGGAGGAAGGTGGTGGGCTGCCACACTAATTCAAGCGGTGCAATGGGTTCAAGTACCTCTATTATAGCCTTATCGGTCATGTGCCCCTCACCTGTGGCTGCGAGGCTGCCGTAAAGAGTTACTCGGTAATTATCCACATTGGGGCAACGCTCGGCAAAGGTCTTTGCTGCTCTGTTGGGGCCCATCGTATGGCTGCTCGAAGGGCCGAGCCCTATTCTGAAAAGTTCACGGAGTGATTTCATATGGTTGTTATTTTGTTTTTCTATTTGCGAAAATAGTATTTATTCCCGAAAACAGGCAAATAAAAAGTGAATAATATTTCTAACAAGCCATAATAAAATTTAAGCGACGGTGTGGTTTGTTACTGCGATTTGTTATCTTCGCAAAAAATAATCTTTATATGAAGAAAATCCTTGTTACCGGTGCAAGCGGCTTTGTGGGGCGCGCCTTTGTTGCCCGATGGTTGCACAACTATACGCTGCTCACTCCCACGCATGGCGAGCTGGATATAACCGATGAATACTCGGTTGATGGCTATATGATGGGCCACACTCCCGATGTGGTATTGCATCTTGCGGCGCTGTCGAATACCTGGTATTGCCAGCAGCACCCCGATGAGAGCTTTCTTGTAAATGTTGTTGGTAGTGAGAATATGGCTCGGGCGGCAGCGCGCTATGGGGCAAAATTTATCTTCTTCTCTTCCGACCAAGTGTATAACGGCAACAAGGAGCGCGGAGCGTTGAGCGAGGATGTGCCCGTGTGCCCTGTAAATCATTATGGTTGCCATAAGTTAGAGGCAGAACAGCGCATTGCAGTCGTTTCGCCCGATGCTGTAATATTACGCGCAAGCTGGATGTACGATGCCCCGCAGCAGGGCACTGCCATGCACAGCGATTTTGTGAATAATATTTTGCAAGCAGTTAAAGAGGGTAAACCGTTATCCATGCCTGTGCGCGAATACAGGGGGATAACATGGTTGCGCGATGTGGTCGGGAATCTGCCGCATACATTCTCGTTGCAGGGTGGTGTGTATAATTACGGTTCGGGGAACAGTGTGAACAGCTACGAAACAGCCTGCTGCTTCTACGAAATGCTATATGGCGGTGATGCCTCGCGCACTATATTGCCCGACTATGAACGTTACCCTGTTCATGAACGCAATCTGTCAATGGACAATGATAAGATTTTCCGTGCATCGGGCGGTAGTATCTGTTTCCCATCCACCATTGATGGGCTGCGCCTGTTTGTTGAAATGACATCGGTAGCAAGGTAACCGTTACCAGAATTTATTCATTTTGGCATCGTACTCAAACCCCACTTGGCGCAGTTTCTCTTCAACCTCCTTGCGGTCTATGCCGAGGTCGTCGCACAACTCGTCGAGCGAGCTGTAAAAGTCGCGCAGCTTCATGTTCAGTGCGCTGTATAGCATCATCGGGTCTTCGGGTAATTGCATATCTTTTCCTGTTGTTTGGGGTTACATGATGGCCACAAGCTCCATTTCGAAAACAAGGGTGGAGTAGCCGGGGATATTCCCGCACCCTTTTTTGCCGTAGCCCATTTCCCAAGGGATATATACTATCCAATGGTCGCCCACGTGCATCTGTGTCAGAGCAATCTGCCAGCCGGTTATGAGTTCGTTCACGCGGAAGGCTTCGGGGTAGCCGCGCTCGTAGCTGTTGTCAAACACCTTGCCGTTTATCAATGTGCCTTTGTAATGCACGGTAACCACGTTGCCGTTGCGGGGGCACTTGTCGCCCTCACCACGCTTGATAATCTTGCAGAGCACTCCCTGCGATATCTCGTACAGCTCCTCCTCGCCGTTGCGCAAAGCCTCCATAAAGGCCTCGTTGCGCATCTTGTATTCGTTATTGCCTTTCTGCCTTGCCATAATGGGTTATTTGTCCTCGTTCATAAGTTGTTCCACGGCCCGGCACAATTGGTCGGGGCACGATGTGGGCTTGCCGTTGCAACTGATACCGTTGAGGCGTTCTATAACATCGGCATATTCCATTCCCTTTACCAATTTGGAGATGCCTTGCAGGTTGCCATCGCAACCGCCATAGAATGTAACATTTACAATTTTGCCTCCGTTGCCCTCCAATTCAATGAATTGCGAGCATGTACCCCTTGTCTTGTATATTATTTTTGCCATAGCTGTGTGGTTTGTTTCTTATTCCAGCCTAAAAGATAGAAACAAGCGAACGGAAATATCAAGTTTGTTTGAATATTTTACATTGCGACTGCCGGCTATCTTCGCGGTTACCGCAAAGATAGATAAAGATGCGGAAAATATAGTGCGTCGGTTGTTAAAAAATTACATAAGCGTTATGCCATATAGTCTATTTTTAACTATCTTCGCAAGGTATTATTTCTTTGTAGCATATAACATAAACAATAATATAATGAGAAAATTACTATTTGCAATTATGGCCTGCCTGCCTTTGTTGGGCATTGCCGCTACCGACACACTTAAACAGATGAGGCTGATGTCGCCCGTAAAGGTGCGCCGCCCATTGACAACCGACAGTGTAAGCACCAAAGGGTACAAACCCAATTTTGAGAAACTGCTCATGCAAACAGATATCCCCATGAGCGATGAACGCGATGGCGCTGTGGAGCTTGTTGCCGATACCGCCGGTTACATTAATCTGCCCGCCGGTGAGGGTAATAATATCTATCTGCTCACAACACGTCTGCGTGCCGACCGCTTTACAACCGCCTATTTAAGGGTGAAATCTCCTGCCCGTTTCGAGATTTATGTCGATGGGCAGATGAGGCGCGACAAAATGCGTGCGCAGGATTCATTGCATCGTGCCGAGGGTGCCGATGTGCAGTTGCGCATGGAGCCCCAAAGAATGTATAAAGTGGCAGTGAAGGTATTGGTTACCGAAACCGACTCCTTCCCTCCGGCAGTAATGGCGTCTCTCTCCACGGGTAACGATACCATCACCCAAATAGCTTGCGAGCCCGCACTCAAAGAGCGCTATCTGTTGCCCAATACTATCTATGGCAGTCGTGTTGAGGGTGTAAGCATTTCGCCCGATGGTCGCTACCTGCTTACCACATATCTCCATTATTACAATCAACAACGCCACAACCGCTATCCAGTTCTTTCCGAGACAAAAAGCGGTAAAACCGTTGTAACCTTTCCCGCCGGATATAAAATACTTGGCTGGACACCCCTCACTTCGCAGTTATTCTATAAGGCGACATCGGCCGAGAGCGAATCACTCATAACCATCAATCCTGCCACATTGCAAGAGACTGTGATAACCGATAATCTGCCAAGCGGTAATTGCCGTTGGTCGCCCGACGAAAAATCGCTCTATTTCACAATAACCGAGCAACTTGATGCCGACAAAGGCCCCGTTCACCGTCTGCTGAGCCGTAGCGACCGCGTACCTAACAGTCGCAACCGCGGTTTTATATGGCGTTACGATATCGAGAGCGGTGTACGCGAACGCCTTACATGGGGTTTGCGCTCAACCTCCTTGTGCGATATAAGCAACGATGGTGCCATGCTGCTCTATGCAAGCAACGAGGCCGTGGATAATGAGTGGCCTTTTACAAAAACCTCGCTCTATTGCCTAAATGTGAATACATTGGAGGTAGATACCCTTGTAGAAGGCGATGGCTTTATCTCCACCACGGCGCGTTTCTCGCCCGATGCATCGCAGATTGTAGTAACCGGCGGCCCCGAAGCCTTTGGCGGTATTGGCAAGAATTGCGGTCAGCATCCCATTGCAAATAACTACGATACACAGGCGTATGTTATAAACCGTGCCGATGGCTCTGTTGAGGCTATATCAAAGGATTTTAATCCTGCCTTGCAGTTGGTGCAATGGAACAAAAACGATGGCTGTATCTATTTCAAAACTAATGATTGCGATGCAGAGCCTATATATCGTTACAATCCGGCAAAGAAGAGCTTTGATAAACTCCCATTGAACGGAGATTGTGTGCGCACCTTCTCGCTTGCCCGCAATGCAAGCGTTGCCGCATATATAAGCATTACGGCATCAAGTAGTCAGGCGGCCTATATGTGCGATGTGCGCAAGGGAAAATCCACTCTCATTGCCGACCCTTATGCCGAGGAACTCGAGGGTATTGAGCTCGGTACAATACACGATTGGGAATTTACCGCTTCCGACGGCACAACAATCGACTGCTATTACTGCCTGCCTCCTGCTTTTGATGCAAACAAAAAGTACCCTCTCATTGTATATTACTATGGTGGAACCACCCCCACTACACGCGGGATGGACAATCCCTATGCGGCGCAGTTGTTCTCGTCGCGCGACTATGTAACATTGGTGGTGAATCCCAGCGGAACAATCGGTTATGGTCAGGAGTTCTCGGCGCGCCACGTAAATGCGTGGGGCAAGCGCACTGCCGATGATATTATAGAGGGTACAAAGGCCTTCTGTGCAGCCAACCCCTTTGTCGATGCAGAGCATATAGGTTGCTTGGGAGCATCGTATGGCGGTTTCATGACACAGTATCTGCAAACACAAACAGATATCTTTGCCGCAGCGGCTTCTCATGCCGGAATCAGTGATGTTACAAGCTATTGGGGCGAGGGTTATTGGGGCGTTGGTTACAACGCGGTTGCTGCTGCTCAGAACTATCCTTGGAACAACCCCGATTTGTTTACAAAGCAAGGGTCGCTCTTTAATGCCGACAAGATAAATACCCCTCTGTTGCTGTTGCATGGCACAGCCGATACCAATGTGCCCGTGGGCGAAAGTATTCAATTGTATAATGCTTTGCGTGTGCTTGGGAAAACAGTGGAGTTCATTCGCGTAGATGGCGAGGATCACTTTATTGCCGATGTACCCAAACGCATCCTGTGGCACAACAGTATAATGGCGTGGTTTGAACGTTGGTTAAAGAACGATGCACGTTGGTGGAACGATATTTATCCCCAACGTATGATTAAGTAATATATTTGCAATGGAGATTTTCTTTATTTCTCTTGCACTCGTATGTGGTGCCATAGGCCTGCTGGGAGCTGTGCTCCCGGCATTGCCCGGCCCGCCTGTGAGTTACTTGGGATTGCTTTTCCTGTTGCTGTGCGATGGAGCCGAAATCTCCTCCACTTTTTATGTGGTTGCAGGTGTGATAATGGTTGTAATCACAGTCGTAGACTATATTCTGCCCGTGTGGTTCACACAGCTTAGCGGTGGTTCCAAAGAGAGTGTGCGAGGCTCGTTGGTGGGTATGGTCATAGGGCTCTTCTTTCTGCCTTGGGGAATCCTTCTGGGGCCGTTTATAGGCGCGTTCATAGGAGAGTATGTGGCAAAGAAACGTAGCGGGCAAGCCTTTAAGGTTGCTTCTGTTTCATTTATCGCATTCATTGTTACCACGGCAGTAAAACTCCTGTATGGCGTGGTATTGCTCTTCTATATGGTGAAAGCAGTTGTGTGGTAAGCATGCCCCGTAAGCCAAAGGAGCCTGTTGCTTGAAAAAAGCAACAGGCTCCTTTGGCTTTGTATAAAATGTAATTAATCCTCTTTTACATGGCTCCCTTTAAGGGTGGGGAGGCAAATATGATATTTAACAGCAAGCAGACGTGTCAAGAACACGGCTATGCCGCAAACGGTATGGGTTACAAGCATATCGGCACCCGCCCACATGCATATACCGAACGCAATACCGCCAATTACACATGCCATGGCATATATCTCCTTGCGGAATATAAGAGGTATCTCGTTGATGAATACATCGCGTATTACACCACCGGCCGCGCCGGTCATGGTGCCCATTACAATACCCACCCAAAGCGGGAACCCGCAATCTATGCTTTTTTGAATACCCACTACGGTAAATAGTGCAAGCCCCACCGCATCGAATATAAAGATTGTATTATGCATGTGTATGAGCCACTTGCCGAACAATATAACCCACAATAGTGCAAGCCCCGACCAGCATAGGTAGATAGGGTCGGTCATCCAAAAGGGGGTTACCCCCAACATCATATCGCGGAACGTACCGCCACCAATGGCTGTTGCCACACCCACTACATAGGCTCCAAACCAATCAAAGTGCTTTGCCGATGCCAAACGAATACCACTGATGGCAAATGCAAATGTTCCTACGAACTCAAATATCGTAGGCATTTTAAGTGCCGAGAAATAGTCGATTATTGCGGTAATAAATGAAAAATCCATTTGTCTTGTTCTTTTTTGCGCCGCGAAGATAAAGATAAAAAAAATATGCGGCATTAAAAATAGCGTTTTTTTTACAAGCTCGTTGTCTATATCATGTAAAAAAAGAGGGCCGCGTCAAAAGTGTTTTTTGACCCGGCCTTGCTCTATTCTATAGTGGCAAATCCTTATAATTTTATCTGGGGTATATTGGTATAGTTACCTCGGATAATACGGAAAGCACCGGAAACACCTATGAATGAACTGCTGGTTGTGATGGTTTCCACAGGCATGTATACGGTGTGCAATCTGGGGCAACGCTCCACAGCCCATGAATCTATCTTCATTGTGCCGGGAACAAAAGTAATGGTCTCCAATTTGGGCAGGTCTTTTATTTTACACTCTTTGTCGAATACCGCAATAGGTTTTAGCTCAATGTGCTTTGCCGCAGGTGCAACCATTGCCAGGTTGTCGCCGGTATGGTTCTTGTAATAAACTCCTGCCGAGAACGATTCAAAAACAGTGTTATCGGGATCTATGTGAATTTGTTCTATCGTTGTTGATTTTGCCGACAATCCCATTATGTTTTCGCCCAACGATGTTATGTTTGCTCCTATATAAACTTCCTTAACGCTTGTAGGTACATTTGTGATAGGTGATAGCATGCTTACAATAAAGCCACCTGCACTATAAGGAATAGATATGGTTTCGTATCCCTCTTTAATGCTCTGTACGTTGAGCGCAGCTTCCGAGTAGCCGTATGTGCAGAATTCATCCTCAAACAGCACAGCATCTATTGATATTGGTTCGTATTGCTTGTTGCTACCGTATGCCGAACTTTTGAAATAGTGGTTGTTTGTAGGGTCGCTTGCATACCATGTGTTGTTGAAATATACATTACACCATGCATGACCACCGGCCGGAATATATCCGTTGGTCAATACGCAAGGAACGCCCTGTGAGTGCAACATAACCTTCATAAGATTGGCATATCCTTGGCATATGGCTTTTTTATTTTTGAATACAGGGTATGGGTCGTTGTCGGTGTATTCATATTTAATATTACTAACCAACCAACTATGTACTGTATTGTGTATCTGCTCATCTGTTGTGCAATTGGCTACAAGCTCGTCGGTGAAAGACTTTATTTCGGCATACTGCTCGTCGGTTATGTTTATGTTACCCAAGGGCATACCAACCGCGGGGCCGGCCGTACTCAATAGCTTGTACGATTTGTATCCATTGCTTCTTTTCGACAGGTCGGTAGAACCATCATTCTGGGCAAATGATTTTGTCTGAGTTTGAACTTCGGGCACCTCAAAATCTTCCAATCCCATCTTGTTGTCAGAGCAGGAAACTCCTAACGAAAAGATTGCACCCCAAAATAGAATTTTGTAGAAATGTTTCATAGATTTATTTTTTTTGATGTTATTTTTTTAGAATAATTATGCGAAGATAGCAATTAGCAGTGAATAATAGCTTAATTATAATAATTTTAACACTATTTAGCGGTATCTGCCGATAGTGCGCCGCAAAACCCCGTCTTGAAATATTGTAATTAAATGATTAAATAACTATCTTGCGCAAAAATAATAAAAATTATGAATAGAATAATTCTTGCAATAGCACTGATTCTTGTACTTGCCATGCAAGGGTATGCGCAAAATCGCAAAACGGTGGAAACCACAACCGATGTTCTTATGTTTGTGCCGGGTGCCGTGGGTGCCGGTGTGTCGCTGTTGAAGGGCGATAAGGAGGGCTTTTGGCAACTTGCGGGCAGTGGTGCCACAGCTGTGGCGGCATCATATCTGTTGAAATATACAATAAAGAAAGAGCGCCCCGATGGCAGCGATAAACACTCTTTCCCTTCGAACCACACAGCGGTAGCCTTTGCGGGAGCGGCCTATCTGCAACGCCGTTACGGCTGGGGGTATGGTGTTCCGGCCTATGCTGTGGGTGCTTATGTTGCTTGGGGGCGTGTATATTCCAAGCGACACGACATTTGGGATGTGCTTGCGGGTACGGCGATAGGTGTGGGAAGCGCATATATCTACACTCGCCCGTTTGCCCATCGCCACAATGTGGTAATAGGCCCCACTGTTACTCCCGACGGTGGCCCTGCCATATATTTCTCAATGAACTTTTGATGAAAGTTTAAGAGTTGTTTAATGTTTTTTATAGATGAATTTATTACCTTTGTATTGCTTTGTAATACGAAGACAGGCAATAAAAATATTTGCAATATGATTAAACAAGAGTGGAAAGAAAAGGGCTATGTAAACGAGCCTCTTCCCGAGGGTATAAACCTCAAAGACGAAATACGTAAGTTATGCAAGGAGAAGAATGCTGTAATTCTTGCACACTATTATACCGAAGGCGAGATACAGGATGTTGCCGACTTCGTGGGCGACAGTCTTGCGCTGGCACAGCAGGCCGAAAAGACATCGGCCGATATAATAGTGATGTGCGGCGTTCATTTTATGGCCGAAACAAATAAAATCCTCTGTCCCGACAAATTGGTGCTTTTGCCCGACCTCAACGCAGGTTGCTCGCTTGCCGACAGTTGCCCCGCCGAGGAGTTGGCCGCTTTCAAACGCGAACACCCCGATTACAAAGTGGTTGCTTATGTAAATACATCGGCAGCAGTGAAAGCGCATACCGACATCGTGGTAACATCATCAAACGCTCGCGCGGTGGTTGATTCATTTGATAAGGACGAGAAGATTCTCTTTGCGCCCGACAAGAATCTTGGAGGCTATCTTAATGCCGTAACAGGTCGCAACATGATGCTATGGAATGGTGGTTGCCATGTTCACGAGCAATTCTCCATTGAAAAGATTGTGGAACTGAAAAGCACGCACCCCGATGCAAAAGTGCTTGCTCACCCCGAGTGTAAAAGCGGCGTGCTTGCTCTTGCCGACTACATAGGCTCCACGGCAAACATCCTTAAATATGCGCAGGAGAGCGATGCGCAGGAGTTTATTGTTGCCACCGAGAGCGGTATCCTGCACGAAATGGTAAAGTGCTGCCCACAAAAGAGATTTATACCGGTGCCGCCAACCACAGGACCTTGTGCCTGCAATGAGTGCAACTATATGCGCTTGAACACCCTCCCCAAGCTGTATAACTGTCTTAAATATGAGTGGCCCTTTGTGGAGCTCGATGAGGCTGTGCGCGAGGATGCTCTGCGCCCCATAGTGCGCATGCTTGAACTGTCAAAGAATTTGAAATAGCAGACAATAAAGACTATAAAAATATTGGGCAATGCAGTACGCATTGCCCAATATTTTTTATATGTATCGGAAATTGTTATTTCCCGAAACGCTTGCGTAGTGTCTGAATCATATCCACGGTCATGGAATCGAGGTCGTAGCTGGGTTTCCAATCCCACTCGTTGCGAGCGCATGAGTCGTCCATCTTGTTGGGCCAAGAATCGGCAATAGCCTGGCGCACAGGGTCGAACTCGTAGTGCATTTTGAAGTCTGGGATATACTTTTGAATGGCGGCTTTGATGATTTCAGGGTCGAAACTCATTGATGCCACGTTGAATGCGTTGCGGTGAATGAGGCGCGAGGGGTCGGCATTCATTATATCTATGGCGGCCTTCAAGGCATCGGGCATATACATCATATCCATGAACGTGCCTGCCTGAATGGGGCAGGCAAAATCCTCGCCCTTAACAGCTGCATAGTATATCTCCACGGCATAGTCGGTGGTACCGCCGCCGGGGAGTGTTACGTTTGATATAAGGCCGGGGAAACGCACTGCACGTGTATCAACACCATATTTATTAAAGTAATAGTCGCTCAAAAGCTCGGTTGCCACCTTGGTTACGCCATACATGGTTTTGGGGCGTTGTATGGTATCCTGCGGGGTGTTGTCGCGCGGGGTGTTGGGGCCGAACGAACCGATGGAGCTTGGTGTAAATACCGCGCATTTCTTTTCGCGGGCAATCTCCAGAATATTTATGAGGCCGTTCATCTGAATATCCCATGCAAGCAGGGGTTTCGCCTCGGCAACAGCCGACAGCAAGGCTGCAAGGTTGTAAATGGTATCAATCTCATATTTCTCAACAACCTCGGCAAGTTGCTTGGCATCGCACACGTTGGCAACAGCGGCAGGGCCGCTCTCCAAAAGTTCACCTTTGGGCTCTGCACCGGGAATATAGCCGGCAACAATATTACCGTTGGGAATCTGCTTGCGCAGTGTCATTGTAAGTTCGGAACCTATCTGTCCTGTGGAACCGATAACAAGAACGTTTTTCATAATGCTATAATATGTTTTTGATTTTATATATCCATAGATGTTTATATCGCGAATATACAGCTAAATTTTATTATACACCCCTCTTTGCTGGCTTTTTTAGGAGAAAAGATGCTATAATTTATATTATTTTTACATATTTGTAGTAGTTCTGGAATTTTATACGTGCTTTATGTAAAACTTGCTTTCTGTTATCGTCTACACTCTCTTTTTCTGTCAGAATGCTTTTAATTATATTCCTCGCAGTACAAATATTTGTTTGTGAAATTTGTGAAATTTCTAATAAAAGAGGTACATTTGTGTGCTTGAAAAAAAGTATTTATAAATTTCTAAAGCAAGATATAAAATGTACGGTAAATTTCAACAACACCTTAAAGACGAGTTGGCTGCAATAGATGCTGCCGGCTTGTATAAGAGAGAGCGCAATATTGCTTCTCAGCAGTTTGCCGAGATTACTCTCGAAGATGGTTCAAAAGCATTGAACTTCTGTGCCAACAATTACCTAGGTCTTTCAAACAATCCCCGCCTTATAAAGGCTGCCGAGCAGGCAATGGAGGAGCGTGGTTTCGGAATGTCGTCGGTGCGTTTCATCTGCGGTACACAGGATTATCACAAAGAACTTGAAAAGGCTGTATCCGATTACTTCAAAACAGAGGACACAATCCTTTATGCAGCATGTTTCGATGCAAACGGTGGTCTTTTCGAGCCTCTCTTCACTGCCGAGGATGCCATTATCTCCGACTCTTTGAACCATGCCTCAATCATCGACGGCGTGCGTTTGTGCAAGGCGCAGCGTTATCGTTATGCAAATGCCGACATGACCGACCTTGAGCGTTGCTTGCAGGAGGCACAGGCACAGCGTTACCGCATAATTGTTACCGATGGTGTATTCTCAATGGACGGCAATGTAGCTCCCATGGACAAGATTTGCGACCTTGCCGAAAAATACGATGCCCTTGTAATGGTTGACGAGAGCCACTCTGCGGGTGTTGTGGGTGCAACAGGCCATGGTGTTGCCGAGCAGTTCGATTGCTATGGCCGCATCGATATCTTTACAGGCACCTTGGGTAAAGCATTTGGTGGAGCTGTAGGTGGTTTCACCACAGGCCGCAAGGAGATTATAGATATGTTGCGTCAGCGTTCGCGTCCCTATCTATTCTCTAATTCATTGCCTCCCTCGGTAGTTGGTGCATCTATTGAGATGTTCAAGATGCTTGCCGAGAGCGATGCGCTACACACTAAATTGCAGAACAATGTGAATTACTTCCGCGACAAGATGCTTGCTGCGGGCTTTGATATCAAGCCCACTCAGTCGGCTATCTGCGCGGTTATGCTCTACGATGCTCCTCTGTCGCAGGTGTTCGCACAAAAGATGGCCGAGGAGGGTATCTTCGTTACCGGTTTCTATTATCCCGTGGTTCCCAAGGGCCAGGCGCGTATCCGCGTTCAGTTGTCGGCAGCTCACGAGCCCGAGCACTTGGACAAAGCTATTGCTGCCTTCATCAAGGTGGGTAAGGAACTTGGTGTGATAAAATAAACAAGGTACTTATATACAATAAAATTAGGGGCTGCACAACGGTGCATCCCCTAATTTTATTGTATGAGTATATACTTGGTTACTCTACCGCTATTTCAAATGTACTTGCGGGCAACCCCTCGCTGTTTACAAGGTTGGCAGTTGTGAATGGTTGCCATCCGTAACGGGCGCGGTAAGGTACGGCAATATCGCAGTTCCTTATGCGTATTTTGTTGCCCATTATCTCCACCTTCTCGGCAGGGATAAATCCTCCTTTGTCGCCGGCAATCTCGAATGTGCGCAGTGGCTTGCCATCGCTGCTTGCAAGCCCACAGGCATTGGAGAATGTGAGTATTATGCTGTTACCTTTTCTCTCTGCCTTCTCAATTGCGGGGCCGGAGGGGGTAATATGTTTCATGCCGTATGTGTTATGCAGGGCCAGCCTTGCCAAGCGTTCACCCACAGGCTGTTTGTTCTTGGGATGAACATCGTAACGGTCGCCCTTGTCGCTCGACACTGCAAAATCACAAAAGGCTATGCTGCCTGCCAGGCGGCGTTGCGAGTCGCGGAAGTGCGGCCATGTGGGGCGTTCTATGCTCGATAGCTGCACAAAGTAGAACGGCATGCTATCGTTTCCCCATGTTTTGCGCCAGCAATCGACGAGGGTGGGGAATATTGCCTCGTGCAGTTCCACATTGTGCGCGTTGGATTCTCCCTGATACCAGATAGATCCCTTTATGGGGTACGATGCTATGGGTGTGATGCCTGTTTCGTATAGATAGGCCGGTTCGTAGGGATGGCGTTGCAGGTGGTTGCCACTCTTTTTGATGTTTTGCGATGCCCGCCCGCGACACCAATCCTGTATCATGTCGTTATTTCTCCAATCGTAGAGAATATCCAACAGTTGGGGATGCCATTCAAGGGTGTTGCGAGCTATGAAAGCCTCGGCAGGTGCGCCGCCAATGGCATTACATATAAGGCCTACGGGTACCCCCAACGAGTCGGCCAGCATGGCACCGAAGTGATATGCCACAGCCGAGAATTCTTTAACACTCTCTTTGCTGCTTTCTTGCCATTTGGTGGGCAGGTAATAGTTGTGCTCGTTCAGCTGTTCAAGCTCCTCAACCGGCCATTCCACATTGTCGGTTATTACACGTGGTTTCATGTTGTAGAGACGCACATTCTTGTTATCGCACTCTTTGAGGCTGGCCTCGGCATGAGAACTCTCTTTTATCATGAACGCCATATTCGATTGCCCCGAACATAGCCATACCTCGCCCACGACTATGTTTTTAAGCTCAATCTTCTCCTTCTCGCACTCCACGGTAAGGGTGTGTGTCTTGCCATCGGCACTCATGGGCTTGAATGTTATTTTCCACTTGCCATTATCGGCAACTGTGGTTTTTACTTTCTGTCGGCCTATGCGGGCGGTAACTTTCTTGCCCGCATCGGCTGTGCCCTGCAGGGTAAATGGCACACCGCGTTGAATAACCATGTTGTTGCTGTATATTGTCGGTAGCGATAGGCTGCCAAAATCTCCTGTTATTGCCGAATAAACCCTTTTGGCAATAAATGAAGCACCATGCTCGTCGGGGTGCAGGGCATCGGGCATGAGGTCGGGGCGGTGGTACAGCTGTTCTTGCAGGTCGATAAGGGGTACATCGGCAAGGTCGGCAACCTCATCTATGGCCTCCTGTATCTGTGCATACCAATCGCGTGTACCGCTTTTGAATCGTTTGTGCCAATGGAATATGGGTGTCATGCGGCATACCCATATTTTTACATCGGGATTTATGCTGCGCAGGGTGTCGATGAGTGTCAAATAGTCGGGGATAAACTCGTCGCGGTAGTTGGGCCAATTGCGCGGGTCGGTGTCGTTTAGCCCCAGGTGTATTATCGCAAGGTCGGGGGCAAAATCGAGCGCTGCCTTGTACTCGGGCTGTTTGGTGTAGGGGCGATGTCCCTTGTTGAGCAGTGTGGCACCCGATTTACCGAAGTTGCCCACCAAGTATCTCTCGCCCAGCAGTCTGCCCAGCTGTGTGGGGTACGATGTCTCTGCGGGGTTGCTGTGCCCGTAGCCAAATGTTACACTGTTCCCAATGCAGGCAACCTTTATCTTCTCTTGTGCGCTGCCTGCAAACATGGTTACAAGCAGCAGCGTAAGTAGCAGTGTACGTTTCATTGTTTTGTTGTATTGTTTTTGCGAAGATAATATTATTGCATAAAGAAAAAAACGCCGGGGATCTGTTTTTACAATCCCCGGCACTTAATTTGTTGATGAACTTCTTATCTTATGATAAATTTATGTCCGTTCTGTATGTATATGCAACCTTTGAGCGGGTTATTAACCTTGCGTCCTTGCAGGTCGTATATATTGTTATCGTTTATTTGCGGAACGATGCTCTCCTGTATGTTGTCTATGCCTGTTGTAACATCCTCGGCAGTGATGCTGTCGGCACCATCGGTGAGCCAAGATAGTGAGAAACGTATGTAACGCATCTGATAGCCACCCTCCAAACCATCTTCCTCATAGTAGCAACCGATAGTTCCGTCGGGTAGCACGGTGAGCGATGAGTATGCCGAGCCCTTGGGGCAGATGCTTTTCTTTGTGGGCCAGCTCTCTCCCTCGTCGGTACTGAGGAATACTGTTACATTCTTGCGAGAACTTGCGTTGGGGATAGAGTGCAACAAGCGGTTTTTGTCGCTGCCTGCGCTCATAGATGTAAGGCGTATCATATCGCCGTTGCAACCGGGCTCATAGAGGTCGCTCCATGTAGAACGGCTGCTCCAGCTCTCTCCGTTATCGTCTGATACTGCGTAGTAGCGGTTCCATGCATGACGCGACGATACAAGGAGGTTGCCGTTGTCGAGTTCCACAATCTTTGACTCGTCGGCATCGAGCATGGCATAGTTGTTGCTCAATGTCCATGTTGCTCCATGGTCGGTAGAACTGATTATGCGTGCTTGGAATGTGCCGTGCGATGTGTTGGCTGTGGGGCGGGTAGGAGCCACGCACATAAGTGTACCGTCTTTGGTTTGCATGAACGAGCCCGAGCTGGGGAAGAGTGAGTGTATTGTGCTGCGCTCGTTGTCGCTGCATCCCTCACCGTAAAGTTGGTTGGTGATATCTACGGGCGTCTCCCATGTCTCTCCATTGTCGCGGCTGGCAATAACCTTAATCAACTGCGGGCTTGTGGGAGTGCCATAGAAGAATCCCTCTTTTGAACATACAA
Organism: uncultured Bacteroidales bacterium; assembly: GCA_937914945.1. Classification (GTDB taxonomy): domain Bacteria; phylum Bacteroidota; class Bacteroidia; order Bacteroidales; family Bacteroidaceae; genus HGM04593. The sequence continues at coordinate 67,261 of CALGJF010000067.1, read as the reverse complement.
GTACAAAGATATCGCCTGTTTCAACATCGGTTACAATCGCAGGGTCGCCATGGCCGTAATTGCCACCAAGCTCCGCAGTTCCCGCAATCGTTACCGGGTCGCTCCATGTTTTTCCATTATCCTTGCTCACGCGTGCCACTACATCTATGTTGTTGGGAAGGTCGCCGTTTGAGCCGAATCGTTTATCTGTTACCGCTACCAACCAACCATTTACTGCTGTTGTGAGTGCGGGTATGCGGTAGTAGCGCGAGCCGTGTGTATTGAGATATTCTACAGTGCTTGCCGATAGGAAAATGGTGGTTGAGTGCTCGGGGTTGCCGTTCTTTTCGGCAATCTCCTCGCCACCCACAATGTATGATGTTATTTCGGCATCTATAATACTGCCCTCCACAGCGTTTTCGCTGATGTCGGCAACAACCCACAAGTAGTTGCTTGTGCCTGTTGTGAGTGCAATGGGGCTGGTAAATTGCACGTTGAAACTGCCATCCTCAGCGGGTGTAGCTGTGCCAAGCAAGGTGGCGTTCTCCTTGCCTGCCCTGTACTCAAATTGGTCGGCTACGCTATATATTTTTACGCTTTTTACATAAGGTGAATTAAAGCTACCCTTTACGCCCTCGGCATTTTTGCTGCCGTTAAGGCCTTCGGCTGTGAAACGTGCGCGCAGCAAGGCTACATCGGTGTTGCCTATACCGGTATTTACAAGGGCCTGTTCCACGGTGCTACCGGTGATGGTTATCTGCGATTCAATCTCGGCAGGAGTTAGCTCATGCAGGCCCCATAGCGATGCATTGTTGTCGCCGGCAGCCCATGTTACAATAACAGTGTTATCCTGCTGTGCATGTATGGGATTGCCGCTTGCATCTGATTTAATGGTGTATCCGCGGTCTCCCACAGAGCTGCCTGTCCAGCGTGTGATGGTGTAGTTGTGTGCCGCATTATCAACCATGCCGGCCGCGCTGTTGTTCTTGTCCTGAATCTTCGACATGTAGCCACCTGCATAGTTGCGTATGGCCACTTTGCCGTTGCTGTCTTTTTCGAAACACCAAACCATTGTGGGGTCAAGTTTCTTTGCTGCGTAGGTAAGGGGTGCATCGGTACGGCTCTTTATGGCAAGTCCCTGGCAATATGCAAGGTTCGATGCCGATACTATGTAATACCAAGTTTCGTTACCCTCGGTTGAGTACTTCACATCGTTGCGTGTTGCATAGTATGTGTTCACTGCGGTGGTAAGTGCGTTTACTGCGGCTGAAATCTCCTCGCTGCTCTTGTTGCTTGTGGCGTTGAATGCCTCGGCAGCATCTATGGCAGTTTGCAGGGTTGCACGTGCCTCTGTGGTGAAGCATGCGGGGTCGGTACCGGCTGTGGTATTCTCCAATACGGCTTTTGCCTCGTCTATTTTAGCACTTACCTCGGCGTATGTACCTGTCATGTAGGTGAGTGTTATTGTGCCGTTGCCAATCTCAAAGTATGCAGTTTTGCCCTCAACCTCGGTGGCGGTGAAGTCGCTTGCCGATATTGTTGTACCGGTGGGCACAAAGTAATAACCACCGTTATATACGCTTGCAAGGCCTTTTACGGCTGCGTTGTTGCATGTAACTTTTACATCGTTGCCAATCTCGCTTGCGTTCTCTGCGCCACTGATGGTTACGCTGTAAACTGTATATCTGCTCTTCTCCTCGTCGGATAGCTTGAATATGTTGTACTTGGTGGTTGAATTGCTGTATTTACCAACGTAGGGCTGCTCGGCACCACCACTGTTGTATGCCGATGATTTACCCACCGTGAATACACCATTGCTACCGCTGATAGCGGTTTTTGTTCCGGGCTCGGTGCGCGATGCTGTAAAGTTTTCGTTTACCTTGTGGCCGTTAAGCGATGTCAGATAAAAACTGTTACCACTCTTTGTGATGTGTACGTATGATACAACGGGGTTGTTCTCGTTGTAGGCTGCATATTTAAGAGGGTAGTAGTTGCTTGCGTTCTGCTTGTATTCGGCAGTGGCGTTGCTTATGTAGTTCTTACCTGCGGTGATGGCATTGTTCATGTCGCCGGTGCTGCCCTCAATGGCAACAATCTTGTACCAGCCGTTTACAATCTCGCTTGTTGTTTCGAGTTGGTTGGGTACGATGGTTTCAACGTCGGGTTCGCCTGTTACAATGTCTATCTTATATTGGCAACCGGCATCGCCGCGGTCCTGTCCGCTGTTGCCTGAACTCCAGTTGTATATCTTCCAGCCAAGTGCCTCCTGTGTCTGGTTCAGCTGCACGGTACCGCTGCTTATTATATATAGTCCGGTGGTGTTTGCATAGCTCAACTGCCAGCCTGCGGCGGGCTCTGTTTCGCTTGTGGAGATAGCTGTGTCAAATGCAGCCGCAGGGTTCAGGTACGAATTGTCCTGGCGGTTAATGATATTCCATTTGCCATCGGCGCGCTCGGTGAATTTCCACATGCTGCGGGCATAGTTGTTGGCCTCTTTACCTATGGTGTTGCTGCCCACGCCCTGCGATGTGAGGTAACGGCTGCCACGGTTGGGAGTGTATAGCTGATACCACACTTCGTTGTCATCGGTACTCAATTGCGGCATGTTGATATTTGCCTTGATTTCGGCTGTGGCAGTGCTTATTTCGTTTGCGGCTGTTGTCATTGCGTCGGCGCTGCTGCTGTTGCTTGCAAGCAAGGTGTATGCAGCATCGATCTTGCTTTTCACTGTTGCCAATGCTGTTGCAGAGTATTCGCCTGTGCCATCGCCTTCGGGAAGGAGTGCTGCATCCACAATGGCTGTACCAAGAGCGGTGCGCTGTGTAAATGTGGTGTATGCCGCATCGGCCTCTGCATCGGTGAGAGCTGTAATTGCGGCATCGTTAATGGCTGCTGCAACCTTTTGTGCCACCTTTACATAGCCTTTACCATAGAGGTAATTGCCACTGAAGTAAGCGGTGTTTGCCACATTGTTGGTTGCAAAGTCTGTGTATATGTCAAGATATTCGATATTGTCGCTCTCGGCGGCATCGGCTATGGCTTTTATGCTCTCGTTGAAGGGAATAACGCGCCCTGTGTTTGTGGCTGCTGTGTTAATGGGCTGCAAGCTCATTATGTGCAATTTGGCGTCGGGGGCAAGCTCGGTAATTTTGTTTACTACGCTTTGATATTTTGCTGTGAGTGTGGCAAGTTCTGTGGAACCGTTTACATCACCTACTCCGGCGTACAGGAATATGTGAGAGGGCTTGCAACTGCCGCTTCTGTTGTTGAGAATCAAAGGAATCTCGGCAAGTGTCTGGTCGAGCGAGGGACCGGGATATCCCCATGCTGTTCCGCGGCTCTTTACCTTGTTGCTTTTAAGCAGCTCGTGCCACTCACCGCCATGAATCATCTCGTCGCCTATCATGAGGATATCCCCCTCGTTCACGGGCAGCATGCTGAATACTGTGTTGCGCATGCCGTATGAGCCTCCCTGCCCGCCGGCATTCTGTGCGGTGGCGCAGTCGTCGGGGTAGATGCAATCGCTGCCCACGTATGAGGCAATCTTTTTACACCACACGGCATAGCCCGACGCTTTCAGGTGCAGGCCGTCAAGAGTGTGAGTGTTATTTTGGCACACACTGTAAAGGTCGTCCCAAAGGTCGATGTAGGTTACCCCTTTTTCGGCGCACAGTGCTTGTAGTGCGCTGTTTGTTGCCTGCTCAATCTCGAGTGTGCGTATACCGCTTTTGCTGGGTAGTATGCTCTGGATATAAACCTCGGTCGCGGGTGAGCATTTCTTGAATCGGTCTATCAGCAGCCCGATGCGGCTCACTACATGTTCGGTGGTGTTTATACCGGCTGTGCCAAGGTCGTTGGTACCGAGCATTACAAACACCTTCTTGGGCTTTCCTGCTGCGATTGCTTCGATGTTGGCAAGGGCTTCGTCGCTTATTGCACCCGAAACTCCGCGGTTAATTATATTGTGGTTGCTGCCAAAAGCCTCCCACCATTCGTGCATGTTGGTAATACTATTACCAATAAACACTATCTGCTCCGAGTTTACGGGCAGAACTTTGAATGCGTCGTACCTGTGATTGCGGAACGGCCCATCTGCAAAAGCAGTCATTGCCATTAACAATGAACAGGTTAACAGAGTAAAAAGTTTTTTCATTGTGTAAAGTTAAAAATAAGGTTAGTTATATTCGTTTACATGATTGAACCATATTGTTTGTTGTATATATTGCCCATAAAAGCAAACTACCCCAAAATACGATTCAATTTTTTGCAAATATATATAATAATTCTTTCAATTATATAATTTAATATTTTTTAAGTGAAAAAATCTATTTGTGAAATAAAAAGCAATGCACGAACAAAAAAATGAATATATTTGTTGCGATAATTTCTTTTTTATAACAAACCGATAAGATATAAATATATGAAAAAGTTTTTTGTGATGATTGTTGCCGCCTGCTTCATCTCTTCCTGTGGCAACTCCTATATTGAGAATTATGAAGAAATCTGCAAGGATGCCAAGGAACAGGTAGAGGCTGCTTCATCGGCAAAGGAGGTTACGGCTATAATGAAACAGATGAGGAATGAAATAAAGGAATTAAATGAGGAGTATCCCGAAGAGGCCGAAAAGTATAGAAGTCCCGATGAGAGCGATGAGGCTGCTTATAAAATGTTCAGCCGCCGTATAAGGGCTGTAAATGAAGTCAATGCAAAGGCCTCTGTCAAGCGTCGCAAATTACTCGACAGTGAGAAATAAAGATGATTGTATAAAATCTTGTACCTGCATATAATAGCCAAAACAGCTGTGATATAAACAAGAACGAGAGCCTGCGGGCTCTCGTTCTTGTTATTTGTTATTGCTCGACTCCCTCGTAGAAGTGCTTTGCAAAGTTCCACCCGAATACGGCGTAGTAGCGCGATAGGTGCTTTGCTCGTTCAACGAATTCGTTGGCATCCTTGCTCTCGGGTGCGGGATTGCTCCAACCAACCTCTGCTATTGCACCAAGTCGGGGCAATGCCATATATTGCAGTTGCATGGGGGTGGGGATGTACTCGCACCACAGATTGCCTTGCACGCCCATGATGTATTTCTGCTGTTCGGCAGTGAGTTTGTCATAGGGATTGAGCGAGTAGGTCTTGCTCAAAGGAACATAGCCGCCTATGGCATCGGGCTCGTCTTTGCGGTCCTTTGTCTGGAAATAGTCGAGGTAGCAAAAGTCGTTAGGAGTCATTATGGCATAGTTGCCCTTTTGCGCCGCTTTAATACCGCCCGAAGAGCCTCGCCACGACATAATTGTAGCGCTCTGGCTCACACCGCCTTCCAGAATCTCGTCCCAACCGATGAGCTTGCGGCCATGCTTGTTAAGGTACTCCTCTATGCGGTGTGTTACATAGGATTGCAGCTCGGCCTCGTTTTTCAATCCATTCTCCTGTATGCGCTTTTGGCATAGCGGGCACACCTTCCACTCGTCGCGGGGTGCTTCGTCGCCACCTATGTGTATATATTCGCTCGGGAACAGCTTGATGACTTCGCTTAAAACATCCTCCCAGAATTTGAAGGAGCTCTCTTTTCCGGCGCATACTATCTGTGGCGACACTCCCCACAGCGACCATGTTTTGTAGTTGCCCTCTTCGCCACGGCAACCGAGCCATGGGTATGCGCATAGCGCACCGAGAGAGTGTCCGGGGATTTCAATCTCGGGTATTATGGTAATGAAACGCTCCTCGGCATATTCTACAATCTCCTTTATATCCTTCTGTGTGTAGTATCCGCCATAGGGTATCCCGTCGAATCCCTCATTATGCCCCGTGGTTGTCTGTTCGCGCAGGCTGCCTTTTTCGGTGAGCAGGGGGTATTTCTTAATCTCTATGCGCCAGCCCTGATCCTCGGTAAGGTGCCAATGGAAACGGTTCATCTTGTGTATAGCCATAATGTCGATGACCTCTTTCACCGTCTCCACATCCCAGAAGTGGCGTGAACAGTCGAGCATGAATCCGCGGTATGCAAAGTGTGGTGCGTCTTCAATCTTCATTGTAGGCAGATTTACCGTTTCAAGGTTCAGTGGGGTTTCGTAGGCCTGTACGGGTACAATCTGTTTCAGTGTCTGCAAAGCATAGAATGCTCCTGCCGCGCTTTTTGCCTGAATTATGATGTTCTCGGGGGTTATCTCCAAAATATAACCCTCTGCGGCAAGGCTGTTGTTCTTTTTTATTATAATGTTATTCTCCTCTTTTATGCTTGATGCCGTTTTCAGATTTTTGCCAAGCAGTTCTTGAGAAAGGCGGTTGATCTCTTTCGTTACAGCCTTTGCTTCCTTCTCTTCTAATTTGTTTACAATTTTTGTTTGCGGATTGAGCATGAAGAAACAGTTCTGCAATCCCATTGTTACTTTGTTTGGTTTGGGCAGAAGGCTTGGTTCGCTGCCCTGTTGCGCCTTTGTGGTTGCCGAGAATAGCAATACTGCAAGTGCGATGATGATTTTGTTCATAGTCATGGTGCTGTTTTAATATTATTATCTGTTTGCAAATATAATAGTAAAGAACCAAAAGAATGTAAAATAAATTCTGTTTTTGTGTTTTTTTACAACGATTATGCACTACTTATCCATTTTTTCTATATATTCGCAAAGTTAAACCCAGCGAATTACTTATAACTAAAAAAATATAACAAATGCTCAGCGAAAAGTATGTAATTGGAATAGACCTTGGTGGAACTAACACAGTAATAGGTCTGGTAGATGCAAAAGGTCATATCCTTGCAAAGGATGACACAACCAAAACTCAGGCACACCCTGAGATAGAAGAATACACCGACACTATTGCAAGCGTGGTGGAGAAACTTGCCAAAGAGTGTGGCGTGGAGGGTAAAATTGAAGGTATCGGTATTGGCGCGCCTATGGCAAACTACTACACCGGTGAGATTGTAAATGCAGCCAATCTGCCTTGGAAGGGTATCGTGCCTCTGGGTTGGCTCATTGAGTCCAAGACAGGCATCCCCACAAAAGTAACAAATGATGCCAATGCAGCGGCCATCGGTGAAATGAAGTATGGCGTTGCGCAAGGTATGAAGGATTTTGTATATATCACACTTGGTACAGGTGTGGGTAGCGGTATTGTTGCCAATGGCCAGCTTATCTATGGCCACGATGGCTTTGCCGGTGAACTTGGACACGTTACAGCACCCGTATTGGAGGGCCGCCAGTGTGGTTGCGGCCGCACCGACTGTTTGGAGACCTATGCCTCGGCAACAGGTATTGTGCGCACTGCCAAAAAATGGCTTGTAGAGCGCGACCAGCCCAGCATTCTGCGCAATATCTGCATAAACGAACTCACATCAAAGATGCTCTTTGATGCTGCCATGGAGGGCGATGCTCTTGCAAAAGAGATTTTTGAATTTACAGGCAATGTGCTTGGCGATGCCTTCTGTAATTTCATTGCTTTCTCGGCTCCCGAGGCCATTGTGCTCTTCGGCGGTCTTGCCAATGCAGGCGACCTTCTTTTGAATCCCATACGCAAGCGCATGAACGAGAATGTTGTATTCTTGTGGAAAGACAAGGTTAAGGTGCTTAAATCTTCTCTTCCCGGTGCCGATGCTGCAGTGCTTGGCGCCTCGGCCCTTGGCTGGAAGGATTGATTTCGATGCAAACCATAAAAAATGCGAGTTTCGGCTCGCATTTTTTATGCGCTAAAAGTTCCGAAAAAGGCAAGTTGTTACACTCCATATCATAAAAAGTCTTTATATATTATTATTTTTCATTAAAAAGTGCTCAATCTTTCTTAAAATATTCTATATTTGCCTTTGATGAATATGCTACGTCAATATAAAAACAAAAATAAAGTACTATGAGCAAGATTTTCGACAAAACAAAACAATTTATTGTTCTTTCGGCTGCAGGCGTGGCCACCCTTCCCTTTGTGTCGTGCAACGAGAAGAAACAGGAGCAAAAACCGCTGAATATTCTGTATATCATGTGCGACGACCACTCTTATCAGACAATCAGCGCGTATGATACAACCTATATTCAAACACCTAACATCGATCGCATAGCGGCCGATGGAGTGCGTTTTACCAACAGTTTTGTGGCGAACTCTATCAGCGGCCCCTCGCGTGCGTGTATGCTCACAGGTAAGCATAGCTTTACAAACGGTTTTACCGATAATAGCTCGTCGTTTGACGGCAGCCAGCAGACATTCCCCAAATTGTTGCAACAACAGGGCTATGAAACCGCAGTTATAGGAAAATGGCACCTGACATCGGACCCCACAGGCTTTAATCATTGGGATATCCTCATAGGGCAGGGCGATTACTATAACCCCACATTTATAAGGAACGGCGAGAAGGTGCAGCGCGAGGGCTACGCTACCAATGTTACCACAGACCTTGCAATCGAGTGGCTCGACTCTTTACGCGATAAGAGCAAGCCCTTCTGCTTGCTGTTGCACCACAAAGCACCGCATCGTACATGGATGCCTGATACCTGCGACCTATCACTCTTTGCCGATAGCAAATTCCCATTGCCCGAAACCTTCTACGACGATTACAAAGGCCGTCGCGCGGCAGGCGAGCAGAAAATGTCTATATCAAAGGATATGGATATTATCTATGACCTTAAAATGGCCGATAAAGACAGCGCAATACATTCTCGCGCCGACCTCGAAGAGTGGGGCCGCAGAATCTATCGTACAATGTCGCCCGAGCAAAAGGCTGTATGGGATGCCCATTACGACAAAGTTATAGCCGATTTCAAGGCTGCCGGTTTACAGGGCAAGGAACTCGATGCATGGAAGTTCCAGCAATATATGCGCGACTATCTGCGTGTCATTACATCGGTAGATAGAAACGTGGGCGTGGTGCTCGACTATTTGCAAGAGAACGGACTCATGGAAAATACCCTCATCGTCTATACCTCCGACCAGGGTTTTTATATGGGTGAGCATGGATGGTTCGACAAACGCTTCATGTACGAGGAGTCATTCCGCACACCTCTGCTCATGCGTCTGCCGGGCGGTGTAAAGGGCGATGTAACACAGCTTGTGCAGAATATAGACTACGCACCCACAATTTTGGAGGCTGCAGGTGTGCCTGTTCCGGCCGATATACAGGGTGAGTCGTTATTGCCGTTGCTCAAGGGTGAGGAGTGGAATCCCAAACGCGAAGGTCTCTACTACCACTATTACGAGTACCCCGCCGAGCATGCAGTGCGCCCCCATTACGGTGTACGCACCGAGCGATATAAGCTCATTCACTTCTATGGCGACGATTATAGTGAGTGGGAGCTCTTTGACCTTGCCACAGATAAACACGAACTTAATAATATCTATGGTACAGCCGGTACAGAGGAACTTACAGACAGCTTGAAGGCAATGCTTCGCAAGTTACAGGAGATGTATGGCGAGCAACAGTTTATAATGGAATAAGCGGCAATGAAGAGTAACAAGAGGAACAATTTGAACCTCGTCGATGTTGCAAAGATGAGGAGGGCACCAGCTTTCGGCACCATGGTGAAACCGATAGGCTCGGCATGCAATCTCGATTGTAACTATTGTTACTACCGCGACAAGGCCGATATATACAACGGCTCTATGCCAAGGATGAGCGACGAACTCCTTGAAACATACATAAGGCAGTATATCGAAGGGGCATCGCAGCAAAATATCTCCTTTTGTTGGCATGGTGGCGAGCCGTTAATGGCCGGCCTTCCCTTCTTTGAGAAGGCGATGGAACTGCAAAAAAAGTATGCAGGCGACAAAACCATAGAGAACACAATACAGACAAACGGAATTCTTGTAAATGAGGCGTGGTGTCGTTTCTTTGCCGATAATGGCTTCCTCGTGGGCCTCTCACTTGATGGCCCCGAGGATATACACGATGCCTTCCGTCGCGATTGCGGCGGCGCGCCCACCTTCTCTCGCGTGATGAAGGCTGCCGAGCTTTTTGTTCAAAAAGGGGTGGAGTTTAATCTCCTTGCCACAGTGAACAAGCGCAGCGAGGGGCGTGGTGCCGAGGTTTACAAGTTCCTGCGCTCCATCAACCACTATATGCAGTTTCTGCCTGTGGTGGAGTATGTGAAAATGCGCGAGGGGCGCAGGCCGTTAATAGTTTCGCCCGACGAAGAGGATGCCGTAGAGGCACCGTGGTCGGTTTCGGCACGCGGTTACGGGCAGTTTATGTGCGATGTGTTCGACGAGTGGATAAAGCGCGATGTGGGCAGTTATTTTGTGCAACTGTTCGATATAACGCTTTCAAATTGGTATGGTGTGCCGCCTTCACTATGCGCTTTTTGCGATGTGTGTGGCGACGGGCTTGTGGTGGAGCATAACGGCGATGTCTATTCGTGCGACCATTTTGTGTATCCCGAATATCGCTTGGGCAACATTGCCGAAAAAGAGCTTGTGGATATGTATAAAAGCGAGGAGCAGCAGGCCTTTGGCCGCGACAAGCGCGAGGCGTTGCCCATGGAATGCAAGCGTTGCAACTACTATTTCCTTTGCAAAGGCGAGTGTCCCAAACATCGTTTTGGTTATGCAAAGAACGGCGAGCCATATATGAATGTGCTATGCGAGGGATATAAGATGTTTTTCAGGCACAGCGATTCGGCAATGCGGTACATGAAAACAATGCTCGACAAGGGCGAGTCGCCGGCACTTGTAATGGATAGAGATAGATAAAAGATAAAAACTATAAGTAAACTATAAGTATAACTAACTAAAAAAATGATAATATGAATCCAAAATTTGTACTTCCCAAGATTGGCGAGTTGCCCGTTTCGGCATCGCTTGATAGTATTTGCAAGTTTGAAAAAGTGCCCACACTTATATGTGCCACAGCGGCAGAGGGTGCCAAACGTGCGGCCGATGTTGTGGTAAAAGCTATAAATAACCACAGAGTGGATGGCCTGTTTGTGCTTGGTCTTTCAACCGGTCGCACACCGCTTGGTCTATATTCGGAACTTGTGAACCGCTATAAGGCCGGCGAGGTTAGCTTTAAGAACGTGGAGGTTTACAGCCTTGACGAGTTCTATCCCATGCAACCCGAAAATCCCCAAAGCCGCAACCATCGCGTTTATGAGGATTTCTTAAAGTATGTGGATATCGACCCCAAGAACGTGCATTTTCCCGATGGCACTGTGCCACGAGACCAAGTGAACGAATATTGTAAAAGTTATGAGCAGAAGGTTCGCGGGCAGGTGGATTTGATGATTATGGGTGTGGGCGAGATAGGCCAGGTTGGTTTCAACGAGCCCGGTACATACTCCAAATCAACCACGCGCCTTGTGCAGTTAAGCTACAATTCGCGCAGAACACAGAATAAGTTTTTCTCAAATCCCAATGAGGTACCCAAGACTGCGATAACCATGGGTATGGACACAATTATGAGTGCCAAAAAGGTGGTGCTCATGATGTGGGGCGAGGAGAAGACCGTTATTGCAAAAGAGCTTATCGAGGGTGCTGTTTCCGAGAACTATCCCGCAACATATCTGCAAGAGCATCGTAACATCCAGGTGATTATTGATGAGGCTGCGGCGCAGGAACTCACACGCGTGAAGGAGCCTTGGCTCATCGCACCTCCCACGGAGTGGACTCCCAAACTCATCCGCAAGGCGGTTATCTGGCTTTGCCAGGTGGTTGACAAGCCTATATTGAAATTGACTCATCAGGATTATATAAAGAATTCTTTGTCAGACCTATTGGAGCGTGTCGATACTTATGACCAGATAAATATCAGAGTATTTAACGAAATACAGCACATAATATCGGGTTGGCCCGGTGGCAAACCCAATGCCGACGATTCTACCCGTCCTGTATCCTCTACACCCTTCCCCAAGCGTGTGATAATATTCTCGCCTCACCCCGACGATGATGTTATTTCAATGGGTGGTACCTTTAATCGCCTTATCGAGCAGGGACACGACGTGCATGTGGCATATCAGACATCGGGTAACGTGGCTGTGTATGACGATGTGGTGTTGCAGAATATCGATACCGCCCGCGAAATGGGCTTTGGCGACAAGTTCAACGAAATACGCGATATTATAGCCAATAAAAAGCCAGGTGAGCCCGAGCCCCGCGCTTTGCTCGACCTCAAAGGAGCAATACGTCGTGCCGAGGCACGCGCAGCTTGTCGTTCCATCGGTCTTAACGACCGCACAAACGCTCATTTCCTCAACCTTCCATTCTACGAAACAGGTGGCATAAAGAAAGGGCTGTTGGGCGATGACGATATTGAGATTGTAAAGGCTCTTATGCGCCAGGTGAAACCTCACCAAATTTACGCCGCAGGCGACCTCACCGACCCGCATGGCACGCATCGCGTATGTATAGAGGCTGTATTGCGTGCGTGGGACGAGGTGAAAGATGAGCCTTGGGCCAAGGAGTGCCATATATGGCTTTATCGTGGTGCATGGCAGGAGTGGGATTTGGCTGTGGCAGATATGGCAGTGCCACTCAGCCCCGAGGAACTCATCCGCAAACGTCACGCAATTTTCCGCCATCTTTCACAGAAGGATATTGTTCCCTTCCCGGGCGAGGATGCTCGCGAGTTCTGGCAGCGTGCCGAGGAGCGCACACAAGGAACTGCGCAATTGTTCGACAAGATTGGCTTGCCCGAATATCAGGCAATAGAGATGTTTGTGAAATTGCTATAAGAATAAAGTACATAAATAATATACAAAGCTAGGGGCAGCTGCCCCTAGCTTTGCGTGTTATTAGTCTGTGTGTTATGTGGTTTTTGGCATAGTAGTTTGCAATTTGTAAATTTTATCATATATTTGTAAAATGGAGCGGTGTGGCAACTGTTCCAAAAATAGTGATATTATAAATGAAAAAACTTAAAACAAATCGTTAAAATTTAATCTATGAAAAGTAAACTACTTACCTTGTTGGCTCTTATATGCACCATGTGCGTGTGGGCCACGGAAATAGCAACGGTAGAATATACCGTGGACAAAACCACAGGCAGCCTCTATCGTGGTGAATCGGTAAACCAAGCCTGGAACAGTGCATGGAAGAGCACTGCCGAACCGCAATTGCAATTCTCTTGCGGTGCGAATAACATGAATTGGGTTGGTGATAACATACAGATGATGACGGGTTCTGCCGCGACATCAACCTACACGCTTGCACCTCCCGCAGGCTATGTGATAGAAGAGTATAGTTTTACGTTTGCCAATAATAATCACGATACAGCTCTCTCGTTCACCATGAGCGACGGTACAGCCTATACGACAAGCACCACAGCAAGAACTTTGAGTGCTACAAAACAAAAACTGTCGAGTGTGTCGTTTGTATTGGCAGGTACAAATGGAAAAGGTGTGTTGCTCACCGATTTTACGGTAAAGATAAAAGAGGACAAGCAAGAGAAACCCCAAGTGAGCACTGACGAAGAGCAGTATTGGTACTACATAACAAGTGCTGCAACAAAAGAGTATTGCAAAAACAAGGTTATGTACTACGATAGCGAGGCCGACCGCATGCGTTTTGGTGATAAATCTTTCAGCGCCGACCGCATTTGGAGTTTCTGGGAGCAGGATGGAAAGCTCGCCATCAAGAATTACAGAGGTGAGTATATTGGAACAGCCGGCAATGGAACAGGTGGCGGTACTGCATTCGGCAAGGCCGATGCTGCCAACTATATCTATACAATTGAAGAGGCTCACGACTATTTTATTATAAAGGATACAGGTACCGAATTGCATGCGCAGCAGGCGGGTGCGCTCATTGTGCGTTGGGCTGCGGAAAGCGGTAATGCGTCGCTTTGGAAATTCGACGAGGTAGATGTAAGCAATCCCGAAGCCGTGGTTGCAAATACCATCGTGGTGCAGGGCAAGGTGAGCACCGGTATAGGCAATACCGATCAGCCCATCGTGCGCTCCACCATTCGTGTAACAGGTCTCACAGGTACTTGTGCCTTCCAAGGTGTAACAGGCCGATTTGCAGGTACAAACAGTGCCGATATTACCAATGTTAAGGCATACTTTGCCACCAATTCGCGAGAGTTGTTCATAGACCCCGAAAACAAAATGAGCTGGCGCGAACAAAATGGCGAGCAGTTTGGTGAAGCCGTAACACTTGCCGATGACGGCACATTTACCATAACAGGCAGCAAAGAACTTGCCGTGGGCGACCACTATCTGTGGATAACATACGACATTGCTGCAGACGCAAAAGAGGGTAACACCGTGGACACCGAGATTTTGAGCTACATGGTCGATGGCAAGGAGATTGCCGAGGGGAACGGCAACCCTGCATATGCGGTTACAATATTCCTTTCTGAGGGTGCCGTGCTCATGCCTATGGATAAAGGCTCGCTTTACTACCGCATACCCGCGATAACAGTGTCGAAAGATGGCGCACGCCTTGTAACATTGACCGATGACCGCAAGGCTCACAACAGCGACCTTCCTTCGCACTGCTACCTCGTTGCACAGTACTCCGAGGATAATGGAAAAACATGGAGCGACCCCGTAACGGTAGCCGGTACAGCAGAGACCGGTGGCAATTATGGCCACGGCGATGCTTCAATAGTTACCAATCGCGACAATGGCGAGATTGTAGGTATAATGACCAGCGCCGGTACATACGGCCATGGTTTCTTTGCAGGTACGGCCGCAGAGCCTCCCCGTTGGAAGACCATTACCAGCCGCGACGGCGGTATCACATGGGACGCGCCCGTTGATCACACCGACGACCTCTTTGGTGCAAACTGCTCAAACCCCAACACCAATACTTGGAAGAGTGGTTTCTCGGGCTCGGGAGCTGCTTTGCAAAGACGTAACGGAACACTCGTATCGAGCTTTGTGAATCGCGAGGCCGATAACAGCCAGAATTTCTACTTCTTTATGAGCGACGATGGTGGCAAGAATTGGTATGTAAGCGGTACAAGCGGTACAAAGAGTGCCGATGAACCCAAGACACTTGAGCGCAACAACGGCGACCTTGCCATCAGCGTTCGTGCAAGCGGTTACAACTACTACAACTACACCTCGGACGAGGGCGCTACATGGCACAACCCCTCACAGACACGTTTCACCAGCGGTATCAGCGGTAATGCTTGTGATGGCGAGTATATGGTATGGTGCTCCACATTGGAGGGTAACCCATGGAATATAGCATTCCAAACATTGCCCAACAGCGGTAGCCGCCAGAATGTGAGCATAGCACTATCGACCGACGAGGGTGCCACATTCGGCAATGCCAAAACAATCTGTCCCAGAGGCTCGGCATACAGCGCGGCTGTTGTTCTCCCCGATGGTACGCTTGGTGTATATTACGAGGAGAATGGCGTGTTCGGTGGTTACACCATGCGTTTTGTACGTTTCTCACTCGATTGGGCAAGCGACGGTGTATATAAATTTACCGATGATGTTACATTCAAACCAATTAAATCAACAGCAATAACCGACTTCACGGTTGCGGGTACAGTTAATGTTACTCTCACCGATGCAAACGGCAACACATTCAGCGATGTACTTGAAAATTGCGTATTGAGCGAGGTTAATGATGTGTTGAAAGCAAAATATCCCTTTATTGCATCAATAGGCGACAGAGCTCGTTACCGATTGGCAAGTGATGGTGTATCATACGACTACACCAATACCGTGGAGTTCTCGTTCGAGGTAAGTAACGCCGATAATACCGCATGGTATAATATCTATTTCCCCTCTAATACAAATACAGGGCACCCAATATACCTTTCGGCAAGCAGCGAAAATGATACTAATGTGCCCAAGGTTACCGAGGCTGTGGCTTATGGCAACAGCCAATATAACACCCAAAATTATGCCGACAAAATAAGCTGGGCAATATACAATGTGGACAACAGCTTCGCGTTCACCTTCAAGAACAAGCTCACAGGCAAGTTTATAAAGGTGGATAATGTCGCCAACGGCAATGCAAAGAACGTATCGTATGCCGACGAGGCTTACGCCACCGCATTTACCCTTGTGCCCGATGCTGCGAGCTACCATGGCGACTATGCATTGGCATCGGAAATCGATGGTGCCAAGGGATATGTATGCTCTACATCGGCAAGCTATGGCTTTGCTACAAACTACAATGGAAACGCACACCAAGGTGCTTGGGTGAAGATTGTTGCAGCGCCCGATTATGATGCTCTTGTTTCCGAGGCAACCACAGTGGTATCTTCGCTTGGCGATAAATTGGGAGAGTACAACGCTGCCGAAGCAAATCAGGAACTTCTTGCCGAGGCAAAGGTTGCAATGAACGATGCCGGCAATGTAAAACTCAACAAGTTGATTGCATACGCTGCGCTTGGCGAGGGAATGGTGCTTAATATGCCAGAGCCCGGTAATTTCTATAGAATATCATACGATTATGGTGGTGATACCGGTGTAAAATATTTGCAAGGTGTGGCATCAACTGTTAAAGGTGTGGCTTACACTGCCGACAAGGGCGCAGCATCGATATTCTATTATGCCGACGGCCAGCTACTCTCTTATACCGCGGGAAAATATCTCAAAGAGGATGATTATTCAAGAGGATTGCAAGGTGTCGGTGTTGCAGGCGGAACGGTTACTTTTGACGAGAGTCCCCGTGTCAAAGGTAAATACACAATCGCGCTTACATCGTTCTTGCACGCCAACATTAGTGGCACGAACTACTTCTCCGACCACTGTAAAAATAATACATGCGCGGCACACGACCACAGCATAGAGGAGGTGGAAGCTCTCCCCGTAACAATAAGCGAGGTGGGTTATTCTACATTCCATGCACCTGTGGCGGTAGAAATCCCTCAAGGTGTTTCTGCATACCGTGCAGTTATCAATGGCGAGTACATCGACCTCTATTCGTTCGACGGTGTAATCCCTGCAAGGCAGGCTGTAATACTCAAAGGAGCCGAGGGTACATACGATTTCGTTATTACCGATAATGTGGAGTTTACGGGTGAAAATCACTTGCTTGGTACCATAAACGCGATAGCTGCAAGCGGTGTGGAAAACCCATATACCTTGCAGACAAAGAGGGACGAGAATAATAATGTGGTTGGTGTCGTTATGCGCAAATATACAGGTACCGACATAGGTGGTTTCAAAATGTATATGAGCATAAGCGAGGAGCAGGCTGCGGCATTCAGTTTCCGCTTCCCCGGAACAACAGGCATAGAAACAGTGGAGGCCGAGGGTACAGGTGATGGTCGCATATACGACCTCTTTGGTCGCCCCGTTGCCAACCCTGTAAAAGGTATATACATTGTAAACGGAAATAAAGTAATCTATTAAAATTATGACTAATATGAAAAAGAATTATATTTCGCCCTTTGCGATGTATATCGCAGTAGAGTGCAATACCATAATAGCTGCAAGCGAAAAGATTGAAATTGAAGACGGTGAAGGTGGTAGCGAGCATCTTGGCAACAGAAATCAAGGCTCATGGGGCAACTTATGGGAGAAGAAATAGTGTGATTGTAGTAAACAGTATAATCTAAAATCAATGCCTTTCAAAGCCGCGGCTTTGGAAGGCATTGATTTATGCGTGCGATATTGAAGATGACCTCTGATGCTTTTATATAAAGTTCGGTTGACAATTGGTTGACAGAAATAGAAACAAGAGGATGTATTTTGTTGATACTCTACAAAATACATCCTCTTGTTGTGCGCCTGATAGGACTCGAACCTACACGTCTCTCAACACCAGATCCTAAGTCTGGCGCGTCTACCAATTTCGCCACAGGCGCGGGCGTTTATTAGACGCGGTACCTTTTTGTTAAGGTGTTGCAAAGGTAGCGTTTTTTTTTTATATAATCAATCTTTTTTGTTGTTATTTTCCTCGTATAGCGAGTTTATAATCTCTATAGCCCGCTCAATTATGGTGTCGTGCCCATTGTTCCAGTCGGTGGTGGTTATGTGTACCTCTTCGTGTGGCGCAATGCCGAACTCAGTGTGATTGCCATCGATGTCCAATATCGGGCATGCCGAGAATCGCACTGTCCAGCCGTTGGGTAGTGTGTTGCCCATTGGCAGCCCCGAGCCTCCGCCGGTCTTGTCGCCAATTACCATTACCTGAGGCAGTGGTTTCATGAGCATCACAAAATGGTTGGCTGCGCTATATACTCCACGGTTGGTCAGCACTATAACCGGCTTCTTCCAGATAGCTCCCTTGGGTTCAAGGTATAGTGGCTCGGGTGCAGAAAAGTCGTTGTGTCCTTTGCCTGTTTTGTGTTGTATATATCCGCAGTGTGTCTTTTCCGTTACAAAATGTTGGGCAAGTGCCTCGGCCGATGTGAGCAGCCCACCGCCGTTGTTCCTTATATCAATGATTATTCCTTTGCATTCGGCAAGGCGCAATAGCATCAGGCTCACATTGTCGCTGCTTATGCCACCCTCAAAGCTTTCAAGGTATATATATCCGATGTCGCTTGGCAGGGTGGTGTATTTTATGCCTTGTGTCAGGCGGAAATTGTTTCCAAGGTAGTTGCGTTGCAGCGAATCGCTGAAATTGAGCGGGTGATTGAGATTCCAATCCCAATAGTATATGGTGCCGTAGTCCGATACGAGGTTTACGTGCCCGTCGCGCAGTTCGCGCAGCATCTCGCCGTATATGTCAAACAATTCGGCGTTGTTTTTTGCGGCATCTACTTGTGGCTTGTATTTGTGATATACATCGTTCCAATCCAGTCCATACTTATTCTTGGCATGCTCAAAGAAACAGTATCGTTCGTCTATGAGACTCCACAAAGCATCGTAGTTGCCTTGTGGCGAGTTGCTGAACGAATCCTCCTCCACGCAGCCTGTGATAATGGTTGCAAGCAGCAGTATGGTGTATGTAATAGCTCTTTTTATCATTGACTAAAATGGTGAATAGTGTATTACTTTGTCATCTTTTTTCACCTTGTATATGGTTTTTACCACACCCACGGTGAATGCATGGTTATATAGGTGGGTGCGTATGTCGTTGATATCGCTTTGGAATATATCGGCGGTGTACGACAGGCGTATGGTAGCGCTCTTCTTGCGCCATGCAACAGGGATATCCACCGATAATAGTCCGCGCACCGAGGGGCTGTTGAAGGGGTGCGAGAAGGCAATGGTGCGGCTGTAGTTTTCCAAGCCGAATATCTCGTAATAGGATTGCCCGAATTCGGGGGCGAACATGGCTCCTATGAGCGGGATGTCTATCTGGCAACGCAGTACATAATCTCCTCGCTTCGAGGGTATGTGGTGTATGGCTGCTCCCGATGCCGCAAGAGCTGTTCTCAGTTTTACCGATACAAGATTGTTGCCGTTGGTGGGTATGTATAGCGCACCCCCGGCGAGCTGTATCTGCGCTCCGGCAAGCAGCTGTGTGCGGCTGTTCAGTTTGAAAGGGTGGAAACCGCTCCAATTGTAATTTACCATGCCCGACAGCTGCGTGTTATCATGCAGCGTTGTAAAGCCAATGTTGGCGGTGAGCAGTGTCTGATATTTCCAACGGTAGCAGCCTGTGCGTGCGTCGCGGAACTTCTCGTGCGAGTAGTAGAGACCGCGCCCTGTGTGGTTGTAGCCCGACAGGTAGGTGTCGAGGTTGTTCATGTATGTTACTCCGTATGACGAACATTTAACAACCAGCCTCTCGGGAACTATGCTGTCGCCTGCAATGTGTTGTGCGCACAGCATGAGCGGTGCGCACAACAATGCAAGGATGTATATAAGGGCTCTTTTTATCATTCGTTGAATAGTGATAACTGCTCGGGTTCGGCACTGTCGGGCTCATCTGCAACGGGCTCCTCTTCAACCGGCTCGGGCTCGGGCGGGAATTTGGTGGGTTCCAGCTCTATTATCTCGTCTATCTCGTATGTGGTGAGTCGTTTGCCCCTTGCCTTGAAACTCTTAACAGCTATGAATTCGTCAAGTTCTATTACCAAAGGCTCGCGGAATTGGTCGTTGCCGCCAAACATCACCTGTATGCGTGGGAAGGCGGTGCTTGTGAACCATATGAGTTTGTTGTCCTTGTGGTCGCCAAGGCAGTTCTGTCGGCGGGCATTTGCCTCCAAGGTAAAGCGTTTTACATAGGGATAGCCCTGCTGCGACGCATCGAACAGTGCTGCCGACCACACTTTTGCGGGGTCGTATTTCTCAATAACCATGAGGTCGTCCTCGTAGTGGTTGTTAAGGTCTATGGGCGACAGATAGAACTCACCGTTCTCCCTTATTACAAGTATCTTGTCGTCGTTGTGGAACTCGCCGATGTACTCTCCGTGGTTGTCGAAGTTTATACGCAGGATGTCGCGGTCGAACCACACCTTGCGGCCTCCGAGGGTGGAACTTCCATGTTTTTTCAGCGTTATGCGCATCACCTCGTTCTTGGTGAGAATGTTGCCCATAGATTGTCGCCCTTTTATGGCAATGGTGCTGAAATCTTTCTCAATGGTTGCTATGCGCAAGCGAGGGTTGGGGCGTAACTGCACCTTTATTACTTCGGCCTCGCCGTTGGGGTTTGCGGTAAAGTATGCAATCTTTGAACCGGGCGTACCTTGTGTGAGGTCGTATTCGCGGTCGCGTGTCATACCTGTTGCAGCAAAGCGTTTTATAAAGTGTATGCCGTTCTTGCCGTCGCGATAAACCACGTTGTATATGGTGCGTTTGTCGTTCTTCTTGAACACATCCACGTGTATCACATTTTTGCCCACAAATAGTTTCTCGCTCACCTTCACCACTTTGTACTTTCCGTCTTTGTAGAAAAGAATGATATCGTCGATGTCCGAGCAGTTGGTTACAAACTCGTCTTTCTTCAACGATGTTCCTATGAAGCCTTCGGCACGGTTGATGTATAGTTTTTGATTGGCCTCGATGACTTTTGCGGCTACAATGGTGTCGAAGTTGCGTATCTCGGTCTGTCGGGGGTAGCGGCTGCCATACTTCTCTTTGAGCATGGTGAACCATTTGATGGTTACCTCGGTCATGCGGCCCAGCTGGCGGTCAATTTCCTTAATATCCTTTTGCAGGCGTGCGATAAGTTCCTCGGCCTTGTCCTTGTTGAAACGCAGTATTCTTGCCATTTTTATCTCCATAAGGCGCAAGAGGTCGTCGCGTGTTATTTCGCGTATGAAAGTCTCTTTGTAGGGGGTGAGGCGGCTGTCGATGTGGGCAAGCGCGGTGTCCATGTCTTTTGCCTGCTCAAACTCCTTGTCCTTGTATATGCGTTCCTCAATGAATATGCTTTCGAGCGATGCAAAGTGCAGCTGTTCAAGCAACTCGCCTCGGCGTATCTGCAACTCCTGGCGCAGCAGTTCTTTTGTTCCATCGACGGAGCGGCGCAGCAGGTCGCTCACGGTGAGGAAACGGGGAGTGTGGTCGTCTATCACACAGCAACAGGGTGTGATGCTTATCTCGCAGTCGGTGAAAGCGTATAAGGCATCAATGGTCTTGTCCGATGATACACCGGGTGCAAGATGCACAAGAATTTCAACCTTGTCCGATGTGTTGTCGTCAACCTTGCGTATCTTTATTTTGCCATTGTCCACCGCCTTCAAAATGGATTCTATTATGAGCGGTGTGGTCTTTCCGTAGGGTATCTCGGTGATGGTAAGTGTTTTGTTATCGTCCGATTTGGATATTTTTGCGCGTATGCGTACTCGTCCGGTGCGGTCGCCGTCGTGGTAACGCGAAACATCTATGCAGCCGCCTGTCTGGAAATCGGGGTAGAGTGTGAACTCTTCTTTGTTCAGGTAGGCTATTGCAGCATCGCACACCTCGTTGAAGTTGTGTGGCAGAATCTTTGAGGAGAGTCCCACGGCAATACCTTCCACTCCCTGAACAAGCAATAATGGAAATTTTACAGGCAGTGTGATGGGCTCCTTGTTGCGCCCGTCATACGATAATTTCCATTCGGTTGTTTTGGGATTGAATACAACGTCGTGAGCAAAATGCGAGAGGCGTGCCTCTATGTAACGTGGTGCGGCTGCCGAGTCGCCTGTGAAAATGTTTCCCCAGTTCCCCTGCCAGTCGATGAGGAGGTCCTTCTGTCCAAGTTGCACAAGCGCACCGGCAATGGATGCGTCGCCGTGTGGGTGATATTGCATGGTGTGGCCCACAATGTTGGCCACCTTGTTGTAACGCCCGTCATCAAGTTCGCGCATGGCATGCAGGATGCGTCGCTGTACCGGTTTTAATCCGTCATACAGGTGTGGAACGGCGCGTTCCAGAATTACATACGAGGCATAGTCGAGGAACCAATTCTGGTACATACCCGTAAGTTTGTGGGTAACATCCTCGCTCGACACTTTATGTTGGTGCTTGCCCTGTTCCATGCCCTCTTCGGCTGCCTCTATGGGCTCCTCGTTCATCTCGTTTATCTTCTCGTCGAATTCGTTGTAATCCATAAATATCGGGCCCTTGCAGGCCTTTTTATGTAATTTATATTTGCGGTTTATCGTGTGCGAAATTGCGGCAGTCCGGCCACTTCGCTATTTCTCGCAAATATAGTTAAAAAACATCTAAAATTAAACTGTGCGGCAATTGTTTTTTCGGCCATCGGCCTCTTTTCTTCTCTTTGTATAACCCCCTCTTCCCATTTTATATTATTTTACTATAAAATTATAATTATAATGGCGCAAAATGGCGGTTTTTAGCCAAAAAATGATTTACTTTGCGAAAAATTTAATTTTATAGAAAAATGGCTCAAGAAGATGTATTTAAGAAAGTGGTCGCTCACTGCAAGGAGTATGGTTTTGTTTTCCCATCGAGCGACATATATGATGGATTAGGTGCAGTTTACGACTATGGACAGATGGGCGTGGAACTGAAGAATAATATTAAAACATATTGGTGGCAGAGCATGGTGCTGCTTAACGATAACATCGTGGGTATTGATTCGGCAATCTTCATGCACCCCACAATATGGAAGGCGTCGGGCCACGTAGATGCATTTAACGATCCTCTCATAGATAACCGCGATTCAAAGAAACGCTATCGCGCCGATGTGCTCATAGAGGAGCAGATTGCAAAATATGAGGAGAAGATGGAGAAGGAGGCTGCAAAAGCAGCAAAGCGTTTCGGCGACTCTTTCAACCGCGACCTGTTCATGGAGACCAACCCCAAAGTGCTAGCCGAGAAGGCTAAACGCGATGCTTTGCAGGAGCGATTTGCAAAGGCGCTCAATGCAATGGACTTGGAGGAGTTGCGCCAGATAATCATCGACGAGGAGATTGTATGCCCCATTTCGGGTACCCGCAATTGGACCGAGGTGCGCCAATTCAACCTCATGTTCTCTACCGAGATGGGCTCTACAGCCGATGCTGCAATGAAGATATATCTGCGCCCCGAGACAGCGCAAGGTATCTTTGTAAACTACCTCAACGTGCAGAAAACAGGCCGCATGCGCGTACCCTTTGGTATAGCACAGATTGGTAAGGCCTTCCGTAACGAGATTGTTGCCCGCCAATTTATCTTCCGTATGCGCGAGTTCGAGCAGATGGAGATGCAGTTCTTTGTACGCCCCGGCAGCGAGCTCGAGTGGTTCAACAAATGGAAAGAGACACGCTTGGCATGGCACAAGGCTCTTGGCTTTGGCGATGCAGCATACCGCTACCACGACCACGAGAAACTTGCACACTACGCAAATGCCGCTACCGATATTGAGTTCAAAATGCCGTTTGGTTTCAAGGAGGTAGAGGGTATTCACTCGCGTACTAATTTCGACCTTGGCCAGCACGAGAAATATTCGGGCAAGAATATCAAATACTTCGACCCCGAGACAAACGAGAGCTATACTCCTTATGTTATTGAAACATCTATCGGTGTCGATCGTATGTTCCTCAGCATCATGTGTGCATCGTACAACGAGGAAAAATTGGAAAATGGCGAGACACGCGTTGTATTGCGTCTGCCCGCAGCACTTGCTCCCGTTAAGTTGGCAGTGCTTCCCTTGGTTAAGAAAGATGGTCTGCCCGAGAAGGCGCGCGAGATAATGAACGAACTGAAATTCAATTTCAATTGTTACTACGAGGAGAAGGACTCTATTGGCAAGCGTTATCGCCGCATGGATGCCATAGGTACTCCCTATTGTGTAACAATCGATCACCAGACACTTGAGGATGGCATGGTTACTTTGCGCGAGCGCGACACAATGGAGCAGCGCCGTGTGCCCATTGCCGATTTGCGTGGCATCATTCAGGATAATGTCAGCATAACCTCTTTGTTGAAGAAACTTGTTTGATTTTCAGATGAAAAATATAGGTAAACTATTCTCTTTGTTGCTTCTCGCGCTCGTGGGGCTTGCCTCATGCAGCGAGAGCAACGAATCGTCGGAGTATGCCAATTGGGCTGTGCGTAACACTCATTACATAGACTCCATTGCGGTTGAGGCTGCCGAGAATACAAATGGCGAGTGGAAGCGTTTCCTTGCCATGGGGCTCGACGAGAGCGTTGAGTGGGATAACGACTACTATGTATATTGCAAGGTAAAAAGCAGTGGAACAGGTACGGAACGTCCCATGTTCAACGATAATGTGTGGATAAACTATTCGGGCAAGCTCATAAACAATAAAATATTCGATGCTACATACTCGGGTGAGCTTAACCCCGATTATGAAACCCCTGTTGAGACACCGCTAAACGAGTGTGTCATTGGTTTCTCCACTGCAGTGCAGGAGATGGTGAATGGCGATATATGGGAAATCTTCATTCCATATAGATTAGGATATGGCACCACGGGCAATGGCGTAGTGCAGGCATACTCCACACTTATTTTCACCGTGAATCTTGTTGATTTTTCTCACCCCGTAGCCGAATGATATTATGGAAATGAAAAAAGATGGACAGCTCCAGATAGAAATTAAAGAGGATGTTGCCGAGGGCACATATTCGAATCTTGCAGTAATAGCACACTCTTCATCGGAATTTGTAATGGATTTTGTGCGCATAATGCCCGGCGTGGCAAAGGCACAAGTGAAGTCGCGTATAGTGATGACTCCCGAGCATACCAAGCGTTTGGTGCTTGCCTTACAGGATAATTTGCGTAAATACGAGGCTCAATTTGGCGAGATACGCCTGCCCGAGCGTCAGGGATACATTCCTAATACTCCCTTTAAGGGCGAGGCGTAACGAATCCTTGTTATAGAATAAATATAAACGGCGTGATGGTTAGTCAACCATTACGCCGTTTGTTCTGAATTCCGACAGGGAGAATCCTGTATGTCGCTTGAAATAGCGGTTAAGATACGATTGGTCGGGGAAATTAAAGTCGCTCACAAGCTCCTGAAAATTTTTGTGCGTATACATCAGCGCTACTTGCAATTCAATTATAGTATGGTGGTCTATAATCTCCTTTGCATTCTGTCCGCCTGCCCGCTGACATATCGAGTTGAGTTGGCGGGTGGATATCTTCAAACTGTCGGCATAAAACTGTACCGAGCGGTTCTCACGGAATTTTTTAGTAAGCAGTACGCGGAACTCATAGAACATTTTGTCTTTGCTCTCGGGTATATGCTCTTTTGCAGTGAAGTTTGTCTCTTTATTTATGTGCTGTATGTATAACAGCATGGAGTTTACCGCAAGAATTACGTTTTGTCTGCAATACTCCATGCTACCATCGTTCCTGCCAAGCTCGGAATCAAGAATGTCTATTTGTCTGAATAGGTTTGTTATATACTCATGTTCAAGCTCGTTGTTGCCTCCCTGATGTATTCTGCGTTCTATAATCTGCATACTCTCGGGGCTTATGGAACTGCGTGCAGCAAGCCATATATGCTTTGTGAGTCCCAGCAATCTTGCCGAAAAATCGCTTGTTATATCCAATAGCAGAATATTGGAATTGGCAGGGCATATTATTATTTGTCCGGGTGTGAAACGATACTTTTGCCCATCTATGGTAAAGAGTGCCTCACCGCTTATGCCATAAAAGATTGTGGTGTGTTGTAGCTGATATGCGTGTTGCATGAATTGTTGCAACGACGATTGTGTTGTGGCAAACCCCTGATGCGGAAGTTTTTTTAGATAAATGTTATTCATAGCTTCAACAGGAAGAGTATTCTTCCTTTTCTATTGTGGAGCTAGAGGGAGTCGAACCCTCGTCCAAACGAGGAAACCATATGCTTTCTACACGCTTAGTCTTCGGTGCGGTTTTCGAGCACAAGCAAGACCGAGACCACCAACCTGTGCCTTATCCTCTAAAATTTCACCACGGCATCGAGGCCTGCCATGATTAGTCCCGATTTGCCTGCACCACCTTGTCGGATTGCTTCGGAACAAGAGCGTCCGGGTGATGTCTCGTTCCCGCACCTTGTGCAGGAATAAAGCTAATCTACTGTACTTCGATTAAGCAGCGAGAGCATAAGAAGTTTCGCCAGATAATTGTTGCGGGCTCAGATTATAGTGCGAACCAACGAGGCACTGCGTGCTTACATACCTTTTCTACCCGCTGTCAAATCCAGATAGCCCCGGTATATTTGCGGTTGGCAGCCTTGCCGGCTGTTTAACCATGTTGCAAAGATACTGCTTTTTTTCTTTTTCAAGTAAAAAATGGATGTTTTTTTCTTTTTGTGCATGCGACACGGTAAATAAAGACTATTGCAACCGTATGGTTGTTAAAATAAAATGCAGTGAAGAGAGCCCTTGCTCATATAATAAAAAAGGAGTATTTTTGCAGCGCATGAGATAAATATATCCGGTTCGTATGACACACGTTTATGTATGGTTTCTGGCCTTTGCTTTGGCAATGGATTGCTTTGCGGTTTCTGTCGCAAGCGGTATAATATATGGCAGGGTGCTTTGGAGGCCTATGCTTGCTATGGCATTCCTCTTCGGTTTTTTTCAGGCATTCAATCCATTGATAGGGTGGGTTGCCACAGACCGTTTCCGCTTCCTCATAGAGAGCTACGACCATTGGATAGCATTTGCCATTCTTACATTCTTGGGTGTACGTATGATAGTGGATTCGTACAAAGAGGAGGAGAATAGAACTTTCAACCCCCATCGTTTGAAGGTGATTTTTACACTTGCCATAGCAACAAGCATAG
This sequence comes from uncultured Bacteroidales bacterium, assembly GCA_937914945.1. Lineage (GTDB taxonomy): Bacteria > Bacteroidota > Bacteroidia > Bacteroidales > Bacteroidaceae > HGM04593. Next base: position 40,335 of record CALGJF010000067.1, on the reverse strand, counting down.
ATGCCTTGGCTGTGGGGGTTTCCTTCTCATGCATGGGTATAACACGGCTCGATAGTATGCTCTATCCATTGGCTGCCATCGGTGTTGTCTCCTTTGTGATGTCTTTGTTGGGGCTTTTTCTCGGCATATTCTTCGGTAAAGGATTGGCTCGCCGATTACGTGCCGAGCTTTGGGGTGGAGTTATATTAATTATAATAGGTATTAAGGTGTTGTTTGAACATCTGTCGTTGTGGTAATGAAAGTAACTCTGCTGAAATATATATCCTTTGGCTTGTCGGCATTGCTCGTGTTGATGCTTGTGGCATCTACGGTGGTTGGTGCGGTTTGCGGCCGGGATGTGGCTCATGAATATATATACTCCTCGCCGCTGTTTGTGGCTGTGTGGGCGGTGATGCTTGCATCGTCGTTGCTATATATATTCAATACTCCTATGAGGCGTGTTGCAGCCTCGCTTTTTCTCCATTTGGCATTTGTGGTGGTGCTAATAGGTGCTTTTGTTACATATTGCACTGCCGAGCGTGGAACGCTCATTCTGTGCAAAGAGGCTCCCCCTGCGAGTATGTTTGTAACCGATGAAGGGTCGCTTGCGAAATTCCCGTTCAGGTTGCTTTTGGAGGATTGCAGGGTGGAGTATTACGACGATGCGGTTTCTCCACGCGACTATCACGCAAGCCTTACAGTGTTGCCTGCAGTGGGCGATGTATGTTCGGCATCGCTTTCAATGAACAATGTATACGATAGGGAGGGGTATCGTTTTTGCCTATCTTCCGTTGATGAGGATTGTGTAACGCTGCTTGTGAGCCACGACGCATGGGGGGTGGCTATATCTTATGCGGGCTATCTTCTATCTGTAATGGGTTTTGTTTTTCTTTTTATCTCGCGTAAAACCCTGCGGCATAAGTTGGTGCAACGCCTTGCAACAATGGGTTACCCTCGCATAAAGGTTCCGTTGCGCAGTTGGTGGAAGCCTGTTGCCGCTTCTTTCTTTTTCTTTGTGGTGATTGGTCTTTTGGGTATATCGCGCTGGGTGGATAGTGGGGTGTTCCCTGTTTCCAATGGTGCGGAGGTTATGATGTTTATTGCGTGGTGTGCCTTTTTGGCTGTTTTTTTATTGCGTAAAAATCGAACATTGGCTTTTGGTGCTTTGGTGTTGGCTCTTGTATGTGCCGCAGTGTCATTTTCGAGCGGTGTAGCAGTGTCGGGGCCTGTGCAGCCTATATTGCGCACGCCATTGTTGCCCCTGCATGTTGTTACAATAATTTTTTCATACGTTCTTATAGGGCTTTTGGCTGTAAATGCATTTGTGGCACTCGTTGCCTATTGGTTTACGGGGAATTACAAGCGTTTGGAGAATACCGCCATAAGCGGTCGTGTGATGCTTTACTATGCCACATGGTTGCTCGTGGCCGGTATATTCCTTGGTGCAGCGTGGGCCAATATCTCGTGGGGGCGATATTGGGGGTGGGACCCAAAGGAGGTTTGGGCGCTTATAACTCTTTTTGTATGCTCGGCGGGCTTTCACACTCGTTCTCTGCCTTTTATGGCTCGCCCGTTGGTGTTCCACACCTTTTGTTTGGTGGCTTTCCTTGTGATGCTTTTTACCTTCTTTGGCGTGAATTATCTGCTTGGCGGGTTGCATAGCTATGCATAACAAATAAAGGCTCACTTGCAAAAGTTGGTGGATTGTTCTCAAATCCAGGTGTTGTTTATCGGCAGTTCTTGTAATCGCAGGTAATTCTAAAAACGGAAACCGGTGCCGTAAATGAAACAATGGTGAACCCTTGATTTTGCGCAGTCTTGTGTAGTATAAATAACATACACCAAAATCGCGAGTAACTCCAAGAGCTACTCGCGATTTTGGTGTATGTTTAATACTTATCGTGCGTAATTTACGGCACGTGTCTCGCGTATTACTGTAATCTTCACCTGTCCGGGATAGGTCATCTCGTCTTGAATCTTCTTTGCAATCTCGCCCGATAGTTGTTCGGTCTGCTTGTCGTCTATCTTGTCGGCGCCTACAATCACGCGCAGTTCGCGGCCGGCCTGTATTGCGTAGGTCTTTGTTACTCCGGGATATGACATTGCAAGCTGCTCAAGGTCGTGCAAACGCTTGATGTATGCTTCAACAATCTCGCGACGTGCACCGGGGCGTGCGCCCGAAATGGCATCGCACACCTGAACGATGGGGGCTATGAGGCTTGTCATCTCCACCTCGTCGTGGTGAGCCCCGATGGCGTTACAGATATCGGGTTTCTCTTTGTACTTCTCGGCAATCTTCATACCATACTCTGCGTGTGGCAACTCCGTCTCTTCGTCGGGCACTTTGCCTATATCGTGCAGCAGTCCGGCGCGTTTTGCCTTCTTGGGGTTGAGACCAAGCTCGGCTGCCATAACTGCGCATAGGTTGGCTGTCTCGCGTGCGTGCTGCAGTAGATTCTGGCCGTATGATGAACGGTATTTCATCTTTCCTATGATGCGAATGAGTTCGGGGTGCAAGCCGTGTATTCCCAAATCAATGGTGGTGCGTTTACCGGTCTCGATAATCTCCTCCTCAATCTGTTTCTTCACCTTGGCAACAACCTCTTCGATGCGTGCGGGGTGTATGCGGCCATCGGCTACAAGCTGGTGCAGTGCAAGGCGGGCAATCTCGCGACGTACAGGGTCGAATGCGCTAAGCACAATGGCCTCGGGGGTGTCATCTACCACAATTTCAACACCGGTGGCAGCCTCCAATGCGCGTATATTGCGTCCCTCACGGCCGATGATGCGGCCCTTCATCTCGTCGTTGTCTATGTGGAACACGGTAACCGAGTTCTCTATCGCGGTCTCTGTGGCTACGCGCTGTATAGTCTGTATGACAATTTTCTTTGCCTCCTTGCCGGCGGTCATTTTGGCATCGTCTATGATGTCGTTGATGTACGATGCGGCCTGTGTTTTAGCCTCCTCTTTAAGGGATTCCACAAGACGCTCTTTGGCATCCTCGGCCGAAAGCCCGCTTATTGCCTCGAGCTTTTCGCGCTCCTGCAAGTGTAGTTTGTCGAGTTCTTCCTGCTTGCGCTCAAGCAACCCTTTCTGTGCTTCGAGGTTTTCGCGCAAGTTCTCAACCTCGTTCTTGCGGCGTTGAAGATCCTCATTGCGTTGGTTGAACTGAATCTCGCGCTGTTTCAAATGGTGCTCGGCCTGCTGAATCTTGTTGTTTCTCTGCGAAATCTCTTTTTCAAGCTCAGCCTTTTTGTTCAGGAATTTTTCCTTTACTTCGAGCAGTTTGTTTTTCTTTATAACTTCAGCTTCTTTGTGCGCCTCGTCTATGATGCGCTGGAATTTGGATTTGAAGCCGAAACGTATTATTACGTATTGGCAGATGCAGCCTATGAGTGCTCCTGCAACTGCACCAATGATTAATGATGTTGATGTAAGCATAGTGTTACGTTATTAAAATATATAATAAAACGCACTGCGATACTCAAACCCGATCTCTTATATCGGCTTTGTGAATACGGCAATGCGTGAATTCTAAATAAAAAAGCGGAATCACTTGTTTCCTTGCAAAGTGTTGTCAATGAGGCGCGAGAACTCGTTTACTTTTCTCAAAACCTCGGCCGACCCGGCGTCGTCGGTCTGCTTCACCTTCTCCAAAGCAATGTCGAGTGCGGCCATTATGAGAACACGCACGTCGCCCTCGCCCGAAAAATATTTTTTGTATATAGCCAACTTGTCGTTTGTAAGACGCGCCGCCTGGCGGTAGTAGGGTTCCTCGCTTGCCTTTACTGTGAGCGGGAACGATATTCCGTCAATTATAAGGTTGATTCCTAATTCTCTATCTTCCATTTGCCCGGTCTCTTTAATGGTTATTTTTTCAGCGACTCGATGCATCGGTCGATTTCACGCACCAGCTTCGATAATCTCTCTCGCGTTTGCCCAATTTCGCTATCGCTGAGTGTTATTACCTTTGCCTGTTTAAGATTATTGTAGTTTTTCTCCAACGATTCGCAACGCAACTGCAGTTCTTTGAGGCTGTTCTCTTTTTGCTCTATAAGAGATTCGAGCTCGCTGTTGCGCTCCTGCAACTTCTTGTGGTTGTGCAACAGCAGGTGGAGCTTTTGCTCAAAGTGCATCAATGTTATTCTATCGTTTTCGGTCATACTACGATAATCATTATTGCGAATATGTTGTACTTTCTATTCGCGATTTAATGCAAATATATAAGATTTTTTGGATATTTGAAAGAAATGTGCGCTTTTTTCCTGCTATTTCCAAATTCTCTATTGGATATATGGCGAAATGTGGTGCAAATGCGGGAATGTTGTGCAAAGTAATATGTGATGTGGTTTGTATTATAATATCCCCGTGGCGGTGAACAGTGTGCGGTAGTATTGGGCTTTTTTTTCGGGGGCAAGCGGGTAGGCACGCGATGTTGATGGCATGCGCCAGAGTGTTATGGAACGCTCGCCATAGTGTATTTTTATGCTTTCGCCTATCTTGGGCGGTTCGGTGTGATGTGGCGCAAGCAGTGTTTGCGCGGCTTTCTCGCCTGTAACGGCAATGTGGTGGCAGTGGGGCATGCGGGCAAGCAGGGCTGCGATGTCGGTTGCTTCCACTATTTGCAGCCTGGCATCGGATGCGTTATTGCTCAAACGGCGTACAACCGTTGCTGCGTCGTAGAGGGCGATGCCCTGCTCGATGAGGAATGTTTTTATTTCGTTTTCCTTGAACCGCTTGGTGGCTTTTTCTATAAAATGCTCCTTTTCGCCGAAGAAAATCAAGCCTATGACTTTCCAAAAATCGTTGGTTATGTTGGGGTAATAAAAATCCATGGACCAGCGAATGCGCGGTGGTGGAAAACTTCCTAAAAAAAGTATTTTGGCATTTGCGGGTGCAAATGGCTCCCACGGATGCCTTTCTGTCGTGGCTGTTGTGCTCGTAGCTCTTTTCATTTTATATTTGCTCTGTCATCGTAACGCAAGATGATGAATCTCTAATGAACGCGGGTGTCGGTAACATGTTTTCCTATCTTCGTTTAGGGGCTGCAATTATTCTGCTTTCGGGGTGAACTCGTAGCGGTTGAGCATGGTGATGGGGTTGTATGCCCGCTTGGCTTGGCGCAGCCCCTCGTTCCCGAGGTCCTCCTCGCGGTTTATAAGGGTTACTTGTGGCATTTCGCCTATTATGTCGGCCGCAAATTCGCTGGTAAGTGTTTCGCCTAATCCTGCATACTCTCTGTCGGCTTTTTCAATGTGTATGTATAGCATGTCGCCCCACGCCTCGCCAAGCGTGAATGCCACTACCTTGTCGTCAATCTTTATCAGGCCTGCCGGTTGTGAGTATATTGGCAGGTTGCGCACGGTGGTTATGCTCTGGTGTACCTCGTAGCAACGCATTATGGCCTCATCGCACCCCTTGCCGAGCAGGAATTCCACCACTGCGGGTATATCCTCTGTGGTACAGCGTTTGTATTTGTAATCGGGGTAGTCGGCAAGGAATTTCTTTTTGCGGTTGCGGCGTTTGTTAAGCGCCTTTCCTTGCAGTGTGGCAATATCTTCGGCGCTATGTATATAGTCGGCCCAACCGTCGAGTTCCTTCATGCTGTGGTGGGGCAGTAGTGCGGCTATTTCTGTGGCAATCTCCTCGGGCGCTGCTGTTATGTGTAGCGGTGTATCGATTTGGTTGCAATACTCTTGTAATAGTGCTATGCTCTCTTTAAGTGGCAGGCTGCCTATGGGTGGCAGAAAGGCGGGTGTTGCCAGGTCGAGCTCCGATAGTGAGCGTATGAATAGCGTGTTGCTCTCCACTGCATATTCGTAGTGCATATATTCGGCCCACATGACAAGGTTGCCCGGCGTGTAGTCGCACGAGTGGGTTAGTGCCCTGGCTGCAAAACTTTTGAGCGTTTCTATCGCATCTATGGTTATTGGTTTGAATGTAAGCATGGTTACCTGTAAATAAAAGAGGCTGCACGGCTTGTGTGCGTGGCAGCCTCTGTAAATAATGGTGGTTATTTTGTTATCTCGTCGCTGTTGGGGCGTGGCTCCTTCTTGGCGAGGGTGATTATTTTATAAACATAGTTACTTATCCACTCTTCCGAATAGCCGAGTTTCTCTTTGTATTGACGCACTGCATATACGGTTTGGAAGGTGGCCTCGTCTTTCCAGCTGTTCTTTGTGAGAATGTCGTTTACAATCTTCTCGGTCATGCCTTTGAGTAGTTTATGGAATATCGACGGTATGCGGAATTTCCACTGCATGAGATTGCCCACAAGCATCATAAGGTCGTTGTTGAATCCTTGGAATGTAAACAGATAGGGCTGCACATCGTTTATTCTCTTGCAATTTTTCTTTATAGAGAGGTCTATCTCTTTGAAAAAATTGTCGTTGAGCCCATAAATCTGTTCAAGCATCTTTTTGCAACGGCTCTTTTCGGCAACGCCTAACTTGTTGTTTTGTGTAGCCACTTTAAGTGTGCGCTTGAAAGTGGCAAGGTCGGGCAACATGCCTATGTTAGTTATACCGAGGTTTGCTGCAAGCACCGATTGGTAATACACGCGTATGAGGGTCATGAAATCCTCCATACCGCCAATGCGTTGGTCGCTATCTTTCTTTTTTTTGAAAAAATCAAATAATCCCATTGTTATATATTATTTTTTGTTTTTACGTCTTTGTTGTTCCTCGAGCATGCGCTGTTGTTGCTCCTGCAATGCCTCGAGGCGTGCCATCAGGTTGCTCTGTTTCTTGGGGTTGTTCTTGTTCTTTTCGTTGTACTCCTCCATCTTGCGAAGCAAATCTTGTTCGTTAACTGTTCTTCTGAGGTAAATGAAAATGAGAACGCTTATGAGGGTAGATACAAAATAGTAGTAGTTAAGGCCCGAAGAGTAGTCGTTGAAGATGAAGAAGAACATGATGGGCATCAGGTACATCATCCAGCGCATGATTTTTGCCTGTTGTTCCTGTTCGGGTGAGCCACCCATGCTGGGTTGCATCTTCGATGTGTAATATGTATTCAGTATCTGTGTAATACAGAATAGCAGACAGAAGATGCTTATGTGGTTGCCGATGGGCCAGATGGAAGTGTTCCACTGGATGAGTGCATCAAACGAAGATAGGTCTTTTGCCCACAGGAAACTCTCTTGGCGCAGTTCTATGGCATTTGGCACAAAGTTAAACATGGCAATGAATACAGGCATCTGTATGAGCATAGGCAGGCAACCGCCCATGGGGCTTGCGCCATACTTGCTGTATAGTCCCATAATCTCCTGTTGCTTTTTCAGGGCATCTTCGGCCTTTGTGTATTTTGCGTTTATCTCATCTATATATGGCTTTAATGCACGCATCTTTGCCGATGAAATATAGGACTTGTATGTGAAGGGGTAAACAATAGCCTTTACAATGAGTGTGAGCAAGAGCAACACGATACCCATGTTAAGCCCCCAGCTGTTGAGCCAATCGAACAGGTAGATTATAAAGAAACGGTTTATCCAGCGTACAATGGGCCAGCCAAAGTAAATCAGTTTTTGCAATTCCAAATCTTTGTCGTTGTTTATAGCAAGGCGGTTGCTGGCTACAAGGTCGGAGTATTTGTTGGGGCCGAAATAGAATTGGATGTCTGTTGCAACCTTGCCTGTGGGGTCGAAGGGAGTATAAACCGATGCAAAGCACTCCTTTAAGAATCCTTTGCCTTCGTTTATTGTGTCCGACTCCAAATAGGCATCGGTGAACTGCTCGCCGGCAATCATAATGCACGAGAAGAATTGGTTTTTGAATGCGACCCAGTCGAGTGGCTCTGCAAGTGTCTCGTCATCGCTCTTCATCTCGCTCAGATAGTCGGTGTCGTCGTCGGCAATCTTGTATGTAACGGTGGAGTATTGCTGCTCGAATTTGTATCCCTTCTCCTGTTGGCGCATCAGTTGCTCCCAACCAATACCCATTTTGCGCATGGAGCTAGGGAAGAATCCCTGCATGTTGTGTGCATCTATGGCCAGATTTACCATGTAGCTGCCGGGCAGTAATCGGTATGCAAAATCTATGTATTTATCCTCGGCGAATGCAAGGCGCATCACCACGCTGCTGTCGCTCTTCTCGCGTGGGGTGAAATAGAGGTTGTTGGTCTCAATATTGCTCTCCTTGCCGTCAAATGTAAAATACATCTGGTTCTTGAACTCCTGCTTGCGTCCTCTGCTGTCGGCATACACGATATTGTCCTTGTCGTTAAAGAGGGTGAGGTCGTTACCTTCCTGGTCTTTGTAGCCAAAGAGTGTGGCAGAGGTTATTTTGCCACCCAATGTGGATAGCTCAATCTTTACCTTATCGTTGGAGAGTGTTACCTGCTCCTCGGTACCATTCAGTACGTTGAAGAAGAATGATGCACTGTCGTTCTTCTGTTCTTCTATGGCGGCCTCCTCGGCAGCTATTATTTTTTGTTTGGCAACCTCCTCGGCTCTCTGTATGGCTGCTATTGAGTCTTGATAACGCTGTTGTGCTCGTGCTTGTTCGGGGTTGGGTTGGTTAAAATAGAAGAATGCCACAAAGAGCAATCCTATAAGTGCAAATCCTGTAATACTGTTTTTATCCATAATCGGTTTTTGTTTCTTTCGCTAATTTTAATGTTATAATGCAAAAACGGTCTTCTTATTCACTGCGAGTGCAATTCATTTTCGCACAAGGTGCAATGATGGCAACAATGAGCGAGATATGAAACTTGTTTCAATATTTCACTGCGAGTGCCATTCATTTTCGCACGAAGTGCAATGATGGCAACAACGAGCGAGATATGAAACTTGTTTCAATATTTCACTGCGAGTGCCATTCATTTTCGCACAAGGTGCAAAGATAGCAAAAATAAAAGTATTTTCGCCTGCTTTATTTTGTAAAATTATCTAAATCCTCTGTTTTATTGTGTAAATTAATTTATAACAGATATTTTATAGAGTATATGGCAAAAAAATAGTACCTTTGCAAATTAAAAGGCGCCATGGCAGCCTTTGTTCGCTATGTAAACACGATATATCTATGAAAAAATATTTACTGCTGTTGTTGGTGCTCGGCACCTCGTCTTTTGCGTTTGCGCAGAGTGATAATGATGTGGTTGACTACTTCAAGGCGAAGATTGACTCGCTTGTTTGCGATACATTGTATGCAAGCAGCGTGGGCGAGGAAGAGGTCAGTGCCAATCCTGTGTATATAAAATTGCTTACGTCGCCTGTTCTGTATAATTCGGTGGTAAACAAGGCTTTCGGTAGTGGCTTTGGTGTGGAGAGCGGTATAGACAACGGCTCTCTTGGAGCCGATGATAAGCGCTCGGCTGTAATAGATGCAATGCTTATGAGTGTGTATCGCGAGCATCCGGGTAAAATATTCATAACTGAAGAACAGTTGCGTCAGGAGGCGCCCATACCGGCTGTAACAACAAATGATGTAGCAAAGATTGATTTGAAGGAGAGTCCGGTGATAGTGATGCCCGACAATGTGGCGGGTGGTCTTAAAACTACCGTGAACAAGCCTTCATATTGGCGAGTGTCGGGTTCTTTCGATTTGAAATTTACCCAGAACTATGTATCGTCTAACTGGTCGCAGGGTGGTGAAAATTCCCGCGTAATGATGGCTGTGCTTGTGCTTAATATGAATTATGACGATAAGGATAAGATAACATTCACAAATAAATTCGATGCAAACCTTGGATTCACAACCGTAGAAGGCGACACCTTGCATAGTTTCAAAACCAATAACGATAAACTGCGTTTGGAATCGACTCTTGGTTATAAATTGGTAAAGAATTTCGATATTACCGTGAAGAGCAAGCTCGAAACGCAGATGTTGCCCAACTATCCAAGCAACAGTTATGACTTTGTATCTAAATTCATGGCTCCGTTTGATGCAACCTTCTCTGTCGGTGTAAACTACAAACCGCAGTGGAAGAATATATCCCTGTCGGTGTTCCTTGCCCCCTTGTCGGCATATAACTACAAGTATGTGCGATACGATAACCTTGTATCGCGTTATGGTATAAGGACGGGACGCCACCACAGAGAGGACTTCGGTACACAGCTGATAGTTGAGGTGCCTTCGGCAACATTCTTCAAAATATTGAATTGGTGGTCGCGTGCCGAGTTCTATACCAACTATGCCCGCTCGTTCTTCTCGTGGGAAAACAAGTTCGACATTAAACTGACACGCTATTTCTCGGTTTCTATGCTTGTGCACACTCGTTTCGATGACAGTTCGCCCGGGCTCAAGGACAACAAACATGGTTATTGGCAGTTGAAGGAGTATATGACAATGGGCTTTACATACTCGTGGTAATTTGTAAAATACAGGTATATGAATTGGCAGGCTCTATTTCCCGTTACCGACCCCACATGGATATTCCTGGGTGTTCTTTGTATAATATTGTTCGCCCCCTTGCTTTTTAACAAATTGCATTTGCCGCATATCATAGGTATGATTCTTGCGGGCCTTCTCGTAGGCCCCAACGGATTGAATATCCTTGCTCGCGACGATAGCTTTGAACTCTTTGGCAAGGTGGGTCTGTACTATATAATGTTCCTTGCCAGCCTTGAGATAAACCTGCAGGAGATGAAGCAGGCAAAGGGTGGCGCTCTGTTGCTTGGGTTGTCGGTTTTTGCCCTGCCCATTGCGCTCGGTATCTTCACCAACATGGTTATTCTTAAATATGGCATCATAACATCGGTGTTGCTTGCGAGTATGTATGCTTCATATACATTGTTGTCTTACCCCATAGTGGCACGCTATGGTCTGTCGCGCCTGCGTTGCGTTAATTTTGTGGTGGGCGGCACCATGATAACCGATACGCTTACACTTTTTGTGCTTGCTGTAATAAGCGGTATGTTTACGGGCAAATCCGATGTGTGGTTCTTTGTCCTGCTCATGGTGAAGCTCATAGCCATAACGGCGATTATAATATTTCTTTTTCCGCGCATAGCACGCTATTTTTTCAAGAAATACAACGATGGTGTAATACAGTACATATTTGTGATGGCGTTGCTATTCTTGGGTGCCGGGCTCATGGAACTTGCCGGCATGGAGGGGATTTTGGGCGCATTTATCACCGGTCTGGTGCTTAACCGTCTGATACCGCACACCTCGCCATTGATGCGGCGTATAGATTTTGTGGGCAATGCTATTTTTATCCCATATTTTCTTATAGGTGTGGGTATGATGATAAATCTGCATGTGCTTTTCGGTAATTTCACGGCATTGTTTGTTGCTACGGTGATGATAGTTACAGCCCTCACAGGCAAAGCTATTGCCTCGTGGATTACTGCTCGTGCATACAAGATGTCGGCCCACGAACAGTATCTGATGTTTGGTCTCAGCACATCGCAGGCGGCAGCCACGCTTGCTGCTGCCATTGTGGGACACAAGATAATACTGCCCAATGGTACCCCTCTTCTGAGCGAAGATGTTCTCAACGGCACTATTCTGCTCATATTGGTAACGTGCATAGTAAGTTCCGTTGTTACCGACCGCACGGCACGTCGCATAGCGGTGTCGGGCGATGTAACCGATAAGCCTGCCAACACATCGAAGAAGATGCTGCTTGCTCTTGCCAACCCTAACATGGTGGATAGGCTCATGGATCTCGCCCTCCTGTTGCGCAAAGAGGATACCAAGGTGCCCCTTTCGGCGGTGAATGTGGTGCTCGACGAAGATGAGAAGATGCGCGAGCGTGCCCAGAAGGTGCTCGACAAGGCTGCCGATATAGCCGCCTCTGTCAATGTGCCGTTGCTCACCAAGGTGCGCCTCACCACCAACCTCTCTTATGGAATTATCCATGAGATGAAGGAGAACTATTACCGCGAACTCATAGTGGGCTTTCATCAAAAGGAGACTGCCAACGACTCGTTCCTTGGCGGTGTGTTGCCCGAATTGCTCAATGGCATAAACACACAGATTATTATGGCACGTATAAATATTCCGCTCAATACAATACGTTGCATACATATAACATTCCCTGCCAAGGCTGAGTTTGAGGCCGGTTTCCAGCATTGGGTTGAGGAGACAGCTCGCATGGCGGTGGGGCTTGGTTGCAAAATTATATATCATGGTCATGTGGATACCATGGCGCACATACGCAGAAAACTTAAAAAAGATTCGGTTCCCATCAGTTGCGAGTTCTGTGAAACCGATGGTGGCAACGACCTTAAACGTCTTTCGCGCATAATAGCCAGCGACCATCTGCTCATTATTGTGAGTGCCCGTCGCGGCTCAATCTCGTTCCGCCCCTCGCTCGACCATGTGTTTGTGCAGTTGCAACGCGACTATCGCGAAACAAGCGTGTTGCTCATATACCCCAATGGTTATACCATTGACGGTGGCTTGGTGTAGTGTGTTAATTGTGGTTTTTAAGGCAATATTGCAGTTATTTCTTTTATACTAAAAAGATTTTTGGTTACTTTTGTGGCAAATACAAATAAACTCCCGTTACTATGAAGGAATTTTTCAGTATGATGCGTCGCTTTGTGATGCCCTATAAGAGATATGTCGGTTTGGCAATAATACTCAACATCCTATCTGCCATAAGCAATATCTTCTCATTTACTCTTCTTATCCCAATTTTGGATATCCTGTTCCAGACGGGTGCCCACGATGTGGTGTATGAATATATGGAGTGGGGCAGCGCTGGCATTAAGGATGTAGCGGTAAACAATTTCTATTACTATGTAACACAGCTTATTGCCATAAAGGGTGCCATGATTACACTGTTGGTTATCGGTGTGGCATTCATTGTGATGACACTCGTTAAGACCAGCTGTTATTTTGCATCATCGGCGGTTATGATACCTTTGCGCACAGGTGTGGTACACGATATTCGTGTGATGCTCTATTCAAAAATCATGAGCCTGCCTCTGGCATTCTTCTCGCAGGAGCGCAAGGGAGATATAATTGCCCGCATGAGTGGCGATGTAAATGAGGTTGAGAACTCCATAACAAGTTCGCTCGACCTTCTTATGAAAAACCCCATTCTCATAATCCTCTATTTTGCCGCCCTTTTGATGACAAGCTGGGAACTCACCCTCTTCACCATCCTTGTTCTGCCGGGTATGGGCTGGATTATGGGGCGCGTGGGTAAGCGTCTGAAACGTCGCTCGTTGGAGGTGCAGGAGCGTTGGAGTAACGTCATGTCGCAGCTCGAGGAGAGCTTGGGCGGCTTGCGTATAATCAAAGCCTTTATAGCCGAGGAGCAGATGAAGAAACGCTTTACCAATAGCAGCAAGGGAGTGCGCGATTCGGGTTGCAAGGTGTCCACCCGTCAGGCGCTGGCACATCCCATGAGTGAGTTTCTGGGTACGGTGCTCATAGTCTTTGTCTTGTGGTTCGGCGGTTTGCTCATTCTCAATGAATCGTCGCGCATAGATGCTCCCACGTTTATCTTCTACATGGTGATACTTTACAGCATCATAAACCCCTTGAAAGAGTTCTCAAAGGCAGGATACAATATTCCACGCGGTCTTGCGTCATTGGAACGTATCGATAAAATAATGAATGCCGAGAATCCCATAAAGGAACCCGCAAACCCCGCAAAGATTGATACCTTGAAGGATAAAATTGAACTGAAGAATATCTCTTTCAGCTACGATACACATGAGGTGCTGCACAATGTGAGCCTTGAGATTCCCAAGGGCAAAACAATAGCGCTTGTGGGTCAGTCGGGTTCGGGTAAATCGACACTTGTAGATTTGATTCCCCGCTACCACGATGTGCAGCAGGGCGAGGTGCTTATCGACGGTGTTAATATAAAGGATTTCCGTGTGCACGACCTTCGTTCAATAATAGGTAATGTAAATCAAGAGGCAATTCTCTTTAACGATACATTCTTTAATAATATTGCGTTTGGTTGCGAGAATGCAACCATGGAACAGGTTGTTGAGGCTGCAAAAATAGCAAATGCCCACGAATTCATAATGGCAACGGAGTTTGGTTACGACACAAACATCGGCGACAGGGGCGGCCGTTTGAGTGGTGGCCAGCGCCAGCGCGTGAGCATAGCCCGTGCAATCCTTAAAAACCCGCCTGTGCTCATTCTCGATGAGGCTACATCGGCACTCGATACCGAGTCGGAGCGTCTTGTGCAGGATGCATTGGAGCATCTTATGAAGAACCGCACAACCATTGCCATTGCTCACCGTCTATCAACCATCAAGCATGCCGATGAGATATGCGTGTTGCACGAGGGGCGCATTGTGGAGCGTGGCAAACACGAGGAGCTCCTTGCCAAGGATGGCTATTACAAGAAACTTAATGATATGCAATCGCTATCGTAACAAAAGTATCTCAAACCCTGCTACAAAAGAGGCTGCTAAAATTAGCAGCCTCTTTTGTTAATTACTTATCAAAGTGAAACGGCTCAAACTGCGAGTTCTTGTCCACCCAGCTTGGCTTGCGCATTGCATATATTATAAAAGGAGCAACCACCACAACAATACATCCAATAACAAGCACCGAGTACCACACTGCATTGCTACCCACCGAAATCTGCGCGGGTGGAATGAAACTGAGTACAAAGGCAAGTAAACTGCCCAAGAATCCCATGCCGCTCACAATCCACATAACGCAGTTGCCTTTGCTGCCCAAGCGGAACGGGCGTGGCGCATCCTTCATGCTGTATCTCAAATATATTGCAGCGGCAAACATCAACAGGTACATTATAAGATAGAGCAACACTGTGAGCTGCGATAGTATTTGATAGAAACTCTGCACCGATGGCATAATAACAAACAACAGGCTCAAAATGGTAACAGCACCGCCCTGTATAAGCAATATATTCTTTTGTACCCCAAGCTTGTTGGCCTTTTGCATGAACGGTGGCAGATAGCCCGCTTTTCCCACGGCAAAAATACCTTTTGAGGGGCCCGATACCCATGTGAGCACGCCGGCAAGCACACCAAAGGCAAGTGCAATGGCAATAATGGGCGACAACCACGATGCATGGATGTAGGCAAAATAGTTATCGAATCCCACAAGCAGGCTTTGGGTTAGGTTAATATCCTTCTGCGGTATAATAATTCCAAGCGAGAATGTTCCGAGTACAAAGATAAGTACAGTGATTATTGCACCCATGAATACTGCTTTTGGATACTCTTTGGCGGGGTTGTTCATATCCTTAACATGAATACCGGTCATCTCCATACCAGCATAGAACAGAAAAATACCTGATGCAAGTACCAGATTGTCGAACTTGGTTATATCGGGGAAGAAACTGCCACCGAAATCCATTTGCGATGTGCCACCCGATGCCAGATACATTACAGCGAGAATCATCAGCAGAAATGCCGGTATAATGGTTCCCACGAGACCGCCAATCTTTGCCACCTTGCTCACCCAATCCAATCCTTTGAGGGAGATATATGTGGCAACCCAATAGATTACAAGCACCACCACAAGTGTGTAGAATTTGTTTGATGCAAGCTCCATATCCTTTGCGTCGTTGCTGCCAATGAATGCAAGCGACACTGCACCAAAGGTCAATACGGTAGGGTACCATATAGTGCTCTCAACCCATTGCAACCATATTGCAAGGAATCCCATGCGCTTGCCGAAGGCTTCGCCCACCCAACGGAACACACCGCCTTGCTTGTCCTGGAACATAGCTGCAAGCTCCGCAGCAACAAACGATGTGGGGATAAGGAATACAATGGCGGCAAACAGATAATAGAATGCCGAGCTCACGCCATATTCAGCCTCGGCAGGGAGTCCGCGTAGCGATACCACTGCGGTTACGTTCATGATGGCAAGCGTAGCCACTCCCAATTTTACGCTTTTAGTTAATGTAGAAGACATATTATTAAATTTATAGTTAATAATGCATGTTAATGGTTCTCCTTCGCATTAAATAACAGCATTGCTCCCTTGTTGGTTCTTGCGGGTATATAAAAAAGTATCCTTGCAATCGGCCGATTGCAAGGATACTTTTTATATATTTCGGTCAGGGAAGGGGATTACTCCTCTTTGCCCCAATCGAGTTTAGCCATACGCTGGTAGCTTGAGTAGCGTTTCTTTGCCATGCCCTCTGCTGCATCGAACAACTCCTGTGCCTCAGCGGGGAATTGTTTTGCAAGTGAAGCATAGCGCACCTCGCCCTGCAAGAAGCTCTGGAACTTATCCCATTGGGGCTCTTTGCTGTCGAGTGTGAAGGGGTTCTTGCCCTCATCTTCGAGAGCGGGGTTGTAACGCCACAAGTGCCAGTAACCGCACTCAACGGCTGCATTCTGCTCTGCCTGTGCTTTACCCATACCTCTCTTGATACCGTGGTTGATACAGGGAGCGTATGCGATAACCAATGAAGGACCGGGGTAAGCCTCAGCCTCGCGGATAGCCTTCAAGCACTGGTCGTAGCTTGCGCCCATTGCAATCTGTGCAACGTATACATAACCATAGGTTGTTGCAATCATACCGAGGTCTTTCTTGCGTATGCGTTTACCTGCTGCCGCAAATTTTGCGATAGCACCAAGAGGAGTAGATTTTGAAGCCTGTCCACCGGTGTTAGAGTAAACCTCTGTGTCGAGTACCAAGATGTTGATATCCTCGCCCGATGCGATAACGTGGTCGAGACCACCGTAACCGATATCGTATGAAGCACCGTCGCCACCGATAATCCACTGTGAACGTTTCACAATGTACTGCTTGATGGCAAGAATCTGCTTGCAGCTGTCGCAAGTGCATGCCTCACAAGCTGCAATGATAGCAGGAGCGATGCTCTTTGTAACCTCGCCATCCTCTTTGTTGTCGAGCCACTGCTGAGCAAGGCCTTTGAGCTCCTCGCTGCAAGCCTCGCACTCCAATACCTTGCCAAAGAGGTCGGTCAGGCGTGCGCGCATCTTGTTTTCGGCAAGCTTCATACCAAGACCAAATTCGCAGAAGTCCTCGAAGAGTGAGTTTGCCCATGCGGGTCCTTCGCCCTTCTCGTTTGTGCAGTAGGGGGTAGAGGGAACCGATGCTGTGTAGATTGAAGAACAACCTGTTGCGTTGGCAACAATCTGACGGTCGCCGAACAACTGTGTAAGCAATTTTACATAAGGAGTCTCACCGCAACCCGAGCAAGCACCCGAGAATTGGAACAAAGGTGTTGCGAACTGTGAGTTCTTGGGATTGCTCTTAACATCAACAAGGTGCTGCTTGCTCTTTACGTTCTTAACGCAGTAATCCCAATTTGCAGCCTCTGCTCTCTCCTCTTCCAAAGAGACCATTGAGAGTGCCGAACCACCGAGTTTGGGGTTACCGGGACAGATATCCACACAGTTACCGCAACCCAAGCAGTCGAGTACACTCACCTGAATACGGAACTGCATGCCTTTGAGTGCAGCGGGAGCCTTCATCTCAATCTTGGGAGCGTTGAGGCCGGCTGCCTCGTTCTCGTCCATTACGAAGGGACGGATACAGCCGTGGGGGCAAACGTATGAACAACGGTTACACTGAATACATTTTTCAGCGTCCCATTTGGGAACGAATGCGCTCACACCACGTTTCTCATATGCCGATGTGCCGACAGGCCATGTACCGTCAGCAATCTGCAAGTAAGCCGAAACGGGGAGGCTGTCGCCTTTCTGTGCATTGATGGGGCGAACGATGTTTGTGATGAACTCGGGCTCGTCTCTTGTCTCCTCAACATCGGCGGGGAGGTTTGCCCAAGCTGCATCAACTACAAGCTGCTTGTACTCGCCACCGCGCTCAACGGCTGCGTTGTTCTTATCGACAACATCCTGGCCCTTCTTGCCATAAGACTTAACAATGAACTTCTTCATCTGCTCGATAGCAAGGTCAACGGGGATAACCTCTGTGATGCGGAAGAATGCACTCTGCAAAATTGTATTTGTGCGGTTGCCCAAGCCAATCTCCTGTGCAATCTTTGTTGCGTTTATATAGTAAACGGTGATGTCGTTCTCGGCGAAATATCTCTTGATATCGTTGGGGAGGTTCTTAACAAGCTCCTCGCCATCCCATACGGTGTTCAAAAGGAATGTACCGCCCTTCTGCAAGCCGCGGATAACATCGTACATGCGCAAGTATGCCTGTACGTGGCAAGCCACAAAGTTAGGTGTATTTACCAAGTATGTAGAACGGATGGGTTTATCGCCAAAACGCAAGTGCGAGCATGTGAAACCACCCGATTTCTTTGAGTCGTAAGAGAAATATGCCTGGCAGTGCTTGTCGGTGTTCTCACCGATAATCTTGATTGAGTTCTTGTTAGCACCAACGGTACCATCTGCACCAAGACCATAGAATTTAGCCTCGAACATACCATCAACAACGGCAATCTCCTCTTTCTTGGGGAGTGAGGTAAATGTTACGTCGTCCTCGATACCTACTGTAAAGTGGTTCTTGGGTGTGGGCAATGCAAGGTTCTCGTAGATTGACATGATAATCGCGGGAGTGGTGTCGCATGAACCGATACCGAAACGGCCACCTACAATAGTGGGGTTGATTGCCTTTAACTCCTCGCTGCTTGAGAATGCCTCGACAACATCAAGATAGAGAGGCTCACCATTGCTACCGGGCTCTTTTGTACGGTCGAGAACGGCTATGCGCTTAACGGTCTTGGGAGTAACTGCTGCAAGATATTTGAGTGAGAAAGGACGATAGAGGTGTACGCTGATAAGGCCCACCTTCTCGCCTTTTGCCATCAAGTAGTCGATAGCCTCTTTTGCAGCCTCTGTTGCCGAACCCATAACCACGATTACGCGGTCTGCATCCTCGGCACCGTAGTATGTAAAGGGAGCATATTTGCGGCCTGTGATTGCCGAAATCTGATTCATGTACTCGGCAACGATATCGGGCACTGCATCGTAGAATTTGTTGACAACCTCTTTGTGAGCGAAGAATGTCTCGGGGTTCTCGGCTGTACCGCGAACAACGGGTGAAGAGGGGCTCAAAGCAGCGTCGCGGAACTGCTGGATGCTGTTCCAATCAACAAGGGGTGCAATATCCTCCTGCTCCAATAGCTCAATCTTCTGAATCTCGTGCGATGTGCGGAAGCCATCGAAGAAGTTCAAGAAGGGTATGCGGCTTTTGATTGTTGAAAGGTGAGCAACGGCTGCAAGGTCCATAACCTCCTGTACCGAGCCTTCTGCCAACATCGCAAAACCTGTTTGGCGACAAGCCATGACATCCATGTGGTCGCCAAAGATACAGAGCGAGCTGCCTGCCAATGAACGTGCCGATACGTGGAACACGCTGGGGAGCATCTCGCCCGCAATCTTATACATGTTGGGAATCATGAGCAGCAATCCCTGAGAAGCTGTAAATGTAGTTGTGAGTGCTCCGGCCTGCAATGAACCGTGAACAGCACCGGCTGCACCGCCCTCTGACTGCATTTCCTGTACCAAAACTGTCTCGCCGAAGAGATTCTTACGGCCCTGAGCAGCCCACTCATCCACATACTCTGCCATGGTTGACGAGGGTGTGATGGGGTAGATGGCTGCTACCTCGGAAAACATGTACGCAATGTGTGCTGCGGCCTGGTTTCCGTCACAAGTGATAAATTTCTTTGCTTTTGTCATAGTGCAATTAAATTTTATGAAAATAATATTGTTTTTCTCTGTCTGTGCGGGCTTGTTGAGGGCCCTTGATTATGGTTGCCACGGTGGTAAATAATCTTGCGCACCAATGACACACATAATTCATGCAAAAATACAAAATAATCGGGAAAAATATCTATAAAAGCGATGTAAAAAGATTATATTTGTGATATTTTTTATTTCAGCGATGCAAAATTTAATAAAGTATGTTGCTTTGTTGCTGTTATCGACAGCGGCAATGGCACAAAATATATCCTCTCCAAAATACGAATACAGGGCTGTGTGGCTCACTACGATAGAGAACCTCGATTGGCCTAAAAAGTTGATTAAAACCCCTTCGGACACCCTTGCACAGCAACGCGAGCTTGTGAATATCCTCGATTCGTTGCAGGCACTGAATGTGAACACCGTGTTGTTGCAAACCCGCGTGCGCGGCGATGTGATATATCCATCGGCAATAGAGCCCTTTTCCCATGTGCTCACAGGTGTATCGGGCAAGAATCCCGGTTACGACCCCCTTGCCTTTGCCATAAAAGAGTGCCACAAACGCGGAATGCAGTTGCATGCTTGGATAGTAACCCTGCCACTTGGCAAAAAGGAGCATATAAAGCGCATGGGTGCCCGCTCGCTCACACGCACGCATCGCAACCTGTGTACCTTTTACAAGGATAGCTGGTACATGGAGCCGGGCAATCCTGCCACATCCGATTATATATGCCGAATAGTACAGGAGATAACCGCCAACTACAATGTAGATGGCATCCACCTCGATTATGTACGTTACCCCGACCGCACGGCAGGTTACCCCGACGGGAAATTGCATCGCACCTATGGCAAGGGTCTCTCTGTTGCCGACTGGCGTCGTGCCAATATCACAAATATAGCAAAGCGGGTATATTCCACGGTAAAGAATATTAAGCCATGGGTGCGTGTCAGTTGTGCGCCACTTGGCAAATACGACGACCTTACATCGTATAGCTCTTTGGGGTGGAATGCTCACGATGCGGTCTTTCAAGAGGCGCAGAATTGGGTGCGCGACGGTTATATGGATATTCTCTTCCCAATGCTCTATTTCAAGGGGAACAATTTTTACCCCTTTGTGCTCGATTGGCAGGAGAATTCCCATGGCAGGCACATAGTCCCCGGCATAGGTATATATCGTGTGCTGCCCGAGTATGGTGGTTGGTCGCCCATGGAGATAAAACGCCAGCTGTTTACATCGCGTTCGGCAGGCACGGCGGGCACTGCAATGTTCCGCGCAGAACATGTGCTGAAAAGTAGCTCGGCATCGGCGGTATATTTATTGGCTTATGATAAGCCGGCTCTTGTGCCTCCTCTCTCATGGGCCGATGCCCCTGCTCCGCAATCCCCGGCATCGTTTACGGTGAGCAGAGTGGGCGATAGTTTTAATATAGCATGGGCTCATGTACCCTCGCTCGAGGGGCATCCCGCAATGCAATATAATGTGTATGCGGTTGTTGGCGATAGTATGGATTGTGAAAATATAGATAACCTCGTGTGTACCACCGACGAAACATCGTTTGTTTGGGAGTGCCGTACAAATAGCGCTGTATCATTGGCTGTAACGGCGGTCGATGCATACGGCCGCGAGAGTGAGCCTGCCGTTTGGAGTTGTGAAAGCAGCTGTCCGGCTCCATCGCCTCTCGAACTGCTTCTTCCCGAACCTCGTACATGGGGTATGCGCCTTGCCGTTTACGATGTTTTTGGCCGTTGTCTCTATTCGGGGCGTTATAGTACCAGAGTGATAGTTGCGGGTCTGCCTGCCGGTTATTATTGGCTCAAAGTATATGGCAACGATGACAGGGTGGTGGAGAGCAGATGCTTCCGCAGATAATTGTAATCTTTTTATTTATTTCTCTTTCCCACCAAATACCGAGAAGTGAACATATCTTTTGGGGTTCTGTTTCAGGTCGGTGAGCAGAGCATTTGCCGCGTTGCATGTGCTGTCGAGCTTCTTGTAAAGCGATTTGTCTTTAAGCAACATCCCCGCAGTGCCCTCGCCGTTGTTCAATGCTTGGCTGATAGCCTCCAAGTTGCTCAACGTATTTTCCAACGAGGCAAACAGCTGGTTGTAATCGACATCCTTTAATTGCGACGATACGGCAAGTAGATCGTCTTCCATCTGCACCATGCGTTCCGTTATCTGCGGAATATCCTTGCCAAGCAGCGCGTTTATCTGCGCGGTGGTTGTTGTGAGGTCGCTTGTGAGCCTCTCCACATTCTTTATCGAGTTGTGCAGCTCGGGCGCGGCAAGCAACGTGTTTAGCGATGTTAGTATAGAGTCTATTTTAGGAATCATATCGGTTACCGTGGGGATGACTTCGCCCATCTCGCCTTGCAGCCCTTTGTTCAGCCTGCCGACTATGGTGTCGCCCGGTGATATGAAGGTGTTGCTGTTGCCCAGAATGATGCTCACATCGCATCCTCCAAGCATGTGGTTGTTTACCTCGGCATAGCTCCCTTTGGGTATGCGCAGTCGCTTGTCTATGTCTATGGTTACAATAACATACTTCATGTTGTCGAAATCATAGCTTATGCCCTGCACGTTACCGGCTTTGTAACCATTGAGATAAATGGGGCTCGAATTTACCACTTGCCCTATGTTGTCGAATTTCACATAGTATCGCTCTCCATCCTTGAACAGGTCAATCCCTTTGAAGAAATTTATCATCAGGTATATGAGCAACAGTGCCAAAATGCCTATTGCACCCACAATAAACTCTTTGCTGTATTTCATCTTCTTTGCCATAGTGTACTCTACTATTTCTGTTTCCTGTATATCTCTATCGCCTCTTTGGTGTTCACCTTTTTACCATTGATAAAGGCCACCACAAACGCCTCTTTGAATTTTGTCGAAATCTCCTTGCGCTTTTTCGCAATCAAGTCGTAGTTACTGCTCTCGCCGTAGGTATATTTATACATGCCGTTCTCCTTGTAGTAGTCGGCCTTTACACCCTTCAAACGCTTGTCGCCCTCTTTCAGTTTGTTGCCCGATGTAAGTATCTGCACCTTGAAAACAGGTTGCCCGCTATGGTTGTTTGCTTTGGGCGTTTGTTGTTTTTTTGTTTTGTTTGCAGAGGGTGTTACCGGCGTGCTGTCTGCCGATTTTTTGTTGCTTTGGGGTTTGGTTGCAGGAGCCTCGCTCTTTGCTTGGCTTTTAAGGCTTTTTTTGTACTCGCGGTAGTAGCTTGCAAAGCCGTTGAAGATTCCTTTGGCTATCTGCCTTTGACCGTTCTTCGATGCAATGTATTTCTCTTCTGTGGGGTTTGAAATAAATCCCACCTCCACAAGGATACTCGGCATCACTGTTTTGTGTAGCACAATGAAACCACCGGTCGATACTCCGCGGTTGTGCAGCTTGGTGCTGTTTACCATGCCCTTTTGCACAGCCTCGGCAAGTGCTATGCTTTTTTCCATGTCGTGGTTTCGTATAAGGTCGAATATTATATAGCTTTCGCTCGAACGAGGGTCGAATCCCTTGTATGTCTCCTCAAAGTTGTCTTCAAGCAGTATAGCCTCGTTCTCATACATGGCTGCCGCCTTGGCCTCGGCACTGCTGCCCGCACCCAGAGTAAATGTTTCGCAGCCGTGTGCTTTCCTCGATTTTGCTGCGTTTGAGTGAATAGATATAAAGAGGTCGGCGTTTGCGTCGTTGGCTATTGTGGCGCGGCGCACAAGAGGAATCTTTACATCGGTGGTGCGGGTGAATATTATCTTCACCTCGGGGAACTCCTCTTTTATCATTTCGGCAAGAGCTTTGGATACATTCATGTTCACAGTTTTCTCCTTTGCTCGTTTGCCCAATGCTCCGGGATCCACACCTCCGTGTCCGGGGTCAATGACCACGGTGAAAGCTTTTTTTCTGCTTTTTTGTGCCACAATGGAGTGCGGTGCCGCTATCATGAACAGCAGCACGGCAAGCAGCAGCCTTATATGCAATAAGCCTCTCTTCAAAACTATTATTTATTGTTTATGTAGTTTACAATCCACTCGCCCACCTCTTTGGTGCCATACTCTTTTCCACCCTCTACCTGAATGTCGGGTGTTCTCACATTGGCAGCCATGGATGCGCTCACAGCCTCGCGTATGAGCTTACCCTCTTCCATGAGACCGAAAGCATATTCGAACATCATGGCAGCCGACAGGATAGTGGCAAGGGGGTTGGCAATGTTCTTGCCTGCCGCCTGGGGCCAAGAGCCGTGGATGGGCTCGAACAGTGATGTGTGTACGCCCACCGATGCCGAAGGCAGCAAGCCCAATGAGCCTGTGATTACAGAGCCCTCATCGGTGAGAATGTCGCCGAACATATTCTCGGTAACCATCACATCGAATGATGTGGGCCACTGAATGAGGCGCATGGCAGCGTTGTCCACAAACATAAATTCGGTCTCCACTTCGGGGTATTGTGCAGAAATCTCCTTTGCAATCTCGCGCCACAAACGCGATGTGGCAAGCACGTTGGCTTTGTCTATCACAGTAACCTTTTTGCGGCGTTTCATTGCATACTCGTAGGCGAGTTTTACAATGCGCTCTATCTCCTCACGCGAATATACGCATGTGTCGTATGCCACGTTGCCGTCCTCGCTGCGGCCTTGGGGGCGGCCGAAATAGAGTCCGCCTGTGAGCTCGCGTATGCACATGAAGTCCGTGCCTTTTACAATGTCGGTGCGCAAGGGCGATTTGTCAATGAGTGCCTCGAATGTGGTAACAGGGCGCAGATTGGCATAAAGGCCCAGCTTCTTGCGCATTGCAAGCAATCCCTGTTCGGGGCGCACTTTGGCGTTGGGGTTGTTATCGAAACGTAGGTCGCCCACGGCGCCAAACAGCACGGCATCGCTTTGCATGCATAGCTCGTGTGTCTCGTCGGGGTAGGGGTTGCCTGTGGCATCTATTGCGCATGCTCCCACAAGCCCTGTCTTGTAGCTGAGCGTGTGGTTGAATTTGTTGCAGATGGCTTTTGTAACCTCAAGTGCTTGCGCTATAATCTCGGGGCCTATGCCATCACCGGGAAGAACTGCTATATTGAAATTCATGGTTTTGTTTTTTTCTATACCCCTTTGCGGGGCATGCTCTATTTATTAATTGTTTTTTGCCTCCCAAGCCTCAATCTTATCCTTGTTGCTCAAAAGGAAGTCGATATCGTCGAGTCCGTTCATCAGGCAATGTTTCTTGTAGCCGTTAATCTCGAACTGCTCGCTCTTGCCTGTGGCGTTGTTTGTTATTGTCTGCTGTGGCAGGTCCACTGTAACCTGTGTGGCGGGGTTCTGCTCGATGGATGCAAACAGCTCCTTCAAAAACTCCTCGCTCACCACCACGGGCAGTACAAAATTGTTTAGTTCGTTGTTCTTGTGAATGTCGGCAAAGAAACTCGATACCACTACGCGAAATCCATAATCGGCAATGGCCCATGCTGCGTGCTCGCGGCTCGAACCGCAACCAAAGTTCTTGCCTGCAACAAGTATTCTGCCGCTGTATTTGGGGTTGTTCATCACAAAGTTCTCAATCTTGTTGCCCTCTTTGTCGAAACGCCAGTCGCGGAACAAAAAGTCGCCGAATCCCTCGCGTGTGGTGGCCTTCAAGAATCGGGCGGGCACAATCTGGTCTGTGTCAATGTTCTCCAACGGCAAGGGTATGCAACTGTCGGTGAGTATGTTGAATTTTTCTTTTTTCATTGGTCTGTAATTTGTTAGAGTAGTTCGCGTGGGTCGGTTATCACACCTGTAACGGCTGCTGCGGCTGCCACGTATGGGCTTGCAAGAATGGTGTGCGAGCCGGGGCCTTGGCGGCCTTCAAAGTTACGGTTGCTGGTAGATACGCAATATTTGCCGGCAGGTACTTTGTCCTCGTTCATGGCAAGGCATGCCGAACAGCCCGGTTCGCGAATCTCAAATCCGGCCTCTGCAAGCACCTTGTCTATGCCCTCTGCCTCAATCTGGCGTGCCACGCTCCATGAGCCCGGTACAATCCATGCGGTTACGTTGTCGGCCTTTTTCCTCCCTTTCACTATCTGCGCAAAGGCACGGAAATCCTCTATGCGGCCGTTGGTGCAACTGCCCACAAAAACATAGTCTATGTGGTGCCCCGTGAGTTTTTCGCCTGCTGTAAATCCCATGTAGTCGAGCGATTTGAGGAACGATGCACGGCCTGCCTCGTCGATTGTATCTACAGTGGGTATGCTCTCTGTGATGCCTATTCCCATGCCGGGATTTGTGCCGTATGTTATGCGGGGCTCGATATCCTCGGCGCGGAAGGTGTATTCTTTGTCAAACACGGCGTCGGTATCGCTTTTAAGTGTTCTCCAATAGGCAACAGCCTTCTCCCACTCCTCGCCTTTGGGTGCATAGGGGCGGCCTTTGATATATTCAAATGTAACCTCGTCGGGGGCTACCATGCCACCGCGGGCACCCATCTCTATAGATAGATTGCAAAGTGTAAGGCGGCTCTCCATGCTCAGTGAACGTATAGCCTCGCCGGCATACTCCACAAAATAGCCTGTGGCACCGCTTGTTGTCATTTGCGACATTATGTAGAGCGCAACATCCTTGGCTGTTACACCCTTGCCCAATTTGCCCTCTACGCTTATGCGCATGGCCTTTGGTTTCTGTTGCAGGATACACTGCGATGCCATAACCATGCCCACCTCGCTTGTACCGATGCCGAATGCTATTGCACCCATTGCGCCATGGGTTGATGTGTGTGAATCGCCACACACGATGGTCATGCCGGGGAGGGTGAGTCCTTGCTCGGGGCCCACAACGTGTATGATTCCGTTGTTGGGGTGTTTCATCCCCCAATAGCTGAGCCCGAATTGTGCAGCGTTCTTGGTGAGCGCATCAACCTGCTTGCGCGAAACCTCGTCCTCAATGGGCTTGTCTTGGTTTTTTGTGGGGATATTGTGATCGGGCATACAGAATATCTTGTCGGGGCGCAAGCATCCGATACCTCTGCTGCGCAGTTCGTCGAATGCCTGTGGTGATGTAACCTCGTGGCAGTACAAACGGTCTATGTATAGCTGTGTGGGGCCATCCTCAACCTTTTGCACAACGTGCGCATCCCATATTTTATCAAATAAGGTATTCATCGTAAAATATTATTCGTTGAATTTGTTAATACAGTCGATGTACGCCTCAACCGATGCACTTACAATGTCGGTGTTAGCACCGAAACCATAGTATAAGCGGTCGTTGTACTCAACCTGCATGTGTACTTTACCCATGTCGTCGCTTCCCTTGCTTATGGCCTGAATGGTAAACTCCTTCAATACCATTTCGCGACGTATGATGTTTTTAAGTGCCTTGATGGCGGCATCCACGGGGCCGTTACCTGTGGCAGCGCTCTCGAACAACTCGCCCGAAATGCGCAAGCCTATACTTGCCACGGAACGGATGTTCAGCCCTGTTGTTACTTGCAGATATTCGAGTTTGATGCCCTTGTTAGAACTACGCTCGGCACCGGCAAGCACCAGAATATCATCGTCGTGTACCTCCTTTTTCTTGTCGGCAAGGCGCAGGAACTGCTCATAAACCTCGTTCAGTTTGTCGTCCTCCAATGTAACGCCAAGTACACCCAAACGATATTTGAGGGCAGCGCGACCACTGCGTGCAGTAAGTACAATAGAGTTATCATCAATACCCACATCCTTGGGGTTCATAATCTCGTATGTGCTCACATCCTTCAATACGCCATCTTGGTGAATACCCGAAGAGTGTGCAAAGGCGTTGCGGCCCACGATAGCCTTGTTTGCCTGCACGGGCATGTTCATAAGGCTCGAAATCATGCGGCTTGTGGGGTAAATCTTCTGTGTGTTAATATTTGTCTCCACCTGCAAAGTGGGGTGGCACTTGGTAATCATTACAATTTCTTCGAGCGATGTGTTACCGGCTCTCTCGCCAATACCGTTTATGGTAACCTCTACCTGGCGCGCACCGTTCATCACACCGGCAAGGGTGTTTGCGGTTGACATGCCCAGGTCGTTGTGGCAGTGTGTCGAAATAGTGGCTTTGTGAATGCCGTCTACATGCTCCATCAGATATTTGATTTTCGCGCCATACTCTGTGGGCAGGCAGTAGCCTGTTGTGTCGGGAATGTTAACAACAGTGGCACCGGCCTTTATTACTGCTTCCACCACACGGGCAAGATACTCGTTGTCGGTGCGGCCCGCATCCTCGGCATAGAACTCTATATCCTCAACATAGCGTTTGGCATACTTTACGGCAGCCACGGCGCGCTCGATAATCTCCTCGCGTGTGGAACGGAATTTGTATTTGATGTGCGAGTCGGATGTACCTATACCGGTGTGTATGCGCTTGTGCTTTGCATAGCGCAGAGCATCCACTGCAACGTCGATATCCTTTTCGATGCCTCGCGTAAGGGCGCATATGGTGGGCCATGTAACAGCCTTTGAAATCTCGATAACCGAGTTGAAATCACCGGGGCTCGAAATAGGGAAGCCCGCCTCAATAACATCCACACCCAGTTGCTCAAGTTGCTTGGCAACCTGAATCTTCTCAACTGTGTTCAATTGGCAACCGGGTACCTGCTCGCCATCGCGCAGGGTAGTGTCAAAAATAAATAATCTATCACTCATTGTTTTAATAATTTTTTCAGTTATACAATCATTAAGCGCCATGCCTAACGAACGCGGGAAATCTGCAATAGTTATTTGTAGAGATTCCTCCACAGCGTGTTCGGAATGACAATATAATAAGGCATAATACCTATTAAGTTTGCAAAAATAAGAGTTTTATTTAATAAATCTATATGTTGGTGGCTAAAATTCCAATAAAAAAACATTCTGTTGCAATTCTTTTCTAAAATGTTACCGTAAAAATGACAAAATGCCATTTGTTTATGGTTAAATGATATTTTTTTGTATTTTCGCGTAGCCAATAACGAAATTAAATATTGCTATATATGAAATCTATTACTTTGAACATACGATACAGGGCCGACGAGGGTTCAGCCATGCAGATAATCTTTTGCGAAAAAGGCGGCGAGGAGCAGTGTATAGATATGCACCGCACGGGGGATGACAGTTGGGCTGCCTCCCTCGCTGTTGAATCCGATACAGCGTTGCTCTCATACGGCTACCGCCTTGTGCGCGATGGCAAGGTGGTGCGCAACGAGTGGGCAGTGATGCCTCACCGCCTGTCGCTTAATTGTGTGAACGACAACTATTATGTGAGCGATATGTGGCTCGATTCGCCTGTGGGTAATTATACACAGACCAATCTGTTCCGTTTCTTTGACAAGCAGGCCTGCCCGCTTGATGCGCCATGCGTTAATTGGTATAACCGCAGCCTCACCCTCTCGCTGTATGCAATGGGTGTGGAGCGTGGCGATTCGCTTGTGTTGAGCGGCGATGCGCCTGAGCTTGGTGCGTGGGACCTCTCCCACGCACTCCCTATGGTGCAGACAGAGCCCAATCTGTGGAGCGTAACATTTGATGTGGAGCAGCTGCGCGGTGGTTCGCTCCAATTCAAATTTGTGAAAATAGACAATGGTGGTAACGCTTGTTGGGAAGAGGGCGATAACCGTTCGCTCATGCTTCCCACCTTGGCAGGCTCCACCGCAACCCTCTTTACTCTTCCCCATGTGGTTTTCAAGGCAAGCAAAATACGCTTGGCGGGTACTGTGCTCCCTCTTTTCTCCATGCGCTCGCAACATGGTTGGGGCATAGGCGATTTTGGCGATATAAAACTTATGGCGCAGTGGTTAAGTGCCACAGGGCAGAATATATTGCAGTTGCTCCCGCTTAACGATACCACTATATTTGGTGGCGACGAAGATTCCTACCCCTATAACTGTGTATCGGTCTATGCCCTTAACCCCATATACATGGATATGTCGGTGTTGCCGCCCCTGCAAAGCGAGAAGGCAAACCGCTACTACGAGGCGCACCGCACCAAGCTCAACGATTCTCCGGCCGTGCAATACTCGCTTGTATATGCGCTTAAAATGAAATATCTGCGCGACCTCTTCATTGAGCAGGGGAGTGAACTGCTTGCCAACGAGGAGTGTCGTCGTTTCCTTGATGCCGAAAAACGATGGTTGCGCCCCTATGCAATATTCCGTTTCCTCACAGCCCGCCTGCATAGTTGCATCTGGGATTGGGATAAGTACCGCTATTACGACGAGAGTACCGAGCAGGCTGTGCTTGCCGAGTATCCCGATGCCGCACGCGAGATAGAATTCTATTCGCTGGTGCAATATCTTCTATACAAGCAGTTGTGCGATGCACACGAATATGCCAACTCCATTGGTGTGGCTCTCAAAGGCGATATACCCATAGGTGTGGCTCCCAATGGTGTAGATGTGTGGTGCGAACGTAATCAGTTCAATCTGCAAGTGTCGGCTGGAGCTCCGCCCGATGCCTTCTCGGCCGATGGGCAGAATTGGGGTTTCCCCACGTATAATTGGGATGTTATGTCGCTCGACGGCTACTCATGGTGGCGTCGCCGCTTGCAATATATGTCAAAATTCTTTGATGCTTATCGCATAGACCATGTACTCGGTTTCTTCCGTATATGGGAGATTCCTCACAGCTCGGTGAGTGGCCTTTCGGGCAGTTTTTCGCCCAACAAACCTTTGAGTCGCGAAGAACTTGCCGCAGCCGGTTTCGTGCTCGACGAAGAGGCCCATCTGCACCCCTATATCACCAATGACAGGCTCAAAGAACTTTTTCCACGCCGTGTGAAATATCTTGTTGAGCGTTTCTTTGACAAGCAGCCCGATGGTACATATCGTTTTAAGGATTACATCAATGGAACTTCGCACTTGGCATGGGAGATAAGCCAAAAATGCAGTGCAGCATTTCCTGCCGAGCTCAAACAGCGCCTGTTGCATCTGTATGGCAATGTGCTATTCATGCGCGACCTCAAACAACCCCAAATGTTTATACCCCGTATATTGGGTAACGAAACCGAGGCATACGCACAGCTGTCGCAACAGCAGCGCATAGCCTATGACCGCATATACGAGGACTATTTCTATAATCGCCACACCATGCATTGGTTCGAGGAGGGTATGCGCAAGCTCGCCCCCGTATTGCAATCGACCACCATGACTGCCTGCGGCGAAGATTTGGGAATGATACCCGCGTGCGTGCCACGGGTTATGAAAAATCTGCAAATCCTTTCACTCGAGATTCAGCGCATGCCCAAGCTCTTTGGCGAAACGTTTGCCAACCCTGCCGCATACCCCTATCTCTCTGTTGCCACACCATCTACACACGATATGAGTACGTTGCGAGGGTGGTGGCGCGAGGATGAGGCTCTGTCTGCCGAGTTCTATCACCGGGTATTGGCTCTTCCCGGAGAGTGCCCGCGCGAAATGAGTGGAACAATAGCCCGCGCAATTATAGCGCAACATCTGCAATCGCCCGCGGCCTTTGCCCTTTTTGCATGGCAGGATTTAATGGCTATGGACGAGCGCCTGCGCCTTGCCGACCCCGATGCCGAGCGCATCAATGTCCCCTCAAACCGCGACCATATGTGGAACTACCGCATGCATATATCCATTGAGGAGATGATGAATGAGCGCGCATTCAATGATGCACTCCAAGCCATGATTGCCGATTCGGGGCGCGGGGTGTGATTCTTTGGTAATTTGCTATTTTATATTTGTAATGTCATTGGCTCGTTCATTTATTTGCGACCCGCACTGCATGAATTTCATCCATGCTGCGTGCGACCAAACGCCAATGAACTCACCGATAACAAATAATAGTCATTGGCTCGTTCATTTATTTGCGACCCGCACTGCACAAGCCGAACTCCCTCCCCCTTCGGGTACTCCCTCTTTGAAAAGCGGGAGAGTTTTGCCATGAGCGACCATTGCCGTAAAACTCGCCGATAACAAATAACAGTCATTGGCTCGTTTTGCCTTTCGTGCACCGCAGGACATCACTTTCAGCGATGTTGCCTGCGACGTTCACTGCAAAGCTCGCCGATAACAAAACTTCGTTTTGTCATTTCGAACACGGAGTGGAGAAATCTCTGCATACACACTTGAGATACTTCACATTCGTTCAGTATGACACGCTTTTGCTGTTCTATATTTGTATTGTGTCTGCCCTAATCGTGCTTTACATACATCACCCGCCAAATCACAATTAAACATAAACAATTAATACAGAGACAGCTGCGGTTAAGTCTCTGTGTATAATATCATCAATCAATTATTCGGCAATGATTTTCTGGTTGCCCTTGATGTAGATGTTGTTCTTCATAGGAGCCTGGATTCTTCTACCATAGAGGTCATACATAACCTCGCTGTCAGAACCTGCACCCTCGGCAACAACACTGTCGATGCCGGTGAGAGTCTTGTGAAGCTCCTCGTTCTCCTCTATGCTTACAAGCTCAAAGTGCCAGCCGCTTGTGAAACCGGTGTTGTTGCGTGCAACATAGTTACCTGTACCTGTATCAACAGCTGCGGTGCCGTCGCCTGTGTAGATTATTGTGGCATTGCCATCGAACTCCATTGTTATTGCAATGTCGGGTGTCTCGCTGTAAACAGAGTAGTAGTTCTGTACTCTTGTACCACGTTTGTATTGGCGCAAGTATGTCTCTGAATCGGCATTCAGCAAGCGCAATGTTCCATCCTCGGCGGGAATAACAGCCCACAACATGTCATCGGTTGTTTCTGCTGCATCGGCAAGCTTAACCTGTGTGCTTGTAGCCTGCATTGCAAGGCCTGTAACATCGCTCACAATCTTGTACCAGTAGAACTTGCAGTCGTTGCTCACAACGGTGGGAGTTGTTATGGTATACATGTTTTCTACATTGTAAAGAGCTTTGCGCAAATCGTTTATGTAGTGAACATACTCGTCGGAGTTCTCCATATCAACAGATTTGTAAACATTGTAGAGCGTGCCAACATTGTCGCGGAATGTAGCGTCGTTGGCCTTTACATTCTCTTTCAATACAGTCTCGCTGCCCTGCTCAAATGCATTCATGTCGCATACCTCGTTGAGGATAAGCTCGGTTCTGGCCATCAATTCGGTGATAGTCTCGCTTTCAAATGCGGCCGAATTGTCGGTGAGCAGTTTCACGCGCCATTGACCACGGTTCTCGCTGGGGCTCATGCTCAAACCTGTGGGAGGATTGTCGTTGTTAAAACCAATTGCAATGGCTCCATTGTCGGCTCTTACAAAGTATGTGGCACCCTTATCGGTGTAGTCTATCTTTAATTTAACAGCCTCCTCGGGCTTTGTGGTTGCAGCATAAATGTTCTGGTCAAGCTCCATGTACGATATATATCGGCCACCCATGTTCTTCAAATAATACTCACCGGGGACACCGCTGTATTCCAATACCCATTGCTTGTTCGCATCCTCGGCATATTTGCCTTCGGTTGCAGTGTTCTTTGAACCCACAACACCTGCAGAGCTGTATGTGAGGTAGTATGCGGTTTTGCTGGCGTTATACATGTAATATACGTTACCCTCTTTCATTGTGAGGCGTGATTTCTCGTTGCTTACAACATAGTTGTACTCGTCGTCGAGCATCGAAGCCCAGTCGGCATAAGAGTGTACGCTTGTGTCCTTGTTATTGAATGCTTCAAGAGCAGCATCATAAATTGTTCTTAGTCTTGCCAATGAGTCGGCATAATATCTACCAACCTCATCACCTGTAGTGGTGTAGTTGAAGATGATTTTTGTTTTGGTAAGTGATAGGTCAAGAGCCTCTAACTGCATCTCCTCGGGGCCTTCCGACGCGCTGGGGATAATGTAGTCTGTTCCGTCGGCCTGTGCTGCAACCACTCTCAGTTTTGCACCTAATGCAGTCATAGGTATCTTCATGCTTGCGATATTCTCGCTGTTCATAGACTCAACACCGTTGGTGAAGGTGAGCAACTCACCTGTCTCATCGTTGTAGAGTTTGAAACCAAGAGCGCCGCTTGCAGTTTCATCGCCTTTGATGATGATTTTGCCGCTTACGTTGCTATAGTAATAGCCTTGTGCTTTAACGGTCTCGTCTATAAAGTCTTGCCACTGGCCTACTTTACCTACCTGACCAATGCTCTCGCCGTCCCAGTTTGCATAGCTTTTACGCATGCCGGTACCATCGAGTCTCTCGTAGGGGCGTATACGGTCCTCAAGGAATATGAGGTGGCCACCCTTCTTCTCATATTTTTGCATGCGTTTCTTGCTTGCAATGGCATCCTCCTCGTCCAGGTAACACCAGTGGTGTCCATAGTCGCCTACGAAGCCGTTCTTGTAGGGTATAAAGAAGCCCCAAGCCTCAAAGAACTCGCTCAAGTCCATTTGCAGAATCTCACAGCAAGCCTCGGCAAATTTCAAGTGGTCGTTTACACCGTTTACAGAATTCTTGTAGTATCCGTTTTCGTCTTTAACGTCGGAAGAACCTACACTCCAGCCAATGAGGCGGTCGTAGCGAAGTTTCTCATGCAATTGCTGATAGAAATCGGGGCACTTGCCTGCGGCATGTGCATAGAGGAAGAGCTGGAAGTACATACGTGTCATGCTGAAAAGCTGTGTGCCGTATGTGCCCTCACCGCGCAATATATAAGGAATCTTTTTCTCATAAGATTCAATGCAAGACTTCATGTTTTGTCCACGGCTGGTGTGTGTGCCCTGGTAATATGTTACAAAGTTTGCAAAACCGTTGTTCGAAACCTCCGATGTACCTACAATCTCAATAACATACTGGTTGTTGTGGCCAATCTCGTGGTTGGGACCCCATGTGCTACCGGCATCCTCAATAAGCAGGTCGTAGTTACAAATAGTGTTAAGAGTGTTGTTGTTGTAGTGGGTACGCCAGTTGCCGGCATCCATAAAGCCGCTGTCGTCGCTCATTGCAAGCTGCAAGTTGTTGAACCAGGGGTAGTACTTGTCGAGCTTCATTATCATCTGTTGTGTCTTGTTCCAGAAATCCCACAATCCAACAAGCTCCTCTATTTTTTCGGGGCAGGCGTTTGCTGCAATAAACTCCTTTTTGCGGAAGCTCAATAATGCGTAGTCGCCCTTTGCTTGTATGGCACCTTCGTTCTCAAACATGTGCTCCTGCATGTGTTTCCAAGTAGCGTTGGTGTGGCCACGCTCTTTACTCCAGAAACCGTTTACATATCCATTCTCAATGTGGATTTTTACAGCAGGGTAGTCGGCCAGCTTCTTTCCGGCAGTGTCGGTGTCGCATATATATCTTATATATAGGTAGCCATCGGTTAATCCTGCGGGAACAATGTTAAGTCCTTCGTGCAAGAATGTACCACTGGTTGTGTATCCGGTTCCGGCAACCTCGGTAAGTTTTATGTATGCTCCGTCGGGGACTTCATCCACAAAAACATATGTATAGCTTCTGCTGCTTGTAGAACAGATTCCGGTGGGGTTGTCCAGCGGGCTGTAAAGGCGTGTGTAGAGTATTTGGTACCACTTTTCGGGGTCGCTGTAAGGCTTGTAATCATAGATGCGGAAGTCCTTCTCCATCTTCTCGGTGTTCCATGAGTTGTTCTTCACCTTCAATGCAACCTGTTGCAAGTCGGCGGGAACTTCGCTCATTGCAGCAATCAATTCTTCATCGCTCATTGATGCGTATTCGGCTTTCAACACCGTACAAGCCTTGTCCTCGAAGAGGGGCTCGAATGCTGCTGCAAACTCGCTCTCGCTGTTAATGGTGGTATTGAATTTTTCGTAGATTTTACGTGCTTCGGCAATCTCCTCGGCTGTGATATCTACCTGCTCGAATTTCCAGTTAGTGGCTTCGGCATCGGCATTCCAAGGTACACAAACAGTGTTGCTTGCGCAGTGCATTGCCCAATTGCTGCCTTTTGATTGTGTAATGGTGTAGCAACCGCTGAATACTGAACTGTTGTCATTTATGAAAAGTGCGTAGTTAGCATTTTGAACAGTGTAAAAGGGGTTGTTTGTAGATTGCTCAAAATGCAGGTTGCGCCCTGTATAAACATTTTGAATTGTGTAATACGACGAAAGCCCGGCATCTGTTATAATCCACAACTGTTGCCAATCGGTATTTGTGCCCTTGGTTTCGCAATTGACGGTGTTGTTTACAGCGCTTTCGGCAGCCACTGTACCATACATCTTGTTTACGATACGGTACACTTTACCCGATTCGATTTGTGCCGTTGTTGCAACGGTCGCAAACATTACAAGTAATGTCGTTAGTAAAGTTCTGATTTTCATATTGGTTAAATTTAGGTTAATGTTTCTGTTTTTTTCTTGTGTTGTGCAGTCGTTTAATATTATATATTAATAAGGTGTGTTTTTAACTGCATATTTGCATAATATACATCGTGGCAAATTTAATAAAATAATTTTAAGTACATTCTTATTTCCCTTTTTTATTTTAATTTTAACCTATATTAAGGTTGTGATTGCGCTTGTTGATTTATCCTTTGCTCATTTTTTTGTAGAAATTTTTACTGTTTTTCAGTAATTATTTTGGTAGTTTGAATAAATCTCCTCATATTTGCGTGATTAAACGTGTATAGTGCATATGCTGTGCGCGGCTGTGAGTTTTGCAATGCTTTGATACTCAAAAAATTGTGTAGAAAAACACCGCAGGAACGCCCTTGAAAAGCTAAATTATATCCCTGAAAGAGGATGTTTTGATAGAGAATTTTATTTAACCTTATTTTATTAACTAAATTTTACGTTATGAGAAAAAATCTATTTCTAACTCTTGCGTTGATAGTTGCTTCTATTGCAACAGTTAACGCACAGTGGTCAAAGGTTCTCTCTACAGTAGATGGTCTTCCCGGTGTTACCGATAAGACAAACAACTGTATGATGTTTGAATCAGGATTGATTACTCCCGATGCTCCCATCAACGGCTTGCGTTGGACTGTAATCGAGACCCGTAACATGGAGAAGCCCGATGGTCATCCTTGTACAGCTATTGCCGAGTTCGTTATCCGCGACGCTGAGGGTAATGTGATCAACTACAATGCAACCGGTAACTCTTATATTAATGAGTCTACAGGCTGGCCTGCATTGAACGACGGTTTGTATGATGGTTATATGCACACAAACTGGAGTAGTGGCAATCCCACAGGTGCGCACCACTACATTGAGTTCGCATTCGAGGGTCCCGTGTCGGCTTTCACACTTGAGTGGGCCAACCGTCAGGGTAACCCCAAGAACGCTCCTACACTTGTAGTTCTTACAGCTAAGGGCGTTGACGGCGAGTCTGTTGAGATTCCCGCAATTCCTACTTCTACTTACACACTTGGTTCGCAGATTACCTCTTTGGATGCATTGCTCTCTGCAGGTTATGTATCAATGGAGGCTGAGACTCACAAGGGTGATTGGAGCAAGGATGTTACCGGTTGGTTGGGTGCACGTTTCTTTACTGCTCCCAATGCATTGGTTATAAGCGACTCTATCCAGAACTACAACGCAGGCATGGCTATGCAGATTATTCCTGCCGAGAATGAAGGTGAGTATTATCTCTATTGGCCCGAGACAGGTCGTTATTTCGGTGCCAACAATCTTACCAGTGCTCTTGCACAGAACGATGGTTGTAAATTTGTAGAGAATGGCGCAGGTGCATCTGATACAAGCCAGGCTGCAAGCCTCACTATCACTCCCAACAGCGATGGTACATTCACAATGTCGTTCATCACACCCGCAGGCGACCTTGCATACCTTTGCGCAGACCCTCGTACAGAGAAGGGTATAAAGAGTGTTAACGAACTTTTCAAATCGCAGAACGATGCCAAGGACTACACTGCAGGTTTCGGTTATCCTTGTGCTTTCAACTTCAAGTTCTACTCTGCCGAGTATGAGAAAGCTTCTCATTTGATTATCAACGCTCTTAGAGAGCCCGTTGCTACAGCCAAGTATCTCTCTGAACTCTTTGGCGGTGCTCAGGCTTCAGAAGAATATTGTGTTGATACTGAGGGCTATATCACTTATGCGGAGTTTATGAATAGCGTTGATAAAGCCGAGGATATTATTGCCGGTGGTAGTACTACTGCTGCTGAGGCTGCTACGATCACCGAAACATTGAACGTTGGTGCAGTTTGGTATCTCTACTCTGTAATTAACCAGAAGGCAGATGACGCTTATAATTACTATGATGAGTTGGATGCCGAAGGTCTGTTCTGCGAGGCTGATTACCCCATAAACGGTTGCTATACATACGCTTCTTGGAATAATGGTCCCGGCGCTTTGCTTGATGCATGGTATAATACAGGTGCTATCTACAAAGTAGAGAACGATGGTCCTCTGCCCTCATTATACAACGAGATAATGAACTCTCTTAACGATCTTAAGGATGCTATTGCAACTTTCGAGGCTGGTAAGATTTCATTCGTTACTCTTCCTCTCTTCTATGGCGAGGCAGATGGTCTTCCCGGTGTAGTAAGCAGCATCGATACACGTACTTGGACATCTCCCGCTATCCGTTTGCAGGAGGAAGTTACCGGTGTTCGTATCACATTTGCTCGTTCTACAAACTTCAACGGTGGTGTAGTTGGTGAGCAGAACAAGGCTATTGTTCTTGGTGAGCTCGTTGTTATGGATGCCGATGGCAACCGCATCTCGGGTATGAACGGTACAATGGTTGAGACCAACGCTATTGAGCCTTCTGAGGGTTCTCTCGCTGGTTTGTTCGATGGTATATTCGATGCCAACGGTAACCTCACAACAGAGATTGGTGATTTCTATCACTCTCCTTGGAGCGAAGCAAACGGCTGGGATGCTCAGAGCTATATCTACTTCGATATCACATTCCCCGCACCCACAGATAACTTCAAGTTCACATTCCACTCACGTAAGGGTAACAAATCGTTCAACCCCGCAGACATCTGCGTAGGTGAGTATGGTGTTGAGTATGATCCTATCGCTGCATTGCCCAATAAGTACAATGCTGCAATTGGCAAGCAGGTAGCATCTATCGACGATATCACCGATTGGGGTGTATATGCAATCCAAGGTTTGATTAACACTAACCCCAATACCGATGCAGTTGCATCGCCTATCGTTCCTATGTGGTATTCAGGCGAGGAGCCCTTCCATGCTTCAGTTGTTCGTGAGCACTGCGCATACTTCTTCACAAAGAACAGCGACGGTACCGTTAAGATTATGAGTATCAGCGAGGCTAAATATTGGACAGCCGGCGGTGGCTTGGATGCAAGCTCTGCCAATGCAGGTAACATCCACATTGTTCCCTCTACCAACGCTGACTTTGCCGGTGAGAAGACTCTTGTTCTCTATACCGACGTTGAGAACCCCGAGCCCGTTGAGGCTTCTTGGGAGTACACCGACGAAGAGAGCGGTACCGAGATTATCGTTGACCCCGTACAGGTAACTACTCCTTACAAAGTGCTTATGGACTGGGGTGCCGGTTATGGCCTTGCTGCTCGTACAGTTATCGACTTCCAGCCCGGTGTAAATCCCGACAACTATGGCGATATGGCTGAGAGCGTAGAGGTTCTCCTTGAAAATCCTGCACTTATGGCTTCAGGTGGTGCCGGTGATTACCTCCACTTCAACAAAACAAGTGGTGAGGGTGAGTGGAAGATCTTCAAACTTTCTCTTGACAATCCTTACTACTATTGGGCAACTACACTTGCAAGCGTAGCCGAGGGTCTTGGCTATGTAGCAGGTACTAACCCCGGTGAGTACTCTAACATCGACCAGTTCGTTAACGACCTTGCTGCTGTTCAGGCTGTAGTTGAGAACAACGACTATGCAGGTGCCGAGACAGCTGCCAAGAAATTGGCTGCTACAATGGAGGCAATGGATGGTGGTGAGTATACACAGAACCCTGTAACAGAGGGTGTATATGCTATCCTTTGCGACGCTCGTGGTAATCATGCATTGACAATCAACGATGCAGGCACCTTCGTTGGTATAAGCGCTCCTTCAAACTATACAAACGACTTGGGTAAACCTTGCTTGTTCCAGCTTATCACTCCCATCAATATTGATGAGCTCTTGCAAGAGGAGGTTATTACCGAGGAGCAGAAGGATAAGGTATTTGTTATCAAACATCTCCACACAGGTAACTTTATCGTAGGTGGTGATGGTACTTCTGTTGAAATCAGCATTGCCGAGGATCTTGACCAGGCTGGTGTATTCCTCTTCACCGGTGGTGCTACAAACTACTTCACTATCGGTAAGGTTAACAACTACGAGGGCTCTAACCATTTGCACCTTGCAGGTGGTCTCAAAATGGTATCTTGGAACGGTGAGCCTACAGCTACTTCTGCTTCTGGTTTCCGTTTGGTACGTGTTGCTAATGACGCTACTTCTGTTGATGACCTCATTGCCGAGGGTAGCGAGGTTGAGAGTGTAAGCTACTACACTGTAGGTGGCGCACAGACTGCAGCTCCTGTTAAGGGTCTCAACATTGTTACAATCGTTTACACAAACGGTGTAACAGAGACTAAAAAGGTTGTTATTGAGTAATTCAATGATAATTAAATAATTTGCAGCGGCACCCGCAAGGTGCCGCTGCTTTTTTGTTATATTAATCACCGGTGCAGGGGTTGCCAGCTTGTCCTATGTGTGTTATTTTGGTTCACCGGCAAAAGTTATTTTAAATAACCAACCGGAATTTTTAGACAAATAACAGAGTACAGGGATGCCTCACATGCGTAGATTTCTCCACTGCGTGTTCGAAATGACAAAACAAAGTTTTGTTATCGGCGAGTTTTACGGCCATAGGTCACGTGAAGCACAGACAGAGTTTGTGCCACGCGGGGGCCAATAGTAAAACGAGCCAATGACTATTATTTGTTATCGGCGAGCTTTACGGCAATGGTCGCTCATGGCAAAACTCTCCCGCTTTTCAAAGAGGGAGTAC
>CALGJF010000066.1 GCA_937914945.1 uncultured Bacteroidales bacterium | reverse complement strand
AACTTTGTCTGTGCTTCACGCGACTTATCGCTGCTCGTGCTATCGATAGTGTAATTTGTGGTCTATTATTTAGACCACAAATTACCCCATTCACCACGATGGGTGTTACCAAGCTGAGTGCCGGGCTTTGTTGTATCTACTTCGTTATCGCTACCACTGTTAACGGGGATTGATCCATCCA
Organism: uncultured Bacteroidales bacterium; assembly: GCA_937914945.1. Classification (GTDB taxonomy): domain Bacteria; phylum Bacteroidota; class Bacteroidia; order Bacteroidales; family Bacteroidaceae; genus HGM04593. The sequence continues at coordinate 97,565 of CALGJF010000066.1, read as the reverse complement.
TTACAGCCTCAGTCATTACATTTACCTCGTCTGTGAGAGGTGATACATAAGTTTTCTTCATATCGTTTAATAATTTTATAAATTCCTTATTGTTTTGGTTTCTACCCTTGCTTTGCCATTTCAGCAAAGCAAAGCGAAGGAGAAATCAGTTCGTCTATCAGTTATTTACTTAACGATCTTTGCCTTTGGCTAAGTTGTTGGCGTTCGGGAATACAAATCAAGTAAACTTGTTTGTTATTCCTCTCACTTAATCACAACTTTAGCACCATTAACAATGTAGATGCCGGGGGCTGTGATAGCCTTAACCTTGCGACCTGTGATGTCGTAGATTTCGCTGTTCTGTGCGCCCTCTGCCTCAACACCCTCGATGCCTGTTGTGCCTTCCCAATCGAAGTTGAATGAGTAGCTTGCGATTCCGTCTGCATTTGCAAGAGCAGATGCAGGCAAATATACCTTGTTGGCGTTGTTAAGGAATGTGTTAGCAACTCCTACAGTTTGTCCTGTACCGCTGGTATCGACAAAACTTGTGAATTTTGCTTTGTAGAGACCAACTTCGGCAACTCCGTCTTCATCTGTGTCGGGAGCTGAAAGTACGTATGCGGCAACATCGGTGATATATTTGTCGTAGAGTGTACCTACAAGTTTGTTGTCGTCGCTCTTTGTGCCACCTGTTGTGTATTTAAAGTTGTATGTGCCCTGAGTTGCCTTTACGATAACAGCCTCGCCTGCGGGGAGAACATCGCCCTCTATCTTATCGAGGATTACATAGTTAGACTCTGAGCTAACTACTTTGAAACACTCCGCGCCTGCGGGGATAATAGCATCGAAACCGAGTTGCAAAGTAGCATAGCCAACCTCGCCAACTGTGAGTTCGTGTGCAAATTCTTCAACATCCGATATCTTCCAAACTGATGCATTATCTTTTTCTGCATCCCATGTTACAATTACATTGTGAGCCTCTTGTGCGTGCATAGGCTTTCCATTGTTTGCACCAAATACAGCAATTTGTCCCTCGCTGATAGGCTTGAGTGTGATTGCTACTGCATTTGCCTCGGTACCCATGTGCTGAGCACCCTTTACAAATGATACAACATACTCTTGTGTGTGCATATTTTTGAGTTTGAACTCACCCTCGTTGTCACCGGCAATAACTTGGAATACAGCCGAAGGTGTGGTGGCGGGCTCAAATGTGTCGAACACAAGCTGTGTGTGGTCGCGGTCAGCAGAGTATCCTGCACCTGAATAGTTTGTTACAACAGGAACAGTCTTAACATATTTACCGGCGCAATATCCTTTGGTAGAAGCCGATTGGAATGCAATCAAAGCACCTGCTGCGGGAATGTTTCCGCGGCGGTCTGCATTAATAGCAGCTTGCAATGTTTCTACGTCGCTCTCATCGGCAACTGTTACGGCTCTTGCAACTTCAATAGCATTTGAGAGTGCATCGGCAACGCTCTGTGTATAGTAGCCATAGCCTTCGCCTACGAGTGAAGAAATCTTTGCAAGTTCAGTCTCGGCTGTTTCAATAAGAGCCTCGAGCTCGCCCTGAACGCTGGGACGTGCTACAACTTGGAAGGTAGAACCGGTGTCTCTGCGGTCCCAATAACATACTGTTTTAGCACCGTTGTAATCCTGGCGGTTAAGTGCATAGCCAGGAGCTGTGGGATGCTGAATGTAGAAACCGTTGGCAGCTGCGTTAGCGTGTGTGGGCTTCATGAAATCCCAATCTGTGTTACCTGTAGCACCTTCCTCTGTTACCATACGTGCAATTTGGCTTGCATTTTGGTTGGCTGTGGGTGTAGCGGGTGAAGAAAGTACCATTGTAGAACCTGCGAGCAAGTTTACAATTTTGAAACCGTCAAAGGGGTTACCTATGAATGCCCAGCTGTATGCGTCTTTTGCATCAGAAGGAACTTCTGTTGCTGTTGCCTTAATGTATTCGATGCTTGAATCGTAGTACATATATGTGGGGCCATCATCGCGTACATTTACATAGTACCACTGTGTAATCTCGCTATAGCTGTTATAGTACTCAAAAGGAAGATTTACAGTAACCTCAATGTTTATCTCTGTTTCATCGCCCTGAACTATTCCTGCGGGCTTGGTTGCTGTAACACCAAAGGGCAGTACAGTTGAACCTTCGGGGTACTCATCGCCGATTGCTGCTGATACAACCTCGGTTTTTTTGGTTTCGCCGTTGAATATGTATTTATATGTAATATCAATGGCGGGAACTTCTTCTACAGCATAAATATAGAATATGGTCCAACCGCCTTTACCGCTGTTGTATGCATTTGCACCTAAATTCATCCAAGTTGTAGCATCGTTACCTCCTTTAAGAAAACGAACCAGGTTTGCATCTGTTCCGCTTTCTATATAATTACTTGTATCAGCGTCTCCGTTAAAATTTGCATTACCGCTTCCTGCGGTTGTTGCGTTAATTGCTGTGAAATTTGCAGCCGCCTCAATGGTTCCCCATGTCTTTGGGTTTGAATTTTGCATGTATTGACCACTTAAATTCTTGATGTAGAATGTGCCATCGCCTTTGGGCTCCCAAATGAACACAGCGTCATTTGTGAAGTTTGCATTTGTACCATTACCTGTAAAGTAGCCATTCAGGGTCCTTGACAAACACCCGATTGCAATGTAGGTTTCTTCGGCTTTCTCATTTAGTTCTGTTGCCGTAATCTTAGTGCTTGTGGCTCTATATGTAGAGCCCTGCGCCATTGCACCTATTGCAATAAACAATGATGCAATAAAAAGAGTAAATTTTTTCATAGGTTTATTATTTAATGGGTTATGTTATATATTTCTCTGCTATAATGGCATAATATAATAAGGTGTATTATTTTGGCAATGTGATGTTGTTGAATATGTTTATTTCACTTGCTGTGTGCTCCTGTAATATTATCTCTTTCATCTTGTTTACAATTTCTGGGTATTGGGATGCGATGTTGTTATCCTCGTGAACATCGGTTGCGAGGTCGTATAAGCTGCAGTTGCCGTTCTTTACCACCATCTTCCAGTTGCCCATGCGCAGTGCCATCATGTTGGTCTCATGGAACTCCCAATAGAGGAATTCGTGCTCCTCTTGGCCCTCTTTGCCGAGCAGTGTCTTTGCAAATGAGATTCCGTCGAAATAGTCGTTCTCGCCTTTGCTGTATTTGGCTTCGTAGTTATCGACGCCTATAATCTCGCACAGAGTGGGCATCACATCGTAGAAAGCAAGTTGGTGGTCGTTTACAGAGCCTGCTGCCACCTTGCCGGGCCAGCGTACTATGTATGGCACGCGTATTCCGCCTTCGTGTGTAGAACGCTTGGTGCCACGAAGCTTGCCGTCGCGGTTGAAGAATGCGGGGTCGGCACCGCCCTCCTCGTGAGGGCCGTTGTCGCTGGTGAATACCACGATGGTGTTATCGTCGAAACCTTTCTCTTTGAGCAGGGCGAGGATTTCACCTACATAGGCATCGAGGCGGGTAATCATGCCTGCAAACTGTGCGTGGGCGCAGTCGGTTGGGTTGTAGCGCGAGGCTGCATCACCGCCGTAGGTCTTTTCAATGCAGAAACTATTGCGGTAGGCTTGCAGGATTGAATCGTTGGGCTGTGCCAATTCGGCGTGGGGCAGGGTGTAGGTGAAGATGCCGAAGAAGGGTGTTTCGGCGCTCTGCTTGTCTATCCACTCCATTGCTTTGCGGTGTATGATGTCGGCCGAATAGTCGCTACGTTTCTTGTACTCGTCGCCGTGCATTGCGTAGTCGATGTTGTTCTCCAAGATGTCGCGTGTAACCTCGGTGTCGCCATCGGCCTTGCTGTACTTGTTGAGAAAGTTGGGGTAGTACAAGTGGGCCTGGAATTGGCAAATGAATCCGTAGTATTCGTCGATTCCACGTTTGTCGGGGGTGCTTATGGAGCCTTCGTAGCCACCGGCCCACTTGCCGAACATGCCTGTGTTGTAACCGTTGTCCTTCATAATCTCGGGGAGAATTATGTGGTCGGGGTCATAGGGCTCCTGGCCTGTTTGTGTGGGGTCTGTGGTTTTGCCGTATGTAATGCTGCCGATACGGTGTTCTTTGTTGCCGCGCACTTTGGTGTGGCCGGTGTGCTGGCCTGTCATGAGTGATGCACGCGAGGGGGCACTTACAGGGCTGCCTGCGTATGCGTCGGTAAAGAGCATACCCTCGCTCGCCATCTTGTCGAGGTTGGGTGTGCTTATGTACTTTTGGCCATAGCAACCGAGGTCGCCGTATCCCAGGTCGTCGCACATTATATATATGATATTGGGCTTGTTTGCCTCTTGTGCCTGCATGGTTGTTGTTGCGAGCAATCCACAGCCGAAGAGCATTAATTTATCTTTGTTCATATCTTTTGTTTTTTTCTGGTTGGTTATCTGTTGTAGAATTTGAAGTTTTTCTCTCCGTTGGCTGTGCGCACCTTTACAATGTAGATGCCTTTGGCGAGGCCGACAGTGGAAATCTTGTTGCCGTTGCTCTTGCCTGTTTGTGCGGCATTGCTGTTGTAAATGGCTATGCTTGCTATGGGACTGCGGCTCACTGCCTGTATATAGCCTTCGCCTGCGATAATCTCAATATCGGCTGTTGCGGTGGTTGAACCTATGCCTGTGATGATGTCGTCGCCATCTGTGGTATCGGGGGTGAAGTATGCGGTGAGCGCGATGTTGTGATCTACGGTGAAAGTGTACTCGGCATCGGTGGATACGATGATGTTGCCCTCCTTCCAGCAGATGAAGCTGTTGCTGCTGTTGGCTGTTGCGGTGGCAGTGATGGTAGTGCCCTTCTGGTACTCGTCGGCTATCTGTGAAAGGGTGATGGTACCACGGCCCTGTGCATTGGCGCCGATGGTTACGGTGCGCTTGTCCATGGCTGGTGCTGCGGTGATGATAAAGTCATATACCACGCCCTCTACATCGTCCTCGGCATAGTTCAGCCCGTTTTCGTTCACTCTCACGCGCATGCGGCTGTCGGTGAGTGCAGCCCACTCTGGTGCTGTGAATGTGCCGTTTGCTGTGTTGCCGCTCACGGTCATCTGCTCCGATGTCTCGAAGATTCCGTCGGCGTTCCAGTCAAAGTATGCGTAAACCTCCAAGTAGTTGTTTGCAGCCTGTGCAAGTGTAATGTCCAATTCAAAGCTACCGCCTACGGCTACTGTTCCGCGGTCCAACGTGTAGAGCACGTGCCAATTGCCGGGTGCCGATGCAGCCTCGTATGTGATGGTGCTCAATACATCGTCGCCATGCAGCTTGGCTGTGGTTATGTAGTTGTCCGAGAGGTATCCGCAGGGGTTGTTGTAAATTTGGTTGTTGCAGGCGTATGCGTTGCGCTGCTTGCCGAAGGTAAAGAGACTGTCGCCATCGATGAACAGGGTTGTGCCACTGCTTACCTCCTTGAAATAGTATTGTGTGTTTTCACCCTCTTTGGCATATACCTTCCAGCGGGTGGTGCCCTCTGTGGTTGTAGAAATGGCTCCGTCGTTTATGGTGAGGGTGCTTGTGAGGTCCTTTGCCGATGCTATGATGTAGCCCTCACGGTTGTTTGTGCCTACAAAGTACCAGCCTTGGTTGTCGGCGGCAAGGTCCTTCTCTTGCATTGAAACGGTGCCGTCATCGCCAAGTGTTATGTTCTTGGCGGTGGTGCTTATGTTGTACGATACCTCTATGCTGCCTATTGCGCTGCTGGCTTCAAAGGGTCGAATCTCGTAGAGGTCTTCGGTCTCTATGAGTTTCCAATATGAGCCTACGCGGCTGGTACCTGCCTGCCATGTGATTACATAGTTCGATGCTCCGTCTTTGTTGAGTGCGCGGGGGCCGTTGGCCTCGTTAGCGTAGTTGTTGCAATCGGTCGATGAGAGGTAGTGGCAGCCTGCAATCTCACCGCTTGTGGCACTTGTGGGTGCAACGTAGTACTCCACGGGTGTGGTGGTGGTTTTTATGCGCGATGCCGATGAAGGTGTCTTGTTACAGCTCTCCATGTATCGCCCTGTGGCGGTGTTCTGTATGTAGTAGCAGTTCTCTTTACCGGTGGGAATGAACTTCCAGAATTGGCGTTCGGTTACACTGTAACCTGCCACATACATCGATTGGTCGGTACCCTCGGTTATGTAGTTGCCGCCGGTGGTCTTCCAGCTGATGTTGTATATTTTGGCTCCGCTGTCGTCGGGGGTATCTGTTTCGCCGCCTTCTCCTTCTCCGTTATTGGTGTTGATGAGTGCAAGTTCCGAAAGGCCGAAGAAACAGCCTGAATTTGTGCTGCCGGCAGTGATTGTGAACTCAATCTCGATGGTTTCGCCCGTTGTAACCTCGCTTCCTTCTATTGTCCATGCTTTGTTGGCACCGGGGATGCCTGCCGCAATATCGATGTTGCTGAGCGTGCCGAATGTGGCAAGGTCGCTGCTGCTTGTTCCTTGCTTTGCCACTACGTTCCACTGGCGCACCACGCCGTCGCCTATCTCCTGGTAGTTGCTGCCGCCGTTGAGCGCGTGGATGTGTGCGTCGATGTTGTTGAACTTAAAGCCCTGTGGTATTCCGGTAATTGTGAAGTTGAGCTTTATTGTGGGGTTTGTGTTGCCGTTTACATTGGGGCAGAGGATGCTCTCGGTAACAGCATTGGCTGTGGGCTTGAAGGCGTGCGATGTTGTGAGCGATGCTCTTGTGCCATCAATGACTGTGCCGTTCTCGTCGGTGATGCCGATGGTTACGCTCGATGCGTCTGTGCCGGTTCTTGTGAAGCCAAGCTTTATGCTCTTTGCTGCGCTTGCAGGCAGTATAGCCGCAAATGCAAACAGCAGAATGGAAAGATAAATTTTTCTCATATTTGAATGGTTGGAATTATCTCAAGTTGTAAAGATATTGTTTTTTCATTAAAAATGCAAAAAATGAGCCGTTTTTCGTACAATTATATTAATAAGGTGTAAAAACCAGGCCTCTTGCGGTGCTTTCTGTGGTTGCTTTTTATGGCGATTTTGTCAACTTTTAATTAAAAATGCAATAAACCCTTTTTTATTAGAAAAATAATTTCTATCTTTGCAAGCCAAAATGGACCACCGTGTCTGCTTGTATTGAATATAATTTATAACATAATAATAATTAAAAATTTAACAAAATGCCTACAATTCAGCAATTAGTAAGAAAAGGCAGAGAGGTTATCGTGGAGAAGAGCAAGTCGCCCGCACTCGACAACTGTCCCCAGCGTCGTGGTGTGTGTGTACGTGTTTACACAACCACACCTAAGAAACCTAACTCTGCTATGAGAAAGGTTGCTCGTGTTCGCTTGACCAATCAGAAGGAGGTGAACTCTTACATCCCCGGTGAAGGTCATAACTTGCAGGAGCACTCAATCGTTTTAGTACGTGGTGGCCGTGTTAAGGACCTCCCCGGTGTACGTTACCACATCGTTCGCGGTACTTTGGATACTGCAGGTGTTGCCAACCGTACACAGCGTCGTTCTAAATATGGTGCTAAACGTCCCAAGGCTAAAAAGTAATAATCAAACGCCTTGCAAGCTGTGAAATGGTGCATTCGGCTTGTAAAACAATGAATACACCCTTATTTATTTAACAGTTTTGGTTTGTTGGAATAAGTTATAAATAGGTTGAGTAAATGCCTCGGTGGAGGCGTTGAAGAATTTGCAATAACGCAGCCCAAACAAAACATTAATTTTCGTAAAAAGAAAATGAGAAAAGCAAAACCAAAAAAACGTGTGATCCTTCCGGATCCCGTATTCAACGATCAGATGGTTTCTAAATTCGTTAACCATTTGATGTATGACGGAAAGAAAAACGTATCGTACACTATTTTCTATGGTGCTCTTGAGCTTGTTGGTAACAAGATGAAGAACGAGGAGAAGACTCCTCTTGAAATCTGGAAGCAGGCTTTGGAGAACATTACTCCCAAAGTAGAGGTTAAATCTCGTCGTATCGGTGGTGCTACATTCCAGGTGCCCACAGAGATTCGTGCAGACCGCAAAGAGTCTATCTCAATGAAGAATATGATTTTGTTCGCTCGCAAACGCGGTGGCAAATCTATGGCTGAGAAGCTTTGCAGTGAGATTATGGATGCATACAACAACCAGGGTGGTGCGTTCAAGCGTAAAGAGGATATGCACCGTATGGCCGAGGCTAACCGTGCATTTGCACACTTCCGTTTCTAATCAAAGAAAATTTATACGAAGATGGCTAACGAATTACAATTTACCCGTAACATTGGTATTAGTGCTCACATCGATGCTGGTAAAACTACCACATCAGAGCGTATTTTGTTCTACACCGGTCTTTCTCACAAAATTGGTGAGGTACACGATGGTGCAGCTACCATGGACTGGATGGAGCAGGAGCAGGAGCGTGGTATCACCATTACCTCTGCTGCTACCACTACATTCTGGAACTGGAACGGTACAAAGTATAAGTTTAACTTGATTGACACTCCGGGACACGTTGACTTTACAGCCGAGGTTGAGCGCTCTCTTCGCGTGCTCGACGGTGCTATCGCAGCTTTCTGTGCAGTAGGTGGTGTTGAGCCTCAGTCAGAGACTGTATGGCGTCAGGCAGACAAGTATAATGTCCCCCGTATCGCATATGTAAACAAGATGGACCGTTCGGGTGCAGACTATTTCTCTGTAATGCGTCAGATGAAAGAGATTTTGGGTGCTAACCCCTGCCCTGTAACAATTCCTATCGGTGCCGAGGAGAAATTCCTTGGTGTTATCAACCTTATCACAATGAAGGCTCTTGTTTACAAGGATGGTAGCCTTGATTACACTGTTGAGGAGATTCCCGCAGAGATGGTTGATGAGGCTAATCAGTGGCGTGAGCACCTTCTTGAGAAGGCTGCCGATTATGATGAGGAGTTGATGATGAAGGTTCTTGAGGATCCCGATAGCATCACAGAAGAGGAGCTTATAGCTGCAATCCGCAAGGGTACACTTGCGATGGAGCTCACTCCTATGACATGTGGTTCTTCGTTCAAGAACAAGGGCGTTCAGCCTCTCCTTGACTTTGTTTGCGCATTCTTGCCTTCTCCTCTGGATACAGCTGCTGTTGAGGGTATCAATCCCAAAACAGATGAGGCAGAGACACGCAAGCCCAGCGAGGACGACAAGACATCGGCTCTTGTGTTCAAGATTGCTACCAACCCCTTTGTAGGTCGTTTGATCTACGTTCGTGTTTACTCTGGTAAATTGGAGTCGGGTTCATATATCTTCGATACACGTTCTGGCCGCAAAGAGCGCATCTCTCGTATGTTCCAGATGCACTCTAACAAGCAGAACCCCGTTGAGGTTCTTGGCGCAGGTGATATCGGTGCCGTTATCGGTCTTAAGGATGTTCGCACTGGTGATACTCTTTGCGCAGAGGATGCTCCTATCATACTTGAGTCTATGTCGTTCCCCGATCCTGTGATTTCTATCGCAGTAGAGCCCAAAACACAGAAGGATTTGGACAAGCTTGCAAACGGTCTTGCAAAACTTGCCGAGGAGGATCCTACATTTACTGTTAAGACAGACGAGCAGTCGGGCCAGACAATTATCTCTGGTATGGGTGAGCTTCACTTGGAGATTATCATCGACCGTCTGAAACGTGAGTTCAACGTAGAGTGTAACCAGGGTCGTCCCCAGGTTAGCTACAAAGAGGCTATCACAGAGACTGTTCAGGTTGATGAGACATATAAGAAACAGACCGGTGGTAAGGGTAAGTATGCCAAGATTCTTGTTGCTGTGGGTCCCGCTGATGAGGATTTCAAAGAGGGTAACTTGCAGTTTGTGAACGAGGTTAAGGGTGGTAACGTGCCCAAGGAGTTTATCCCCTCTGTTCAGAAGGGCTTCCAGACAGCTATCAAGGCAGGTGTTCTTGCCGGCTATCCGATGGAGTCTTTGAAGGTTACCTTGCTCGATGGTGGTTTCCACCCCGTAGACTCTGACCAGCTCTCGTTCGAGGTTTGTGCTATTCAGGCATATAAGAATGCTTGTTTGAAAGCCAACCCCGTTCTCTTGGAGCCCATCATGAGACTTGAGGTTGTTACTCCCGAGGAGAGCATGGGTGATGTTATTGCCGACCTCAACAAACGTCGTGGTCAGGTAGAGGGCTTTGAGACCAGCCGTACAGGTGCCCGCATCGTAAAGGCTATGGTTCCTCTGTCTGAGATGTTCGGTTATGTAACATCATTGCGTACCATCACTTCGGGTCGCGCAACTTCGTCAATGACATACGATCACCACGATCAGGTGAGCGCATCTTTGACAAAGCAAATTCTCGAAGAGTTGCAGAAATAAAACAAATAACGCCTGCCGGTTAGCGAATGACTCTTAACCGGCAGGCATAATTACGAATTTTATAAACATTAAAAGACGATGAGTCAGAAAATTAGAATCAAACTTAAATCCTACGATCACAACTTGGTTGACAAGTCGGCCGAGAAGATTGTAAAGACTGTGAAGGCTACAGGCGCTATCGTTAGCGGTCCTATTCCATTGCCCACTCACAAACGTATTTTTACAGTGAACCGCTCTACCTTCGTTAACAAGAAGTCTCGCGAGCAGTTCCAGTTGTCTTCTTTCAAGAGATTGATTGACATCTATAGCTCTACAGCTAAGACTGTTGATGCTCTTATGAAGCTCGAGTTGCCTTCGGGAGTTGAGGTTGAGATTAAAGTGTAGTATTTTAATAAAAAGTCATTAATTAAAAATTAAACTGAAATGCCAGGATTATTAGGAAAAAAAATCGGAATGATGTCCGTTTTCAGTGCCGATGGTAAGAATGTTCCATGCACTGTTATCGAAGCAGGTCCTTGCGCAGTTACACAGGTGAAGACTATCGAGAAGGATGGCTATGAGGCTGTTCAGCTCGGTTTCCAGGACCAGAAGGAGAGCCGTGTAAACGCTCCTCTCATGGGCCACTTCAAGAAAGCCGGTGTAGCTCCCAAGAGACACTTGGCCGAGTTCAAGGAGTTTGATACAGAGCTCAATTTGGGCGATGTAGTTACAGTGGATCTCTTTGCTGATACCGCTTATGTTACAGTAACCGGTACATCTAAGGGTAAAGGATTCCAGGGTGTTGTTAAACGCCACAATTTTGGTGGTGTAGGTCAGGCTACTCACGGTCAGCACAACCGCGCTCGCAAGCCGGGTTCTATTGGTGCTTGTTCATACCCTGCAAAGGTATTCAAAGGCCTCCGCATGGGTGGACAGATGGGTAACGCTCGTGTTACTACACACAATTTGCAAGTGTTAAAGGTTATTCCTGAGCACAACCTGTTGGTTATCAAAGGTTCGGTTCCGGGTTACAATGGTTCAATCGTAATAATTGAAAAGTAATGGAAGTCAGCGTATTAAATATTAAGGGTGAAAACACCGGAAGAAAGGTTACGTTAGACGAGTCTATCTTCGGCATCGAGCCTAACGAGCACGTTGTTTACATGGCTGTTAGACAGTATCTTGCAGCTCAACGTCAGGGTACACATAAGTCAAAAGAGAGAAGCGAGATTTCAGGTTCAACACGTAAGCTCGGTCGTCAGAAGGGCGGCGGTGGCGCACGTCGTGGTGATATCAACTCACCCCTCTTGGTAGGTGGTGCTCGCGTATTTGGTCCCACACCTCGCGATTACAACTTCAAGCTCAACAAGAAGGTGAAACAGCTTGCACGTAAGTCGGCTCTTTCACAGAAGGCTATCGACAACGCAATTATTGTTGTTGAGGATTTCAATTTTGAGGCTCCCAGCACAAAAGCATTTGTTGAAGTGTTAAATAAACTTAATGTTTCTGAAAAGAAACAATTGTTTGTTTTGCCATCTAGCAATAAATGCGTATATTTGTCAGCTCGTAATTTGAAGGGCACAAAAGTTGCAATTGCTTCGGACATAAATACCTATGGTATTATGAATGCCGAAGTTTTAGTTGTGACCGAGAGCTCTCTCGAGGTTATTAATAACATATTAGCTAAAAAGGAGGCGTAAACAATGGGTGTATTGATTAAACCACTGGTCACAGAGAAAATGACCAATATTACCGATAAGTTTAATCGTTTCGGATTTCTTGTTCGTCCCGAGGCTAACAAGTTGGTAATTAAGAAAGAGATAGAGGCGTTATACAATGTAACAGTAGTTGATGTGAATACCATGAACTACGCAGGCAAGAACAAGAGCCGTTACACAAAAGCAGGCTTTGTGAAAGGCCGCACTAACGCTGTGAAGAAGGCTATCGTCACACTTAAAGAGGGCGATACTATTGATTTTTATAGTAACATTTAATAAAGATGGCAGTACGTAAATTTAAGCCTACAACACCGGGCCAAAGACATAAGATTATTGGTACCTTTGAAGAGATCACTGCTGCGGTACCAGAGAAATCGCTTGTAACCGGTAAACGTTCTACCGGCGGTCGTAACAACACCGGTAAGATGACCATGCGCTACAGAGGCGGTGGCCACAAACGTAAATTCAGATTTATCGATTTCAAGCGTAATAAAGATGGAATTCCCGCTACAGTAAAGAGCATCGAGTATGATCCTAACCGTTCGGCTCGTATCGCTCTGTTGTATTATGCTGATGGCGAGAAGAGTTATATAATTGCTCCTAATGGTTTGGAGGTTGGCGCAGTTTTGATGTCAGGTGCCGACGCTGCTCCCGAGCTTGGTAATACACTTCCTTTGAAGTCTATTCCCGTGGGTACAGTTGTTCACAACATCGAGCTTCGCCCCGGTCAAGGTGCTATCCTTGTTCGCTCTGCCGGTAACTTTGCTCAGATTGTATCTCGTGACGAGAACTACTGCGTAATCAAGTTGCCTTCGGGAGAGGTTCGCCGTATCTTGGGTACTTGCCGTGCTACAATCGGTACTGTAGGTAACTCGGATCACGCACTTGAGAGCTCTGGTAAAGCCGGTCGTTCTCGTTGGATGGGCCGTCGTCCTCACAACCGTGGTGTTGTTATGAACCCCGTTGATCACCCCATGGGTGGTGGTGAAGGTCGTGCTTCCGGAGGTCACCCCAGATCTCGCAAGGGCTTGTACGCTAAGGGTCTTAAGACTCGTGCGCCCAAGAAGCAGTCTAACAAGTACATTATTGAGAGAAGAAAGAAGTAATAATAAGGAAATTTTTGAATTAATATGAGTCGTTCATTAAAAAAAGGTCCATATATCAATGTAAAGTTGGAGAACAAGGTGCTTGCCATGAACGAGAGCGGTAAGAAATCGGTCATCAAGTCTTGGGCTCGTGCTTCTATGATTTCTCCCGATTTTGTAGGACACACAATAGCTGTTCATAACGGTAATAAATTTATCCCTGTTTATATAACAGAGAACATGGTAGGTCACAAGTTGGGAGAGTTCGCTCCTACTCGTACATTCCGTGGACACTCAGGTAACCGTAAAAAGTAAACAGGTTTTATTAAATTGAATTAAATAAATTATAATAATGGGAGCAAGAAAAAAATTAGCTGCTGACAAGAGAAAAGAGGCTCGTAAAAGCCTTTACTTCGCCAGTGCGAAAGATATCCCCTCATCACCCCGCAAAATGCGCCTTGTTGCTGACATGGTTCGCGGTATGGAGGTAGGTCGCGCACTCGGCGTCTTGAAGTTCTCCACAAAGGCTGCTTCGAACAACGTTGAGAAACTGTTGCGTTCGGCGATAGCTAACTGGGAGCAGAAAAACGAGCGCAAAGCTGAAAACGGCGAGCTCTACATCTCGCAGATTTTTGTAGATGAGGCACGCACTTTGTATCGCATGCGTCCTGCACCTCAGGGCCGTGGATATAGAATCCGTAAGCGTTCTAACCACGTTACAATCTACGTGGATACCAAAGTAAGTAATGACAATAAAAAAGTAGAAAGCAATGGGACAGAAGGTTAATCCAATTAGTAATCGATTAGGTATCATCAGAGGATGGGATTCCAACTGGTACGGTGGTAAGAACTACGGTGACGAATTGGTTGAAGATTCAAAGATCAGAAAATACCTTAATGTACGTTTGGCCAAGGCAAGCGTTTCTAAAATTGTCATCGAGCGTACTTTGAAACTTGTTACAATTACCGTATGTACCGCAAAACCCGGTATCATCATCGGTAAAGGTGGTCAGGAGGTTGATAAGTTGAAGGAGGAGTTGAAGAAGATCACTGACAAGGATATTCAGATAAATATTTTTGAGGTTAAGAAACTTGAGCTGGATGCAAATATTGTTGCTAACAATATCGCTCGTCAGGTTGAGGGTAAGATTGCTTACCGTCGCGCTATCAAGACCGCTATTGCAAGCACAATGCGTATGGGTGCCGAGGGTATCAAAATCCAGATTTCAGGTCGTTTGAACGGTGCAGAAATGGCACGCTCGGAGATGTATAAAGAGGGTCGTACTCCTTTGCACACATTCCGCGCTGACATTGACTACTGCCAGACCGAGGCTTTGACCAAGGTTGGTCTTCTCGGAATCAAGGTTTGGATTTGCCGTGGTGAGGTTTATGGTAAGAGAGACCTCGCTCCTAACTTTACACAGAGCAAGGAGAACGGTTTCAATAACCAGGCTGGTGGAAGAAACTTCAAACGTAAGAAAAACAACAATCGCTAACGAATTGAATTTCAAGAATTATGTTACAGCCTAAAAAGACAAAATATAGAAGAGTGCAACACGGTGTGCAGAAGGGTTTTGCTCAGAGAGGAAACCAGCTCGCATTCGGTTCTTTCGGAATCAAGTGTTTGCAGTACAAATGGTTAAACGGTCGCCAGATTGAGGCTGCTCGTATTGCGGTAACTCGTTACATGCAGCGTCAGGGCCAGATTTGGATCCGTATCTTCCCCGACAAACCTATCACTCGTAAACCTGCCGATGTACGTATGGGTAAGGGTAAAGGTGATCCCGAGGGTTTTGTATTCCCCGTAACACCGGGTCGTATATTGATTGAGGTAGAGGGAGTTTCTTTTGACATTGCAAAAGAGGCTTTGCGCCTTGCAGCACAAAAACTTCCTGTTACAACTAAGTTTATTGTTAGACGCGATTACGATTTTAATCAGGCATAATAATTATGAAAATAGCAGAAATCAAAGAGCTCGCAACCAAAGAGCTGCAAGAGAGAATTGAGGCTGATGTAACTCGTTATGCCCAAATGAAACTTAATCACGCAATCTCACCATTGGAGAACCCCGTGCAGTTGAAGAACTTGCGTCGCGACATCGCGCGCATGAAGAGTGAGTTGCGCTCTCGC
This sequence comes from uncultured Bacteroidales bacterium, assembly GCA_937914945.1. Taxonomy (GTDB): domain Bacteria; phylum Bacteroidota; class Bacteroidia; order Bacteroidales; family Bacteroidaceae; genus HGM04593. The sequence continues at coordinate 82,376 of CALGJF010000066.1, read as the reverse complement.
GAATTAAATAAATAATAAAGAGACTTATGGAAGTAAGAAATTTGAGAAAAGAGCGCACCGGTATAGTTATCAGTACCAAAATGGAGAAGACTATCACCGTTGCTGCCAAATTTAAGGAGAAGCACCCCATCTACGGCAAATTCGTGAGCAGAACAAAGAAATATCACGTGCACGATGAGAAGAATGAGTGCTCTGTAGGCGATACAGTTCGCATCATGGAGACTCGTCCTTTGAGCAAGACAAAGAGATGGAGATTAGTAGAAATCATCGAAAAAGTTAAGTAATTATGATACAGGTTGAATCTAGACTTACAGTATGTGATAATAGCGGCGCAAAGGAGGCTTTGTGTATCCGTGTACTTGGTGGTACACGACGTCGCTATGCTTCTGTGGGTGACGTCATTGTAGTTGCAGTGAAGAGCGTTATCCCCTCAAGCGATATGAAGAAAGGAGCTGTATCTAAGGCTCTTATTGTTCGTACTAAGAAAGAGGTTCGTCGTCAAGATGGTTCATACATCCGTTTCGATGACAACGCTTGCATTCTACTTAATAATGCCGGCGAAATGCGCGGTAGCCGTATTTTCGGCCCCGTAGCACGCGAGCTTCGTGCAACTGATTATACAAAGGTTGTATCACTGGCACCCGAGGTACTTTAATATTAAAATTTTTGAAGTAATGAAGAAATTACATATCAAGAAAGGTGATACGGTAATCGTAAACTCAGGCGAGGACAAGGGCAAGACCGGTAAGGTTTTGAAGGTAATCGTTGAGAAAGACCGTGCCATCGTAGAGGGCGTAAATATGGTTTCAAAGAGCACGAAACCTAGCGCAAAGAATCCCCATGGAGGTATTGTAAAACAAGAGGCTTCAATCCATGTGTCTAACCTCAACTTGGTAGACCCCAAGAGTGGTAAGGCTACACGCATCGGCCGCACGGTTAATGCAGAGGGTAAGAAGGTTCGTTATGCTAAAAAATCAGGAGAGGAGATTTAACAATGAGTAATACAGCCAGCCTTAAAAAAGAATATGCCGAGCGTATTGCTCCGGCGTTGATGAAGCAGTTCAACTATTCATCGCCCATGCAGGTACCTGTACTCAAGAAAATCGTTATCAACGAGGGTCTTGGTGCAGCTACTCAGGACAAGAAGATCATCGATGTAGCTATCAACGAGATTACAGCTATCACAGGTCAGAAGGCCGTAGCTACTGTTTCTCGTAAGGATATCTCTAACTTCAAGTTGCGTAAGAAGATGCCTATCGGCGTTATGGTAACTCTGCGTCGCGAGCGCATGTATGAGTTCCTCGAGCGTTTGATTCGCGTGGCTCTTCCCCGTATCCGCGACTTCAAGGGTATCGAGAGCAAGTTCGACGGTAACGGTAACTACTCTTTGGGTATCAAGGAGCAGATTATCTTCCCCGAGATCAACATCGATAACATTATGCGTCTCACAGGTATGAACATCACTTTTGTTACTACCGCCAAGACAGACGAAGAGGGTTATGCTCTTTTGAAAGAGTTTGGTCTTCCTTTTAAAAACGCTAAAAATTCATAAGAACCATGGCAAAAGAATCAATGAAGGCTCGTGAGGTAAAACGAGCAAAATTGACCAAGAAATATGCTGCTAAGCGTGAGGCATTGAAGAAGATTATCAATACCGGTACTCCCGAAGAGGCTTACGAGGCTTCACGCAAGTTGCAGGAGTTGCCTTTGAACTCGAACCCTATCCGCATGCACAACCGTTGCAAGATAACCGGTCGTCCCAAAGGTTACATCCGCACTTTCGGTATCTCACGTATCCAGTTCCGCGAGATGGCATCGCAGGGTCTTATCCCCGGTGTTAAGAAAGCAAGTTGGTAAATTTTTGAGTGTTTAATATAAATATTGTCAGGGAAGTCCTGATCAATTTAAAATTAATTTTTATGACAGATCCTATTGCAGATTATTTGACGAGGTTGAGAAATGCCATTCAAGCAAAGCACAGAGTGGTTGAAGTTCCTGCCTCGAACATCAAAAAGGAGATTACAAAGATTCTTTTTGAGAAGGGTTACATCTTGAACTACAAGTTTGTTGAGGATGGCCCCCAAGGCACTATCAAGATTGCCTTGAAGTACGACGCTGTAAACAAAGTGAATGCTATCAAGAACTTGGTTCGCGTTTCTACTCCCGGTTTGCGTCGTTATACGGGATACAAAGATATGCCCAGAGTGATTAATGGATTGGGTATCGCTATTTTGTCGACATCCAAAGGTGTAATGACAGACAAAGAGGCTGCTGCCGAGAAAATCGGTGGTGAGGTTCTCTGCTATGTCTACTAATAGAGGAGGATTGAGCAATGTCTAGAATTGGTAAATTACCTATTAGTATTCCCGCAGGCGTTACAGTTGCTATCAGCGACGAGAACGTAATTACTGTAAAAGGTCCCAAGGGTGAGCTTTCTCAGAAGATAGATTCATCTATCGCAGTTAAGGTTGAGGACGGTGTTCTCACTGTTAAGTATGCCGACGTTGAGACATACGGCGAGGCTACAAAGCAGCAGCACGCTTTCCACGGCTTGTATAGAGCGCTCATCAACAATATGGTTATCGGTGTTTCAACCGGTTTCAGAAAAGAGCTTGAGCTTGTTGGTGTAGGTTACCGTGTTAACGACAAACCCAACAACGCAATTGAGTTGTTACTTGGTTTTACTCACCCAATCTACATGCAGTTCCCTGCAGAGGTTAAGATTGAGACTAAATCTGAGAGAAATAAGAACCCTCTTATCATTTTGGAGTCTTGCAACAAGGAGTTGCTTGGTATGATTTGTGCAAAAATCCGCTCATTCCGCAAGCCCGAGCCTTACAAGGGTAAAGGTGTTAAGTTTGTTGGCGAGGTTATTCGTCGCAAGTCTGGTAAGTCGGCAGGTGCAAAATAATTTAGTAAAATCGTAAGTATATGACAACAAAAATAGAAAGACGTACCAAGATTAAATATAGAGTGCGCAACAAGATTTCAGGTGTTGCCGAGCGTCCTCGCATGAGCGTTTTCCGCAGCAACAAGCAAATCTATGTTCAGATAATTGATGACCAGAAGGGTCAGACATTGGCTGCTGCATCTTCGCTCGGTCTTGAGGCTATGCCTAAGAAGGAGCAGGCTGCAAAGGTTGGTGAGATGATTGCGAAGAAGGCTCAGGAGGTTGGTATCACCACTGTAGTTTTCGACCGTAACGGTTATCTTTACCATGGTAGAGTAAAAGAAGTAGCTGATGCTGCACGTAATGGTGGTCTTAAATTCTAATGAATATGGCAATTAATAATAGAGTAAAAGTCGCAAACGACGTTGAATTGAAAGATAGATTGGTTGCTATCAATCGTGTAACCAAGGTTACCAAGGGTGGTCGTACATTCAGCTTCGCAGCAATCGTTGTTGTAGGTAACGAGAACGGCATCATTGGTTACGGTCTGGGCAAGGCAAGCGAGGTTACTGCTGCTATTGCAAAGGGCGTAGAGGCTGCAAAGAAGAACTTGGTTCGCGTACCCGTTCTTAAAGGTACTGTTCCCCACGAGCAGTCGGCTCACTTTGGTGGTGCCGAGGTATTCATCAAGCCCGCATCTCACGGTACCGGTGTTGTAGCCGGTGGTGCTATGCGTGCCGTATTGGAGAGTGTTGGTATTACCGACGTTCTTGCTAAGTCTAAGGGTTCTTCTAACCCCCACAACTTGGTTAAGGCTACAATCGCTGCATTGAGCGAGATGCGTGATGCACGCATGGTTGCACAGAACAGAGGTGTAAGTATGAGTAAAGTATTTAACGGATAAGGAGGAATATTAATGGCTACAATTAAAATTAAACAAGTTAAGAGTCGCATTGGTGCTCCTAAAACTCAGAAACTGACACTCGATGCTCTTGGCCTTACTAAGATGAACAAGGTGGTTGAGCGTCCCGATAACGCATCAATTCGTGGAATGGTAAAGAAAGTTCAGCATTTGGTTGCCATTGTTGAAGAGTAATTAATTAAAAAAAGATTTGGCTATGAAATTAAATAATCTTAAGCCTGCCGAAGGCTCTGTCAAGGCACGCAAAAGAATTGGACGTGGAACCGGTTCGGGTAGAGGTGGTACCTCAACTCGCGGTCATAAAGGTGCCAAGTCACGTTCGGGCTACAGCAAGAAAATCGGTTTCGAGGGTGGTCAGATGCCTTTGCAGCGTCGCGTACCCAAGTACGGTTTCAAAAATATCAATCGTGTAGAGTACAAGGCTATCAACCTTTCAACACTTCAGGCACTTGCCGAGAGCAAGTCTTTGGAGACTATCAATATCGATGTATTGGTAGCTGCAGGTTTCATCTCTGCAACACAGTTGGTTAAGATTCTTGCAAACGGTACTTTGACAGCAAAATTGACAGTAGAGGCTCACGCTTTCTCACAGAAGGCAGTAGAGGCTATTGAGGCAGTAGGTGGAACAGTAGTAAAGCTTTAAGACATGGCAAACAAACAATCAAGCCCTAAATTTATCCAGACAATTAAAAACATCTGGAAGATTGAAGATCTGAGAATGCGCATCGGCATCACTTTGCTCTTTGTTGCAATCTACAGATTCGGTTCTTACGTGGTACTTCCCGGTATTGATCCCGCGATGCTCACACGTTTGCAAGACCAGACAAGTGGTGGTTTGATGTCTCTGTTAGATATGTTCTCGGGTGGTGCATTCTCAAATGCATCTATCTTTGCACTGGGTATTATGCCTTACATCTCGGCTTCAATCGTTATTCAGCTCCTTGCAATCGCTGTACCTTATTTCCAGAAGTTGCAGCGCGAGGGTGAGAGTGGCCGTCGCAAGATTAACCAATACACACGTTATTTGACTGTGTTGATTCTTCTTGTTCAGGGTCCCTCATACCTTCTCAACCTGCGTTACACTGCAGGTGCCGCATTGAGCGAGTCGATTAATTGGAATGTATTCATGATAACCTCTACCATTATTCTTGCAGCAGGTAGTATGTTCGTTCTTTGGTTGGGCGAGCGTATCACCGACAAGGGTATCGGTAACGGTGTGTCGCTTATCATCATGATAGGTATCATAGCACGCCTTCCCCAGGCTTTCATTCAGGAGTTTACCTCTCGTATGACAGCTGCCACAGGTGGAGGTATCATTATGTTCCTCTTCGAGATTGTATTCTTGTTCCTTGTAATCTGCGCCGGTGTTGCTCTGTTGCGTGGTACACGTAAGGTGCCCGTGCAGTATGCAAAGCAGTCGGCCGGTGGGGCCACTTATAGCGGCGCACGCCAGTATTTGCCCCTCAAGGTTAATGCAGCCAATGTTATGCCTATCATCTTTGCGCAAGCAATCATGTTCATTCCTTTGGCATTCATAAGCTATGGTGCAACAGGCGAGGCTTCGACAATTGTGCAGATGTTGCAAGATACTACAGGTTGGTTGTATAACCTCATTTTTGCGCTGCTCATCATATTGTTTACATATTTCTATACAGCTATCACCATCAACCCGATGCAGATGGCAGACGATATGAAGCGCAACAATGGTTTTATCCCCGGCATCAAACCCGGCAAACCCACCGCTGAATATATTGATACGATTATGTCGCGCATAACCCTCCCCGGCTCATTGTTCTTGGCAGCAATAGCCATCTTCCCTGCGTTTGCAGGTGTTTTTGGAGTGCAGCAGGAGTTTGCCTCTTTCTTCGGAGGAACCTCCCTTCTCATCCTTGTAGGTGTAGTACTTGATACACTGCAGCAGGTTGAGAGCTACCTCTTGATGAGACACTACGATGGTTTGCTCAGTTCGGGCCGCATTAAGGGTCGTGTAGGTTAATTTGTAGAGCTAAGAATGATATTTCTTAAGACATCAGACGAAATTGAATTACTTCGGCAGGCTAATCTGCTGGTAGGTAGAACGCTTGCCGAAGTTGCTAAAATAATAGAACCGGGTGTAACAACCAAGCAACTCGACAGAGTGGCCGAGGAGTTTATAAGGGACAACGGGGCAATCCCCACCTTCAAAGGTTATCCCAACCACGAGGGTGTTCCTTTTCCGGGTTCGATTTGTGCATCGGTTAACGATGTAGTGGTACATGGAATCCCCAACGATGTTCCCTTGAAAGAGGGCGATATAATATCGGTCGATTGTGGAACATTGTTGAACGGTTTCTGTGGAGATTCCTGCTACACATTTTGTGTAGGCGAGGTTGACGAGGCAACAAAGAAATTGTTGCAGGTAACCAAGGAGTCGCTCTATAAAGGTATTGAACAGGCGGTTCACGGCAAGCGTCTTGGTGATGTGGGCAATGCGGTACAGACACATTGCGAGCAGAACGGTTTCGGCGTTGTTCGTGAGTTCGTGGGGCATGGAATCGGTCGCGATATGCATGAAGCTCCCGAGGTTCCCAATTACGGGCGCAGAGGCAACGGTTTACAGTTGCGCGAGGGCATGTGCATAGCAATAGAACCGATGATTACCCAGGGCAAACGTCAGATATTTATGGAGCGCGATGGTTGGACAGTGCGCACACGTGATCGCAAGAACGCAGCACACTTTGAACACACCATTGCAGTAGGCAGGCATGGTGCCGATATTTTATCATCATTCGAGTTTGTCGAAGAGGTTTTAAGAAACAAAGGATATTAATATGGCTAAACAAAACGCTATTGAACAAGACGGTACAATCGTAGAGGCATTGTCAAATGCAATGTTCCGAGTAGAATTGCAGAATGGTCACGAAGTGATTGCTCACATTTCAGGAAAGATGAGAATGCACTACATTAAAATTCTCCCCGGCGACAAAGTGAGAATAGAGATGTCCCCTTATGATTTAACCAAAGGAAGAATCGTATTCCGATATAAATAAAAAACAATATAATATGAAAGTTAAAGCATCTATTAAGAAACGCACTCCCGACTGCAAAATCGTTCGCAGAAACGGACGTTTGTATCTGATTAACAAAAAGAATCCCAAGTTCAAACTGCGTCAGGGGTAATTAAAGTAGTAATTAATAATATATTATTCGTATATGGCTATAAGAATAGTTGGTGTAGATATTCCTCAGAATAAGAGAGGAGAGATTGCGTTGACATACATCTATGGTATCGGACGCAGCAGTGCAGCCAAAATCCTCGACAAGGCCGGCGTTGACCGCAACATCAAGGTTCAGGATTGGACCGACGACATGGCAGCAAAGGTTCGTGAGATTATTGGCGCAGAGTTTAAGGTAGAGGGCGACCTCCGTTCAGAGATTCAGTTGAACATCAAACGACTGATGGACATCGGTTGCTATCGTGGCATTCGTCATCGTAACGGTTTGCCGGTACGTGGTCAGAGCACAAAGAACAACGCTCGTACACGCAAGGGACGTAAGAAGACAGTTGCTAACAAGAAAAAAGCTACAAAATAATAAGTAAGTAATATGGCAAAGAAAACAGTTGCAACAAAGAAAAGAAATGTAAAGGTAGGAGCCAATGGACAGCTTCATGTTCATTCGTCATTCAACAACATCATTGTTTGCCTTACTAATGACGAAGGTCAGGTTATCTCTTGGTCATCTGCAGGAAAGATGGGTTTTAGAGGTTCAAAGAAGAACACTCCTTATGCTGCTCAAATGGCTGCCGAGGCTTGCTCAAAAATCGCTTACGATTTGGGTTTGCGCAAGGTAAAGGCATATGTTAAGGGACCCGGTAATGGTCGTGAGTCGGCTATCCGCACAGTACATGGTGCAGGAATCGAGGTTACAGAGATTATCGACGTAACACCGCTGCCATTCAACGGTTGCCGTCCTCCTAAGAGAAGAAGAGTATAATCAAATTTAATCAGAATTAAAATGGCTAGATATACAGGACCAAAAAGCAAGATTGCACGTCGTTTCGGTGAGCCCATCTTCGGTGCCGACAAAGTGCTTTCTAAGAAAAATTATGCTCCCGGTATGCACGGTAACAACCGTCGTCGCAAAACATCAGAGTATGGTGTGATGCTTGCCGAGAAGCAGAAAGCTAAATACACATACGGAGTTTTGGAGCGTCAGTTCCGTAACACTTTTGACAAGGCCGATTCAGCTCCCGGTATTACCGGTGAGGTGCTTTTGCAGTTGTTGGAGTCTCGTTTGGACAACATCGTTTACCGTTTGGGCATTGCTCCCACCCGTGCAGCAGCACGTCAGTTGGTTAGCCACTGCCACATTGTAGTAGATGGTAAGGTTTGTAACGTTGCTTCACGCATCATCAAGGCAGGTCAGATTGTAGGTGTTCGCGAGCGTTCAAAGTCTCTCGAGGTTATCCAGAACTCTTTGGCAGGTCTTAACCACAGCAAATATCCTTGGTTGGAGTGGGATCAGTCTTCAATGGCAGGTAAGTTCTTGAACATGCCCGAGCGTTCGGAGATTCCCGAGAACATCAAGGAGCAGTTAATCGTTGAGTTGTATAGCAAAAATTAATATTTAATAATGGCGATATTAACATTTCAAAAACCTGATAAAGTAGTAATGTTGGAGGCGAACGACTTCTACGGAAAGTTTGAGTTTCGTCCTTTGGAGCCCGGTTTTGCTACTACTATTGGTAACGCATTGCGTCGCATCTTGTTGTCTTCATTGGAAGGCTTCGCAATCAACTGCATCAAGATTGCAGGCGTAGAGCACGAGTTTGCCACAGTACCCGGTGTAAAAGAAGATGTAACCAACATTATATTGAATCTTAAAAAGGTTCGATTCAAAAGAATCGTTGAGGAATTCGAAACCGAGAAAGTCTCAATCAACGTAGAGAATACCGAGGTATTCACTGCCGGCGAGATTGGTAAGTATTTAACCGGATTTGAAGTGTTAAATCCCGAGTTAGTCATTTGCCACCTCGACTCATCGGCTAAAATGCAGATTGAAATCAGCATCAACAAAGGGCGTGGTTACATTCCCTCTGATGAGAACCGTGAGTACTGCACAGAACCCACAATGATTCCAATCGACTCGATATACACTCCTATTCGTAATGTTAATTACCAGCGCGAGCCCTTCCGCGTAGAGCAGAAGACCGACTACGACCGCTTGGTGATTGAGATTACAACCGATGGTTCTATACACCCGAAGGAGGCACTTAAAGAGGCTGCTAAAATCCTTATCCACCACTTCATGTTGTTCTCTGATGAGAAGATAGCTATTGAGGCATCCGACATCGACGGCAACGAAGAGTTTGACGAGGAGGTATTGCACATGCGCCAGTTGTTGAAGAGCAAGTTGGTCGATCTGAACCTTTCGGTTCGCGCCCTCAACTGCTTGAAGGCTGCCGACGTAGAGACCCTTGGTCAGCTTGTGCAGTACAACAAAACAGACCTTCTCAAGTTCCGCAACTTTGGTAAGAAATCGCTCACTGAGCTTGATGATTTGCTCGAGAGTCTGAATCTTTCGTTTGGAACCGATATTTCAAAATATAAATTAGATAAAGAATAATTATGAGACATAAAAAATCTTTTAACCATTTGGGCCGTACTGCATCTCACAGAAAAGCTATGCTTTCAAATATGGCTATCTCTTTGATCATGCACAAAAGAATCACTACGACCCTTGCAAAGGCAAAAGAGTTGAAGAAATTCGTTGAGCCTTTGATCACAAAGTCTAAAGACGACACAACCAATTCTCGTCGCGTTGTATTCAGCTACCTCCAGAGCAAGGAGGCCGTTACCGAGCTCTTCAAAGAGATTTCAGTAAAGGTTGCCGAGCGTCCCGGTGGTTACACACGCATCATCAAGTTGGGTACACGTCCCGGTGACGCAGCCGAGATGTGCTTCATCGAGCTCGTTGATTACAATGAGAATATGGCTAAGGCTCCTGCTAAGAAGACACGCCGCCGTCGTTCTACAAAGAAGGCTGCAGATGCACCCGTAGTAGAAGAGGCAGCAGTAGCAACTGAAGAGCCAGCTACAACAGCCGCTGCTGAATAATACAATTACTTACTTAATAGATGTGAGAGGATACCGTGAGGTATCCTCTCATTTTTTTTACCCTATAATTTGCCTTTTTGTTTCTGCTCCCCCTCCCAATCTCAACTTTTTTATCTTAAACACAGTTATTTATGTTAAAAAAGTTATAGAAATACAGAAAAAAATCTTTAATTTTGCGACAGATAATGTACTAACGTAACTCAATTTATATGCACAGAGTTGTAAAAATTTCTAAGGGATTGGATATCAATTTGAAAGGCGCTCCTGTTGCTGAAACAACAACCATCGATGCAGCCAAGCTTTATGCCTTGATGCCTGCCGATTTCACACGCGTAACTCCCAAGGTGGTAGTTAAGCCCGAGGATGTTGTAAAGGCCGGTGAGCCCTTGTTTATTGACAAGAACTGTCCCGAGATACAATTTGTTTCGCCCGTGAGCGGAAAAGTTGTAGCGGTAAACCGCGGAGAGAGAAGACGCGTGTTGAGCGTCGTAGTGGAGTCAGACGGTAAGTTTGAGTCTGTGGAGTATAAAGCAAAGGATGTACTTTCTCTGTCGGCAGAGGAGGTAAAGGCCGATTTGTTGAAGTCGGGCCTTTTTGCATTCATGCGCCAAAGACCATACGATGTTATCGCCACTCCCAGTGATTCACCCCGAGCAGTCTTTGTATCTGCATTCGACTCTAAACCCTTGGCTGTTGATTTCGAGATAGCCCTCAAAGGTAACGAGGAGGATTTTCAGATTGGTCTCGATGCTCTTTCTCGCATTGCGCCCGTTTATTTGGGTATCAATGCAAGCCAGAAGGCAGCAGCGCTGAACGTGGCAAAGAATGTTACAACCACAATCTTCAAGGGGCCTCACCCCGCAGGTAACGTGGGTGTGCAGATAAACCATGTGGCACCTGTGAACAAGGGTGAGGTTGTTTGGACTATCGGTGCCGAGGAGGTAATCTTCATCGGTCGTCTCTTCAACAAAGGCAAGGTTGATTTCACACGCACAGTGGCACTTGCGGGTAGCGAGGTTAAGAATCCCTCGTATAGCAAGGTTGTTCTTGGTGCGCAAATCAGCACACTTGTGGCAGGCCGCTTGAAAGACGAGAATCCCCTCCGCATCATCGACGGCAACGTGCTCACCGGCAAGCCCACCACAGCCGACGGCTTCCTTGGCGCATTCTCAACCGAGGTAACCGTTATCCCCGAGATTATGGGCGGCGACGAGGCCTTCGGATGGATTGCACCCCGTTTCTCTATGTTCAGCACCAGCCGCAGCTACTTCAGCTGGCTCATGCCCAAACGCAGCTACACCATCGATGCGCGCATCAAGGGTGGCGAGCGTCATATGATTATGTCAAACGAGTACGACAAGGTGTTCCCCATGGACATCTATCCCGAGTACCTCATCAAGGCTATCATCACAGGTAACATCGACAAGATGGAAGAGCTTGGTATCTACGAGGTGGCTCCCGAGGACTTTGCATTGTGCGAGTTTGTAGATTCATCTAAATTGGAATTGCAGCGCATCGTTCGCGAGGGCTTGGACAAGCTCCGTGCCGAAATGTGCTAAAGCTAATTGCCGCCCGCGGGCGGTTGAGTTAAAAAGCAAAATAAAATATATATCATATGAAATTTTTGAGAAATTATCTGAATAAAATTAAGCCCAACTTCGAGGAGGGTGGCAAGCTGCATGCTTTCCGCTCTGTGTTCGATGGAATGGAGACCTTCCTATTCGTTCCTAACGACACCTCGAAAAGCGGTGTGAATATTCACGATGCAATAGACAGCAAGCGCATTATGTCGCTTGTGGTTATTGCACTTTTGCCCGCGATGCTGTTCGGTATGTATAACCTCGGTTACCAGAATGCCCTTGCAGCCGGTGCCGTAGCCACAACATCGTTCTGGGAAATGTTCCTCTTCGGTCTTATGGTGATGTTGCCCAAAATTGCGGTAACCTACATCGTTGGTCTTGGAATAGAGTTTATCGTTGCCCAGTGGAAGAACGAGGAGATACACGAGGGCTTCCTCGTATCGGGTGTTCTTATCCCCATGATTGTGCCTGCCGGCTGTCCTCTGTGGGTGTTGGCAGTAGCTACAGCTTTCTCGGTAATCTTTGCCAAGGAGGTATTTGGTGGTACAGGTATGAACATCGTTAACGTGGCGCTCATAGCCCGTGCGTTCATCTTCTTTGCCTATCCCTCTGTAATCTCAGGTGAGTCTGTATGGGTAGCTACCGATTCAATCTTCGGTATCGGCCACGATCTCCCCGATGGTTACACCTGCGCAACAGCATTGCAGTATGTGAATGGCGGTGAAGTTGCTGTGGGTGCAGCCGGTGCCAACCTCTCGCTTTGCGATATGATTTGCGGTTTCATGCCCGGCTCAATAGGTGAGACCAGCGTTATCGCAATAGCACTTGGTGCAGCGCTCCTCTTGTGGACAGGCGTTGCAAGCTGGAAGGTTATGCTCTCTGTATTCGTAGGTGGTATCGCCATGATACTCCTCTTCACAGGCCTCATGCCCGATAACGATGCGTTGCAGCAGCCCATCTACACACACTTGTTGCTCGGCGGTTTCTGCTTCGGTGCCGTGTTTATGGCAACCGACCCTGTTACTGCTGCCCGTACCGAAACAGGTAAATTCATTTATGGCTTCGGCATTGGAGCTATGGCAATTCTCATCCGTGTATTCAACCCCGGTTACCCCGAGGGTATGATGCTTGCCATCCTGCTCATGAACGTAACCGCACCCTTTATCGACTATTGTGTGGTTCAGTCAAATGTCAAGGCCCGTGCTAAACGTCTAACCAAAAAGAACTAACAGATATGGCTAAATATGTATGTAAAGTGTGCGGTTACACGCACGAAGGCACAGAGGCACCCTCTGTATGCCCCCTTTGTAAAGCCCCTGCATCGGAGTTCGAGCTTGTTGGTGGTGGCGAGGCACAAGGCGATGCCAAGAAAGCAAAGAAAGGCTTTAACACAAGCAGCGACGCATACGCTATCATCTACGCATCTATTGTAGTTGTAATCGTGGCATTCTTGCTTGCCGGTGTATCATCGTTGCTCCGTCCCCAGCAGGAGGAGAATATCCGCCTCGACAAGAAAAAGCAGATACTTGCATCGCTTAATATCAAGAATCAGCCCGATGCAGCAGCAACATACAGCGAGGTTGTTAAGCAAGAGGCTATCATCAACAACGCCGGCGAGGTAGTAGCTACCGAGGGTGGTTTCGATGTTGCCAATGATGCTATCAATGACAGCAACCTCCCCCTTTACATCTGCGATGTCAAGGGCGAGACCAAGTATGTGATTCCCATGACCGGTAATGGTCTCTGGGGTGGCATTTGGGGTTATGTGGCAGTGAACAGCGACGGCAACACCATTTACGGCGTATATTTCTCGCACGCAAGCGAAACTCCCGGTCTTGGTGCCGAGATTGCCGGCGACAAGTTCCAGACACGCTTCCCCGGCAAGCACATCATTGCCGACGGTGCTGTTGCGCTTGGCGTAACCAAGAAAGTTGCCAACGAGGAGTGCGAGGTAAACGCAATCTCCGGTGCAACCATCACTTGTAGCGGTGTGAACGATATGTTGCAGAGCACTATGGGTAGCTACAAAGCATACCTCATGGCATTGCAGCAGCCGGCAGCACCTATTGTTGAACCCGCGCCTGCTCCCGCCGAGGAGGCACAAGTAACAGAGGAGGAATAATACTATGGGACTTTTTTCAAAGAAAAACATGGAGGCACTCAACACGCCTCTGCTTAAAGAGAATCCTGTAACTGTTCAGGTGCTTGGTATCTGCTCGGCATTGGCTGTTACAAGCAAATTGGCACCCGCCATTGTGATGGGCCTCTCGGTAACCATCATCGTTGCGATGGCCAACGTAATCATTTCACTTATCCGTAACACAATCCCCAGCCGCATCCGTATCATCATACAGTTGGTGGTTGTTGCAGCCCTTGTAACACTCGTTAGCGAGGTACTCAAAGCCTTTGCCTACGATGTAAGCGTGCAGTTGTCGGTATATGTGGGTCTTATCATCACCAACTGTATCCTCATGGGTCGTTTGGAGGCATTTGCCATGCAAAACAAGCCCTGGCCTTCGTTCCTCGATGGTATCGGTAACGGTTTGGGCTATGCAATGATTCTTGTGGTTGTTGCCATTGTTCGCGAGATTTTCGGTTCGGGCACACTGCTCGATTTCCCCGTAATCCCCCAATGTGTTTACGAGGCAGGCTACATTAACAACGGTCTTATGCTCATGGCACCTATGGCATTCTTCCTCATAGCAATTGTTATTTGGGTTCAGCGTGCCAAGGATAAGAGCTTGCAAGAATAATAACTTAGATACAGAATAGAATTATGGAACATTTCATTAGTTTAATTGTCCGTTCGATATTCGTGGACAACATGGTATTTGCCTTCTTCTTGGGTATGTGTTCATACTTGGCTGTATCTAAGAGCGTGAAGACTGCAATAGGTTTGGGTATCGCCGTAGTTTTTGTTGAGGTGATAACCCTTCCTGTGAACTATTTGTTGCAGACAGCAGTACTTGCCAACGGTGCGCTTGTAGAGGGCGTGGATTTAACATTCCTTGCATTCATCCTCTTTATTGCCGTTATCGCAGGTATCGTACAGCTGGTTGAGATGATTGTAGAGCGTTTTGCTCCAGCACTTTACAGCCAGCTTGGTATCTTCCTCCCCCTTATCGCTGTGAACTGCGCCATCATGGGTGGTTCGTTGTTCATGCAGCAGCGTATAGGCATGGAGGCCAACAACCCTCAGGCTATCCTCAATTTCTGGGATTCAGTGGCCTATGCCTTGGGCTCAGGTATTGGTTGGATGGTAGCAATCGTGCTCTTTGCAGCAGTTCGTGAGAAAATGGAGTACTGTAACATTCCCAAGCCCTTGCGTGGTTTAGGTATCGCCTTCATCACCGTAGGTCTCATGGCTATGGCATTCATGTGCTTCTCCGGTATTAAAATGTAATAAAAGAAAGAGCTATGGATATACAATTAGTATTAGCAAGTATAGCAGTATTCCTTGTAATCATCCTCTTGTTGGTGATTATCTTGTTGGTGGCAAAGAAATATTTGCTTCCCTCGGGAAATGTCAAGGTTAAGATAAACGGCGAGAACGAGGTTGAGGTTGCAGCCGGCGGTACCCTTCTTGGTACAATGGCCGAGAATGGCATCTTCCTCCCCTCGGCTTGTGGTGGAAAGGGCTCCTGCGGTCAGTGCAAGGTTCAGGTAGTTGAGGGTGGTGGCGAAATCCTCCCCTCCGAGACCAGCCACTTCTCGCGCAAGGAGCAGCAGGCGCATTGGCGTCTGGGTTGCCAGGTTAAGGTTAAGAACGACCTTGCCATCAAGGTGCCCGAGTCTGTAATGGGTGTTAAAGAGTGGGAGTGCGAGGTTATCTCCAATAAGAACGTCGCAACCTTCATCAAAGAGTTCATCGTGGCACTTCCTCCAGGGGAGCACATGGACTTTGTGCCCGGTTCTTATGCACAGATTAAGATACCCAAATACGATATGACCTATGATAAGGATATCGATAAGAGCCTTATCGGTGAGGAGTATCTGCCCGCATGGGAGAAGTTCGGTTTGCTCGGCCTCAAATGCAAGAACACCGAGGAGACCATCCGTGCCTACTCAATGGCCAACTATCCTGCCGAGGGCGACCGCATCATGCTCACCGTGCGTATTGCAACACCTCCCTTCAAGGCCGACCGTTCGGGCTTCATGGATGTACCTTGCGGTATAGCATCGTCGTACATCTTCACACTGAAACCCGGCGACAAGGTAATAATGAGTGGCCCTTATGGCGACTTCCACCCCATCTTCGACTCAAAGAAAGAGATGATGTGGGTAGGTGGTGGTGCCGGTATGGCTCCTTTGCGTGCGCAGATTATGCACATGACAAAGACCTTGAAGACTACCGACCGCACAATGACCTACTTCTATGGTGCTCGTGCGCTTAACGAGGTATTCTATCTTGAGGATTTCTTGCAGCTCGAGAAGGACTTCCCCAACTTCACCTTCCACTTGGCGCTCGACCGTCCCGATCCCGCAGCCGATGCTGCAGGTGTAAAGTATACCCCGGGCTTTGTGCATCAGGTAATCTACGAAACATACCTCAAAGACCACGAGGCACCCGAGGATATCGAGTACTACATGTGTGGTCCCGGCCCCATGTCAAAGGCTGTTGTAAACATGCTTGTTGACCTTGGCGTAGAGGAGAAGTCAATCATGTACGATAACTTCGGCGCATAATAGTAGAAAATAGATACTTTAAGCAGGGGTGGCACGTGTGCCACCCCTGCTTTTTGTAAATAATGCTCAATAGTTTATGTTTATGCAGCAGTAAGGGCACAAAAAGAATAATTATCGTTGCAACAAGCTTGAATAATTGATAAAAAATTTGTTGATTCATCAGATATAATTACATTTATCACAGAGTATTACGCGCAGTGCCAATCTAAAAATAATATTATGAAAAAGCTATTTTCTCTTATGCTTGTTCTAACGGGCATTCTTGCACTATCGTGCAGCAGCGATGACGACGGTACCACATCACCTCCATCTGTAGATAAAACAAAGCTGATAGGCGAATGGAAACAGATGCCCTTCGAAGACGACGAGTATTACCACTCCTTGAGCATTAATAAAGACCTTACATATACAGGTCTTTGGGGCGAATACGACGAAGATATCGAGGGCTATGAATATACCAGAGTGAGTGGTCGCATAGTTGTCGATGGTAACACCATTACGTTATACGAGAATTTTTACGACGAGGATGGTGAGTACGACGAAACAGAGGAATTCGGTCCCCTTGAGATTGTTACACTCACCAATGATATTTTAGTCCTGCGAGAGAAAGACTATTATGGTGGCCACATTATAGGCTACTCTTACTACGGATTCTATCGCGAGCATTCAGCCGATATGCTGCCACCATTGGCCTATGAGAGTCTTATTCAGGATGCAAGGATTAGTATATACGATGCAAATGGCTACAATATGGGCAGCATTGTATCCATGCCCTATTCCGAGAGCACCAAAAGCCTTAGGGCAAAAGTTGTGCTTATCATGCAGGATAACAAAGAAGTAGCACTCGAAAATGAGTACATCACATACACTGTGCTGAACGATTCCTACTATATGCAATTTGCCCGCGACAACAATGAATATGGCAAGTTCAATGTCTATACGTACGAAAATACCTCCTCATACTCCCGCACAGCCAAAGTGGAACTCACGGCACCCTATTTTTTCATGTCAATCTCTCCTCGGTTGACAATATCTATCACACAAAGTGGCAAGCCTATCTCCGGTGGTTCATCGGGTGGTAACACCGGCGGTTCATCGGGTGGCAGCAGTGGTGGTTCCACGGGTGGTAACACCGGTGGTTCATCGGGTGGCAGCAGTTCAAATGATAATAATTATTTGGGAACGGTTACAGCTTGTGAGATACTGCAAGTATCCAACAATGTGAGTATAACCTCATCATCAGAAACCATGTACCTCTATAAGAGCCCCACCGGTTCTTATTACTTAAAGACAAGTAAGGCAAGCAGTACCACATACATGGTTACCCGCAACGTCTCCTCTTATGTATATTCCGGTGATCACAAGAAAAAGATTAGTGTTTCAAAGTTCGACTATTGTGCAAAAAGATATGTGGGCATTTCAACCTACTACTATTTCTTTAATATGTAATATATTAATATGAAAAACCTTATGGCGCGTTCCAAAAAGGGGCGCGCCATCATTTTATAATATAGTTCTCAAAATATTAGCCACTATCTTTCTAACCTCATTTTGCAGAAACTTAAATAATCATTATCTTCGCCACCATAAACCAATACTATGCATATATCAATACTTATACCCACATACAACTACGACTGCACACACCTTGTTAAAAGGCTTGTGAAGCAGATATCACGCATTTTGGGGGTGGAATGGGAGATAATAGTGGGCGACGACGGCTCTACCAATGAGGAAATAATCGCAATCAACCGCACTATAAACCAACTGCCATACTGCGAGTATTGGGAACGGGGCGTGAATTGCGGCCGTGCCGCAATACGTAACCGTCTCTACGAGCGTAGCAAGGGGCAGTGGCTGCTCTTTCTCGATTGCGATGGTGTGCCTATGTATAGCAATTTTTTAGCCTCATATATCTACGCAATAACAACCTGTCATGCAAATGTGGTTTGCGGTGGGGTAGCGCACCCTTCGGAATTACCATCGCCGGCGGTTTCCCTGCGCTGGACACACGAGAAAGAGTATGAGAAACGCGCGCCTATTGAGTGGCGCAATGCTCATCCCTATGCCAATTTCCGCAGCTTCAATTTTCTTATAGACCGTGAAAGTTTTGGGAAGATAATGTTCGACGAGGCAGTGCAGAGTTATGGATACGAGGATAACCTCTTTGGGCAGGCATTGCAAGAGGCCGGTATTACGGTAACACACATGTTCAACCCCATGATAAACATGGATATAGAAACCAATGAGGTGTATCTTGCCAAGAACGAGGAGGCACTGCGCACTTTGGCTGCGCACTACGATACCATGGCTCCTTTAATAACCCTTGCCCGCAAGCTCAAGACCATTGAACGTCTGCAACTCGGTTGGTTGCTGTCGTTAGTCTATCGCTATGCCCGCCCGCACCTGCTGCGCAACCTCATGGGAGCATCGCCCCGCATGTGGGTGTTCAATCTATACCGTGCAGGGTATTTGCGCGCTCTTTTGCGTGGCAAATAGGTGGTTTACAACCCTGTTGCCTGCAAGAACTCTTTGTGTACGCTGTTGCCCTCTTTGGCCTTCTCAATCCATTTGTTGCTGCCATAAACACCAGCCTTTTTGTAATCAAACGGTTTGAACTTAATCTTTTTTATAGCCTTTTCCTTCCTAAATGTAAAGTCCTCCTCCAGCGGGGCTTTCATTAGCGGGTCGGTAAAGCGTGCGTTTTTTTCGCGTCTTAGCAGCCACTCGCCACTCTTTCTCCCGCAGAACGATAGCTCGTTGCCATAGCTCCAATATATATTGTTCGATATATCCATTTTGGCATTGAACCATTGCCCCGTAGCAGTGCTACCCTCATTTTGCAATATTATGTTTCGCTTGAACGTGAACGAGCTGTGTGCCTCTACTTTCGATATCTGTATTTGAACATTCTTGCTGAAAGCAAAAATGTTATTCTCCACAATATTCTCCTTTCCATAGTGCTGGTGGAAAGCACCATCGTGGCATCTGTAAACAAGATTCTCCTTTATAGTGATATTGCTGCTGCCCTCGTCGGTGTATATACCCCAACCTCCATATTTGCTCGATGCTATGTCGTGAATAACATTGCCCACAATGCGGTTTCCCGTGCCTTCGCCCAGCGTGTAAATACCTCCCATATCCGATAACTCACCCCATCCTAAATGATGAATATGATTGTATTCTATAATATTGTTGCAGGCCACACTAGCACCGTATCCCCACTTCCATCCCATCGATATCCCGCTGTATCGTAAATCTGAAATATCGTTGTGCGTTATCTTGTTATCGGCAGCGTGCATTATGTGTATTCCCACGCCCGATGCAATCTCTTTTCCACCCCCTCTTATAATGTTGTTGTCAATGATATTTCTTTTTGCGACAGATGCAGTGTCGGTGGGGGTTACTGGGTTGCCTATTTTAATACCACCTGCACCCATATCTGCAATGTAACATCTCTGTACTGTGCAACCACTGCTTCCTCGGTCTATCCAAATGGCATATGTGCCGCAATGCTCAATCTCGCAATCTGTAAAAACAATATTCTTTGCATAGTGAAGTTCAATGGCCGCACCAACATCTGCTGCCGCCTGGAATGGGTAAAGTCCTACACGGGGAGTGTTGAACTTGCTCACCGAGAACATTATATTATGGAACGAAATGTTTTCAATCTCTCTTCCCGGGTGTCCCGTGAAATTAACGAACTGTTTGATGGTTGGTATAATACACTCGGCGCTATTCATATCCTCCCAAGGGTGGCGTATGTAATAAAGGGTGGCGTTTGTGTAATCCATATACCATTCCCCCGCGACGTCTAATGCATGCCTGAAATCGTATATAAAATATTGCGTGTCCTTTTGAGGTAAATTATTGTTTCCCCATTTGCGGCCTGCAATGTTGAATGTATTATTCTCTTTATTGATAACATCAATATGCATGATAGCGTTATTCCATTTGTGGTATAGAGAAACCTTGGGCTGTCCATTCTCTCCCGGCCACACGTGTTCAAGCAGTGCAAGGTCGGCGCTGTCGCCTTCAATGCGCATTGTGGCAAAGCTCTCTTTGTTATTCTTGCCTTCGTCGGTTACAGTTTCCGTTATGTTTTTTATCTTGTAAAATCCTTTGTTGGGAGTGCGCGCAAGCGTGGCGCGTCGTCCGTTGATAAAGAATTGCTCAAAAGTGTAATCGCTCCACGCTGCCTCGGGTATGTGTGCGGTGTATAGATAGCTGTTCTGCTGTTTCCACTCACTAACCTTGCGCCCGCCTATGAAGCGGGGTTTCTCCTTGCCTGTGGAGCGCACCACAATGGGGCGCGTGTTTGCAGTGGTAATGTAGCACCCCTCACTCATGTAGTAGTCGCCGGGGGCTGCCTCAATATAGGCAGTGTCCTTTGCAGTGGTCGATATAGCCATCTCCAATGCCTTATGCAGTGAATATAGCGGAGCCCTTTTCGTTCCTTTGTTGCCATCGTTGCCTGTGGGCGACAAATATATGTGGCTCTGTGCCGTGGCGGTTATTGCGGCAATAGTAATTAGTGCCACGCATAACAGTCTTTGGCAGTTGTATATAATACTGTACCTTGTTGTCATTTCGCGAGAGCGTAGCGACGAGAAATCTAAAATAGATTCCTCACGCAAGGTTCGGAATGACAGATTCTTGTAATTGGTGTAGAATTGTAATTGATTACCTGAACTTTTTTTCATTTCTCTATCATTATTCCGTTAAATATTCTTCCCGAGTTTATTCCCAAGCGTCTTGCCGAGAACCACTCTGCGTGGTTGCTGTGCGTACACACTCCAGCAATCTCAATATTCTCCTGCGGTATGCCGCACGATAGCAGTTGCAAGCGGTTTGCCTCCCATAGGTCTATGTGCCATTTGTTGTGCATGCGTGCTATTCTTTCCATGGGGAAACCGGCCTCTTCAAAGGCTGCATATACCTCGCCACCCACCTCAAAGGCATCGCGCCCAATGCTTGGTGCAATAACAGCTTTTATGTTATGCGGCTTGCACCCATGTGTGGTACACATTCTTTCAATGCAACGCTCTGCAATGCGAGCCACCGTGCCACGCCATCCCGCATGCACGGCAGCAACAACTCTTTTTTGTGTGTCGCACAGTAGCACGGGTACACAATCGGCGGTAGATACACCTATGCATACGCGGGGTAGGGTGGTTACAACCGCATCAATGCCTTGCAGCATGTCGGCTTGTTCCTCTTTGCTTGCGTTCATAAAAGCCGAGTCTATTTCTAGAATCTCGCAGCCGTGTGTCTGGCGGGGCAATATGAGTTGCTCGTCGCCTATGCCCAATTCCCCGCATAGCTGTGCCCTGCACTCTGCAATGTGCTGCGGGCTGTCGCCGCAGTAGTGGGTTATGTTAAAACCGCCGTAGCAACCGCCACCCCCTCTCTTTGTGGAAAAGGCGGTAACACAGGGGTGTATGTTGTATTCTAATTTATCCATCATCAGTTTATCTTTTGTAAAGATAGTGGCAAACGAGCGTAAAATGTCAAGCTTGCTTGAACATTTTACACAGCGAGTGCAGAATATTTTCGAGATTTATCTCAAAGATAGTGGCAAACGAGCGTAAAATGTCAAGCTTGCTTGAACATTTTACACGGCGAGTGCAGAATATTTTCGAGATTTATCTCAAAGATAGTGAAAATCTTGGGAAATGTGGTAGGTATATATAAAAAACAGGCGCGTTACAAAAACGCGCCTGTAGGTGTTTTTTTTTGACACAGTATTGCTGTGCCTTGTGTTAGAATGTGCTCAAAGCCTGTTCAAGGTCGGCGATGATATCCTCGGCATCCTCAATGCCCACAGAAAGACGAATGAGGTCGGGGTCGATGCCGCTCTCCTTCAACTGCTCATCGCTCAACTGGCGGTGAGTGTGGCTTGCGGGATGCAGCACGCATGAGCGAGCATCGGCAACGTGGGTAACAATAGAAATAAAGTTCAAACTATCCATGAAACGGATTGCATCCTCCTTGTCGCCCTCCACGGCAAAGGCCATCACGCCGCAACCACCATTGGGCAGGTATTTCTGCGCAAGGCTGTGGTATTTATCGCCCTCCAAGCCGCTGAAGTTCACCCATTTCACTTTGGGGTGGGCCTGCAAGAACTCTGCAACCTTCTGTGCATTCTCGCAGTGGCGGGGCATACGCAGGTGCATAGTCTCCAAGCCTAAATTAAGCAAGAATGCATTTTGCGGAGCCATCATTGCGCCCAAGTCGCGCATTACCTGCGACACAACCTTTGTTATGTATGCCGCCTTGCCAAAGTTCTTTGTATAAACAAGGCCGTGATAGCTCTCGTCGGGCTCGGTGAGGCAGGTGAATTTGTCGTGGTGAGCCTCCCAATCGAAATTGCCGCTGTCAATAACAGCACCACCCACTGCAACCGCGTGGCCATCCATGTATTTTGTGGTGGAGTGTGTAACAATGTCGGCACCCCACTCAATAGGGCGGCAGTTTATTGGTGTTGCAAATGTGTTGTCCACAATAAAGGGCACACCGTTCTTGTGGGCTATTGTAGCAAATTTTTCAAGGTCAAGCACGGCGGCACCGGGGTTGGAGATAGTCTCGCCGAAAAGAGCCTTGGTGTTGGGGCGGAATGCCTTCTCAATCTCCTCGGCAGGGGCGTCGGCATCAACGAAAGTTACCTCAATGCCCATCTTCTTCATGGTAACCGAGAACAGGTTATATGTACCGCCGTAAATGGTTGTTGCCGACACAAAGTGGTCGCCCGCCTGGCAGATGTTAAGTATTGCATAGAAGTTGGCAGCTTGCCCCGATGATGTGAGTACTGCGCCCACACCGCCTTCAAGCGCTGCAATCTTTGCGCCAACAGCATCAACGGTGGGGTTTTGCAGGCGCGAATAGAAGTAGCCCGAATCTTCAAGGTCAAAGAGGCGTGCCATCTGCTCGCTTGTCTCGTATTTGAATGTGGTACTCTGGAAAATGGGTAGCACGCGCGACTCGCCCTTCTTGGGCTGCCAGCCACCCTGAACACAAATGGTTCCTTTGTTTAGTTTCTTGTCCATATATTACTGTTTTTAGTTATTTCAACAATTTTTGGCGAAGATAATACTAATCGTTGTGAAATTATTTTAATTATACTGTTTTTTTTAGATAAAAAAATGTTGCAAAAAAAATCTTCCTCTTCTTTTTCTTCTGTTCTTTTGTCTAAAAACAGCCTGCTGTAATTTTTTCTTTGACAACACTCGCCGGCCATAGCCCGCGCGGCACAAACAGAACTCCCTCCCCTTCGGATACTCCCTCTTTGAAAAGTGGGAGAGTTTTGCTGAAAAAGTGTCATCCTTTTCTATGGATAGCCGCTTTGCCGAAATAAATTTGGTGGAAAACGGCAAAACAGCAAAATTGCTTGGTTTTATCATTAAAATATGTGATATTTGCATATACATAGTATGCTGTATGGTAATATTAGACAATTATACACAAAACGGGCACAATCTTAATCCGGCGCTGCTGTGGGAGTACGACTTGCATAATTTCGATTGGCAAGCATCCCGTACTCTTGTGGTACAGCGTGTCGTAGAACTTGGCACCCCCGAGGATTACTATGCGGCATTCGATATCTATGGCGGAATAGACGGATTCCGTGAAGCCATTAAAAACATTCCCTATTTAAGCCCTATGGATATAAACTTTGTCTGTTTGGCTTTCAAACTTAAAAAGGAGGAACTAAGATGCTACAAACACAGGCCGTTGAGCCGAGGACATTGGAACTTCTGAGAGAGTTGCAGAAAGAACCTCTGATGTCATCATTCAATCTTGTTGGTGGCACAGCGCTTGCTCTCCGCATAGGACATAGAAAGAGCATCGACCTCGATTTTTTCACAAAAGAAGAGTTCGATATAGTAGAACTGCGGGAGATGCTCGTGAAAAAGTATGCAATGAAGGTTGCTTTTGAGCGTGGGCAAACATTGAAAGGCTTTATCAATGGCGTAATGATTGATTGCATACGTTTCAACTACCCACACATTGCTGAGCCCGATATTATCGATGGCGTTCGATTGGAGAGTGTTCCCGATATCATAGCAATGAAGTTGGATGCCGTTTCGCATAATGGCACCCGAATAAAAGATTTTGTCGATATAGCTGTTTTGTCAGCGCAATATTCATTGGACGAAATGTTGCAATTTTACTTGGCAAAATATCCTAATGCCAATGTGCTGATGCCGGTTAAATCCCTCGTTTTTTTTGACGATATAAATTTTGATGAATCGGTTGTTATGATTAACGGCCTGTTTGATTGGAAAAAGATTGCTCAACGTCTTTTTGATATGACTGAACAGCCCAAAAAGATTTTCAAATAAAAAGATAGAATTACTTGTGCTTTTTTGCCATAAGAATATTGTTGCAAAAAAAATCTTCCTCTTCTTTTTCTTCTGTTCTTTTGTCTAAAAACAGCCTGCTGTAATTTTCTCTTTGACAACACTCGCCGGTCGTAGCCCGCGCGGCACAAACAGAACTCCCTCCCCCTTCGGGTACTCCCTCTTTGAAAAGTGGGAGAGTTTTGCTGAAAAAGTGTCAACCTTTTCTATGGATAGTTGCTTTGCCGAAATAAATTTGGTGGGAACCACTTGCCCTGTCTGTATCAAGTATATACAGGCAGGGCTCTTTTTTTTTTAAAAATGATATAAAGTTAATATCTCCTGCAACCCCGTTTTTGTAATACAAAAAGGCCTGTTCGTATAAAAGTACTCCCAAAATGGTAAATAAAATACAACTTTTTTTGTCTTTTCAGCATTTTTAACTAATTTTGAACGATTTATGCATAGTACGGCTCTTTGCATTTGTTGCATCCTTAAATCTATGCAAAATGATATTTTTTGACAAGGAAAAAATAAAATAATAATAACAAATTGCCTGCAATGGCGGCAAAATCCGTTTTTGCAGGCGAAAAAAGAAAAAGGAAATGAGAAACATTTTTACTCGTTTGTGGGTTGTGTCGCTGCTGCTGTTGGTGACGGCAACCGTTAGTGCACAACTATCCTCATTGGAAGTAGGGCAGGTGTACCGTTTCGTGAGTGCAAGAGCCGACCGCTCTTTAAGTGCCGATGGCGTCGATGATGTCCACACAAAGACCACCGATGCAGCCGATACCAAGCAGGAGTGGTATGTAACCAAAGATGGCGACTACTACGTGTTGCGTAACCTCGCTTGTGGTAAATACCTCAAAGGAGCCCAGTCGGCATACACGGCTTGGTCTATGACCGATGACTACAGCCACGAATACAATAAATTTGAGCTGTACACATCAAATACCACCCTTAATACGTTAAAAACCAAAGGTTCTGATGGCTATGGTTATATGCACGACGATAACAATGGCGACAACGGAGGGTATAATATTGTCGGTTGGTTGAATGGAAACGATAATACCGGAACTCATTGGACAATAACCAAGGTCAATTATACAACAGACGAGATAACTGCTTTGCTCGAAAAGGCACCCACAGTGGCTGAGTCTGCCGCCTATGTAACAAGCCTTGAAGCAATCTTCTCCGACGCAGCCTGCACCATTCTTAAAAGTGCATATACAACAACCTCGATGACCGATGAACAGTTGGCAGCCGATGCCAATTATTCGGCACTTCCTCAAACGTTGAAAAATATGGTGAAGAAGGTGCGCGGTGGCAACTGGGCCGAGGAGACCGTTGCGCTTGATGCTCGCCCTAACGGTAATAACAGCAGCCACGGCCAGTGGGATGTTTACACCACTTGGGAGCATGATTATGCCAAGAAGTTCCGTGTGCAGATGTATGAGCCTTACAGCGTCGAGGGCGAGATTACCTCTTTCCTCGGTATCAACGCCCACTGTAATATGGATAACCCCACAGGTATCTATGCCAATGCCGGTGAACCCATCTATATAATGGTCGAAGGCGACATTGCCGATGGTGCCGAGCTTTGGGTGGCACACCAAACCGGACACGGAGTAACAAACCCTTATAACAATGCAGCCTATACTCAGCTGAAAAAAGGATTGAATGTAATCCCTTATACTAGTGATGGTTGCCAACTATGGATAAACTACCTCGTTCACACCTATAATACCTCAACAGGCGAATTCCCCCATAAACTCAGCGATTACAAGCCCTTGAAAATTCACATCGAGGGCGGACACATCAACGGTTTCTTCAATGCAATGGGTGACTTCCGCGCAGAAGATTCTGGTACCGAGAACCTTTGGGGCGAGGTTGATAACGATGCCGACTGGGATTATTACAAAGCCCGTGCGGCGCTTGCCACAGATTTTGCACTGCTTGGTCATCGCCAGACACTGCTCTTTCCCTTTGGTACCTGGGACAGCACCAATGGCTACTTCGGCGTTGCCAATGACGGTGGCGGCATAGAAAAAGCCCTTGCTTGGCATCTCGAAAATATAGAAGTTCCCACCACCCCCAACTGCTATGCCGGCAGTGGAAATGCTTTTGGCGATTTCAGCGATACCTACTATCCGGGAATGAACCTTGTTACAAACGGCACTCGAAATAAAATAAACATTATGCTCGAAGCGTGGGACCGCATTATGTACAGCGAGCACGCAACAATGGGTCTTTTGAGCAAGTCGAATATCGATAAAATGAACAGCCTCTATCCCGGCTGGACAGCCGAGAATACTACCTTTGACATATACAACTACGGTAGCAACGATACAGGCGATACCTATAAAGCATTCTGCGAGGGACGCGATTACAGCGATTATTACAACCACCACGGTGCGGCAGTTGGTTCCGGTAGCGGATATATGAGTGGCGGTTGGCGAGTTTGTAACTACCATTACAATACAATGGGTAGCATTATTGGCAAAATTGCGGTTGAGGCAGGCCCCACTTGGGGCCCCGCCCACGAGATTGGTCACCAACATCAATCAATTTTCAACCTTAACGGACAGACCGAGGTTACCAACAACTTCTTCTCGAACGTTGCTGTGTGGTATATGGGTATGGGAACATCGCGCGTGAATGGTACAGACGGCTCATTGGCGAGTGTGCTCGATGCTTTTAACACCGAAGATAATGACCTTTACACCAACAACATTTGGGCAATTACCCACCTCTATTATCGCTTGTGGCTCTACTACCACCTTGCAGGTAACAACACACAGTTTTGGCCTCGTTTGTTTGAACTGTTGCGTCAGACACCAATGGTTAACGGTGCGCAAATAAGCGGTGAGACATCGTTGCTCCGTTTCTACCAGCACGCTTGTGATGCCGCAGGTGAGGATTTGACAGAGTTTTTCCGTGCCCACGGCTTCTTTGAATTGATGACCAAGCGCTTTGTCGGTGATTACTCCAATGCAATATATAATGTAACCGAGGAGCAGATAGAAACAGCTATCACAACGGTTAAAGAAAAGAACTACCCGGTAAACTATGCCGTTTTGCTCATCAACGACGCAACAAGCGAAACAACATTGCAACACGACGGTACAACCAAGCGTGCCCTTTGGGATACCAATGCATCGGCCGAATATGGCTCGGTAACCGACTTTATCGAGGGTAACACCTCTGTAACCGAAGCCTACACAGCGATAGTCGGCAACGACGGTACCGTTACTATGAGCGGTGGCGAAGGCGGTGTAGGTTTCCTTGTATTCAATGAAAACGGCGAGCTTGTATCGTTCAGTAACAAATCCACATTTGAATTGAGCGACGAGGCGAAGAAGACCATTTTGCAGGGTAACGCAACTTTTGTGGCTGTCGATTCCGAGAATAATACCACCACTGCCGAGATTGACCTCACTGCAATGCAAAAAACCATACTTGGTGAACTCATAGCCAAGGCTCAGCAAATAATAGACAAAATAGATAATACCTATACGAAAATAGGCTTCTACAAAGGTGCCGCTGTTGCCGACCTTGCCGCAGCACTTGAAAATGCAAAAACAGTGTATGACGCAGGTACGTCGGGTTACGGGGCTGCATACGACCTGCTCTATGCCGAGTATCAGAAGGTGTTGGAAAACCCCGATGCAAGGATACCTTTTGACCCATCGCTCACATATATAATAACCAACAAGAAAAACACCAATGAAACAATGTGGGTTAATAACGAATTGGTTGTTCGTTCCGAGGGTGGTGTAGACCAAACAGCCGATGCTGCAAAGTGGCAATTCAAGGCTACTGCAAGCGATGGCGTTTATAACATATATAATAAAAAAGGTTATTACTGTCCTGCCGTTGCGCAATCGACAGCAATGACCGCTACCACAACAGCCAATGCCGATGCTCTTTATACGTTGCAAGAGATGGAAGCCGGTGTGTGGGCCATCAAGCTGTCTCCTGCTGCCGGCTACAGAAACTTCCACTCATCTTGGAGTAATGTAGTTGGTTGGGAAATCGGTAACGATGCATCGCGTTGGTATCTCACAGCTGTTGAGCCTAATGCCACAATTGCCGACTTGACCAATTTGGAGGTGTATATTACCAAAACAGAAGCGTTGCTGGGCGAGGTGCTTGGCACCGTAACATACACACGCGGTGAGAACATTGACTTGCAAACTACCACCGAGGGCTCTGCCGGATATATTTGGTCAAATGCTCCACATTCCGAAGGGCCCATAGCCAATCTTGTCGATGGTGTTACAACCAATTACTTCCATTCCGATTATAGTGGCGGCGCTGTTACATCGGGTGTCCACTACATTGCTGTGGATTTGGGTGCAGGCAATACTCTGCCTCGTTTTGCGTTCAGCCACACAACACGTTCGGGTGCTCAAAACGACTTCCCCAAGAGCGTTGATGTTTATGGCAGTGACGATAATGTTACATATAAGTATTTGGGCTCGGCATCGGATATGCCCCAGTCGGCAGGTACTTCCTGGCAGTTCGACGGTATGATTATCTCTTCGCACCGTTATCTGCGTTTCAATATGCACGCAAACCGCGGTTATTGGCACATGGCCGAGTTCGACATTATGCCTGTAACAGGTTTCACAGCAACGGTAAACGATACATACAGCGGCACCGTAAATGTTGGAACTTTAACAGCTGCATTGGATGCCTTGTATAATGGTAAGAGTGTCGCATTAAGTATGTCGCCCACAGAAGATAATATCGATGAAAAGTTAAGCGCATTGACAAGTGCATACGAAGCACTTTATACCGAGTACTCTGCTGCAATCACCGCACGCAAGAATACACTTGCACAGCTTGCTGCAAATACACAGAATCTTATAGAACAGGTGGGAACGGTTTCATTTGCACAAGAGACTCCCGTAGAACTCAACGATGGTAATTTCTACTGCAATGCTCCTTATATAGCATCAAATAATGACGATAATAGTGCTGAATATGTTTCAAAACTAACCGATGGTAACAATAGCACATATCTGCACACTCGTTGGAATGCTAATTCCGATGATGGCGACTACCATTATTTGCGTGTGGATATGGGCGAGGGTGTTTCTATCGGTAAGTTTAATTTCACATATACAACGGCATCGCGTGGTAAAAAGGATATGCCTTTGACTATGGTTGTTGAGGGAGCCAATGAGATTGATGGCGACAATACAACAGCTGATACCTTTACAGAGATTGTGACACTTACGTCATTGCCCGAGGTGTTAAACACCAATACTGTTTACAATTCTGTGGTTTTGGGAAGCAATGAAACTCCCTATCGTTACTTGCGATTCAAAGTTACCGATATTACAGTCGACGAAGACGATAATAATGGTCATCCATTCTTTACAATGGCCGAGTTTGCTCTTAGCTCAATTGTGGACGAGAAAACAACCGTGAACTCCACATACAAGAGTGTTGTATCCGAGGAATTGTTGCTCTCAAGCGTACACACCACAAACTCCTCAAACGCAATGAGCACCAACGCACTTGTTACAAGCGTTCCTATGCTCGATGCTGCAATAGCCGACCAGCAGGCTGCATACGACAACTTGAACGAGGCTATGCAGAAAGCTACCTGCGACAAAACCGAGCTGCAGGCAGCCTATGACAATGCTTTAGCACTCTACAACAAGATGGCTGATGCCGAGGGTAATGTAACTTCCAACTATGCACCCTCAACTTTGACCGTTGAGCAGTTGGCAGCAGCAAAAACCGCCCTCGATGCTGCAAAAGACAAACTCGATAACAGCAACGAACAAGGCGAGATAGACACTGCAAAGGGTAATCTGGAAACAGCCTTTGAACCACTGGACACCGTAGAGAGTCTTAACGTAGCGGCAACCAAAGACAAGAGCACACTTAATGCGCTCATAGCCAGCACAAACACTTTGCTTGGTACAATAAACGGCAATATAGAAAATAATAGCGACTATTATGCATCTTCAAGCCTTGCTCTTGACGAACTGAATACCGCGTTGCAGAATGCCCAAGATGCAGTTTCTCGTTATTATCTCACAGAAACACAATATACCGCAGCATATGAGGCTTTGAACGATTGTTACACTGCTGCCAACAATGTTGTTATAGCCGATGTGGCAAAAGATGAGTTGAACGCGCTTATAACCAGAATGGGGGAATTGCTCGCCACAACCACAGTAAGTGGCGCGCAAACAGCAGGCTCTTTGCCTTTGCAAGTTACAGATAAAACAGAATCCTTCTACATTTTGACTTATCCGCGTGCAACCGACGATAATGGTAAAGGTGCCATCATCGACGAAACCGATGGCGTGGGCAATACAGGAACCTTCACCGGAACCTATTGGGAATCATCTTCCGAGGCTTATTCTCACTATGTTGAGATTGACTTGGGTGTGAACACTGTTATTGAAGATTTCTTAATCGATTATACCACACGTTACTCGGGTGCAGCCGATAGTCGCCCCACAGGGTTGAAGTTCTATGGCAGCAACGACAAAGAGACCTATACCGAGCTGTTCTCTGTAACCGAGGGCCTCCCAACAACAGAAAACACAAAATGGGAAATGTCGGCACCTTACGAACTTGCAAAGAACTATCGTTACATACGCGTAGCGGTTGCCTCCAATCGTGGTGGCTGTTTCAATATGTCTGACTTCAACCTCTATTCACATTGCACAGCAATGGTGAACCAAAACTATTCGACATCTGATATATTTGATTACCTGCCCGCTGCACTGCGTGAATACTGCGATGCAAAAGAGGCTGTCGGCAAATATCTGGTTGCCGATGATTGCACTGCTGCAAAAGAGCAGTTGCAGGCACAGATTGATGCTATACAGAGTGTGATAGATTCTAATATAAATGAGAGGGGTGGGCTTGAAACTCTTGCCAATGAAACCAATGCTCTTGTAACCGAGGTTGCAACCATAAATGAGACAGAAACTGCTATTACAATGCAGTGTACCGATGAAAATGCCCCATATTACCTCTATTGCAATGCCGCCGGTACAGAAAATGGCGGCAGCGATGCTCTTGGTGTGGCAGCATTGGTTGGTGATAAGGCTACCAATACAGAACATCTGCACACGGCTTATAGAGGCAGCACCGATGACGACCTCGACCACTATTTGCGCCTCGATATGGGCGAGAACAAGGCGATTATGTCATTCAAGTTCAGCTACACAGGTCGCAACAGTGGAAATAACAACGATCCTAAGGTGATGCTTATCGAAGGCTCTAACGATCTTGAGAACTTTGAGCTTATCACAAAACTCACAGATTTGCCCACATCTCCCACACCCACGACATACACATCAGATGTGCTTGGTAATGGAAAGGCTTATCGTTATATCCGCTTTATGGTTATAAAGACCAATAATAACGCAATGTACAAAGAGCACCCCTACTTCGTGCTGAGCCAATTTGCAGTAACAGCTTGCAAAACAATAGAGGTGAAGAGCGAATATCAATCCATAAATCTGCCTTTGTCTAAGCTTGTAACAGCCAACAACGAAGTTGTGGAGGCCGGTATAGTAGTTGAACAGTTCTACACTACACAGGAAGCATACGACAATTCATATGCTGAGCTTGAGGCTGCATATAATGCGTTGAATGTTGCCAAGGATGCCCGAAATATTCCGGTCATCCTCACTACCGATGTGAATAACCCCGTGCTCTATAAGATAAAGATTAAACGTAGCGACACCAGTGTTCTTGAATTTGATGGCGCTGCAGATGCTACAAACATGGTAGCTGTGGACGATGATGAGTTAGGTAACGAATATCAAGCTTGGTATTTCATGCAAGGAACCGATGCCGATAGCAACGATGATTTGCTCATCCTTCCTTATTGGCGTGCCGGAGAGCATAATACCACCTATCGTCTTGCTTCTAATTTAATAGAGGATGGTAATAGTA
Source organism: uncultured Bacteroidales bacterium (assembly GCA_937914945.1). GTDB lineage: Bacteria > Bacteroidota > Bacteroidia > Bacteroidales > Bacteroidaceae > HGM04593. Next base: position 49,923 of record CALGJF010000066.1, on the reverse strand, counting down.
AGGTAAAGGCGGTAGATGGAACCGATGATACTTATAAGCAGAATTGGTATATCACTTTCACAGATGGTAAGACCGTTGCCGATTGGTGGAATATACAACCTGAGGGTAAGGCTACTTATTTTAGCAACCATGGTGGTAAAAATAATAAAATGGGATTCTGGGCAGATTCAGCCCAATCACCGGGAGATGATGGTTCTAACTTCCAATTTGTTCTCGATGAAACAGATTACAGCATGAGTGATGCATACTTTGAGTTGTATAATCTGCATGCCGATTGTGGTGGAGAAAAAGTGTCGGGAGAGGCTATAGGTTGCTACACCGCAGGTACAGTTGAAACATATAACAATGTTTATAATGCTGCCACAGAAAAACTTGCCGATGCCGATGCAACAGATGATGATTACAACTCGGCTCGTACCGCTCTCGAAGATGCATATAATGCGCTTACACGTAATATGCCCGTTGTTGGTGGTTTCTACAAGATTCGTTCGGCATACAAGACTGCCGATGATGGTGATACCTATTCTTCTGACGGAGTTGTTTATGCCGACGACGATAATAATGTTTATTGGGCAAAAGACTACGATATTACATCTGCTCGTGCAATATGGTACATTGAACCGATTGAGGGGGGGTACAATATAAAGAATATGCACACGGGCTGTAGCTTTACTACACTTGTTTGGGCAGAAGCGACAACCCTCTCTACTACCCCTGCAACATTTACTATAAATGTGCTTGATGATGCAACAGGTATACTGAAGATAGTTTCCGGTCAGCCCATGCACGCACAAGAATCCGGTAATAAAATCGTAGGTTACTCGGGTGGCTTGAACTCGGCTTCGGCTTGGAGAATAGAAGAGGTCTCTGTAGATGATGTGGTTGCAAACATAGAGCACACCATAACCCTTGCTGCCAACACCACAGGTAATGACAAAACTACAGGTTATTCAACCCTCAACCTTGGCTATCCTGTAACGGTGCCTGCCGGTGTAACGGCATATATTGTTACCAATAGTGCAATTGTCGATAATACTATCGAACTCTATGAGTATGCAAGCGAGGGTGCTACTATCCCCGCGAACTTCCCTGTGATTCTCAGAGGCTCGATAGAAGAAAGTGCCGGTCGTGCCTTTAAGTTCAACAATGCTGCTGTTGCTGCTGTTGACAATGAGGATAACCTCTTGGGTGGCTCTAACTACACAACCTATGAGAGCTGCTTGGACGAGAATGGCGATAATGTGTATAACATATATATGCTCACAAGAAAGAGTGGCATTGTTGCTATGCGCTGGGTATATGAGAACTACCGTGCAGATAAGACCAATACCGGTAGTAACGACGATGGAGGTTATGTTAAATGTCCTGCAAATAAAGTGTATTTGAAACTTGGCGGTACAACGACACAGAACCTTTCTACAGAGTACTTCTTCGGTATCTTCAGCGGTACTACCGATATCGATGAGGTTAATACCGAGGAGAATCCTTTGGAGGGCACAATCTACGATTTGCAGGGTCGCAAGATTGAGGAGGTTGTAGTGCCCGGTTTCTATATTGTGAATGGTAAAAAGGTGTTTGTAAACTCTGAATTGTTGAAGTAAATGTTGAAATATTCCGGGCCCTCCCGGGGGCTTGGAATAGGTAATAAATATGATGAGTATGAAAAAGAAAAATTATACAGGTCCTGTAACTGAGTTCGTAGATTTGAAGCCCCTATATAATCTTTGTGAGAATATGGGTGTGGGTACGAATAACGATCGTGTTAACCCCGATGATGAAGATATTGAGTTTCTTTCCAATGAACAAACCGGTGGTTCCTGGGAGGATATCTGGGGCGCGCGGTAATGTAGTTCTGTCTGTTTGACAGATAGTGTATATCGATAACAATCCTCTGCTCCTTGCGCAAGGAGCAGAGGATTGTTGTTGCGATATAATCACTAAAATATATACAAAAAGCAGCAGCCTTTTGCTTTTTTGAAATATTTTGCCGTATTTTGCAAAAGGGGGTGCGTGGCATCTGCTCCCCGCTAAAGAAAGAAACCAAAAACACTAAGTTATGAATATACCTGCTGAGTATGACGAAATTCGTCCCTATGTGCCCGAGGAACTTCCTCAAATCTTTGAAGAACTTATAGCCGACCCCGAGTTCCAGGCTGCCATGGGTTATGCCTTCCCCGGCACCCCCTTTGAGCAGATTGCCGCAGCCATGCGTGCCTCAAAAACCAATCTCGATTTTCAAAAGGCGCTTGTAAAGCCCTTCTTGCAGGGGCTCATTGCCAAGTTGAGCAGTGGCATCAGCCTGAGCTTCGATAATAAGGATAGCTTGCACAATGCGCTCTGTATCTCCAATCACCGAGATATCATCCTCGACTCTGCATTCTTGTGTCTGCTATTTGTTGAGAATATCGGCAATACTGTGGAGATTGCCATAGGCGACAATCTTCTCATTCGCCCCTGGATAAAAAAACTTGTGAGGGTAAACCGCAGCTTCATAGTGCAACGCTCGGCCTCCATCCGCGAGATGCTTGCCTCTTCAAAGCGTCTGTCGTCGTATATGCACCACACAATAACCGAGCGCAAGCAACCCATCTGGCTGGCACAGCGCGAGGGGCGTGCCAAGGATAGCAACGACCTCACACAGGAGGGCCTTATAAAGATGCTCACCATGTATTCGGGTGGCAATATGGTGGATGCCCTTAAAGAACTTAACATCGCTCCTACATCCATTTCCTACGAATATGACCCCTGCGACTATCTTAAAGCAAAGGAGTTCCAGCAGAAACGCGACAATCCCGAGCATAAGAAATCGCCATTCGATGACCTTGCCAACATGCAGCAGGGCCTCATGGGTTATAAAGGTGCCATTCACTACCATGTGGCAGAGTGCATAAACGACGAGATTGACAAGATAGACCGCACTCTTGGCAAGAACGAGATTACAAGCCGCGTAGCACGTATCATCGACAAGCATATTCACAAGAACTATCGTTTCTGGCCCATAAACTACTATTATTACGAGTTGCTCACAGGCGATAAGCAGTTTGCCGATAAATATACGGCCGAGGATGCAGCCAAGCTGGATGCCTACATGGCCGAGCGTATATCAAAGGTGGATTTGCCCGATAAGGATGAGGCCTTCTTGCGCACAAAAATTCTGGAAATGTATGCTAACCCTGTGAAGAATTATTTGCAGGCAATTGCACAATAAAAACCATATATTCATGAACAAAACATGAACCACGCTGTTAATATAATGCGTTGCTCCCGCAAGAGACAGCAGCGGAGTACCGCAACCGGTGTGGTTGATGTGTGGTGATGAACTTTTAACAAGGGTGTACCAAAATTTATATTTTGATACACCCTCTTTTGTTTTTTTACACTTAATTATTATCTTCGCAAGCAGAATGGATAAGATTAAGACATATACCGACAACCGCGGCTCACTCACCATAGCTGAGTCCATGGGCAGTGTGCCTTTCCCCATCACCCGCATATATTGGATATACGATGTGCCGCAGGGGGTAAAGAGGGGCTTCCATGCCAATAAACTGTCGTACCAATATTTGGTGGCGGTGAATGGTAGCGTGGATATATGCCTTGAGGATAAGGCGGGCCGTCATAACTATCATTTGACATCGCGTAGCGAGGGGTTGCTTGTGCCGCCCGAAACATGGAACGAGCTTACCAATTTTTCGCCCGATGCAGTTTTGTTGGTCTTTGCCTCTCACACATACGACCCCTCAACATACATAAACTCTTATGACGAGTTTTTGGAATATATAAAACGATAAACCGATGAACTCCCCTTGCCAAGAACCTATAAAAGTGGTGCGCTACTCACGGTCGCTGCAAAGCGTGTGGGATAGTTTTGTGGCAGGGTGCAAGAATGCCACGTTTCTCTTTGAACGTGGTTATATCGATTACAATCCGCATTTCGTGGATTTCTCCCTTCTGTTCTATAAAGGCAATGAGCTTGTGGCTCTATTGCCGGCTTGCATAGACGGCGATGTGCTTGCATCGCATGGCGGGCTCACATACGGCGGTTTCCTTGTGGGGCGCAATGTGGGTGCTGGGCAAATGCTTGCCCTGTTTGATGCTTTGCGTTGTTTCCTGTTGAGCGACACAGGGGTTAAGAAGATTGTTTATAGCCCCGTACCGCATATATATGCCACATACCCTGCCGAGGAGGATTTGTATGCTCTCTTTCGCTGTAACGCTGTGCTTGCCCGCAGGCGCGTGGCATCGGTGGTGTGGCAGCCGCAGGCATTGCCTTTCAGCACCCTGCGCAAGCGCAAGGTAAAGCGTGCGCAAGGTTGTGGCTATTCGATAGTGGAGGATGGCGATTATCCTGCCTTTTGGGCGGTGCTTGCCGAGAATCTGCAAAAGGAGCATGGGGCTGTTCCTGTTCATTCGCTTGCCGAGATTGAATTGTTGGCAGGGCGTTTCCCCAGGAATATAAAGTTGTTTCGTGTGGTTGATGCGGCGGGTAATACCGTGGCGGGCACGGTGCTATACATAACGGAGCGCGTGGCCCGCGTACAGTACATAGGCTCGGTGCAGGCCGGGCGCGAAACAGGTGCGGTAGATTTTCTTTTCGATTACCTTGTGCACACACGCTATGCCGGCAAGGAGTATTTCGATTTTGGTACATCGGTGGAGCAGGGTGGGCATGTACTTAACTGCGGGCTGATATTCCAGAAAGAGGGCTTTGGCGGGCGTGCCGTTGTATATGATAGTTACGAGATGGATGTAAACTCAATACCGCCCGTTTTTTGATAAAAGAGTGATTATAAAATACTGTGAAAACACTATGAAAAAAGGTTTGCTTTTGGGGCTTGCTGCCCTGTTTTGTGCAGTGGCTTATGCACAGGAACAAAATTTGCTTAATCTGAGGTTGGAGGCGCGTGGCGATTATCAGCGCGAGTATTTCGATGGCAACGCAGTTGATGATAACTGTGGTTTCAAAGGAAAATTCCTGAATCTGCGTGCCGATGGCGAGATTGGCGGTGGTTTCTCCTACTCTCTGCGCCAGCGACTGAACAAAGAACATTCCGATGCTTCGTTCTTTGACGCAACCGATTGGGTGTATCTTGCATATAAAACAGGTGATTGGGAGTTTTCGGCAGGTAAGCAGGTGGTGGCAGTCGGTGGCTTTGAGTACGATGCTGCGCCCATCGACCTCTACTTCTGCTCGGAGTGGTGGAACAATATACCTTGCTATCGTTTGGGAGGAACTGTGGCCTACACATTTGCCGGGGACTCGCATTCCGATAAGTTTTCTTTCCAAATATGTGAGAGCCCCTTCCGTGGCGATATAACCCTTGCCGATGGTTCTGTGCATAAACAGGAGGAGATGTTTGCCTATAACCTTATGTGGGCGAGCTCACATGGTTGGTTCTCATCGTTATATTCGGTGAATTTTGTGGAGTATCTTCCCGGCAAGTTCGTGAACTATATATCGCTGGGTAACCGATTCCACATGGGCCGGGTTACCGTAGACCTCGATTTAATGAACCGCGCTGCAAGCGGTCAGGCCTTCTTGGGCAAGGATTTTTCTGTTATAGGCAAGGTTGCTTGGGCTCCCACAGAGAAACTCAACCTGTTTGCCAAAGCAAGCTATGATGTGAACAATGCATCTACAAGCAAGGATTATCTTGTTTCTGCCGATACCGAGATTACCCGTGTGGGCGCGGGCGTGGAGTTCTTCCCCTTGAAGGATTCGCGTAACGATGTGCGCATTCATGCTGCGGGCTCATACTCGTTTGGCGATAATACAAACCCGGCAGGCGTGTTGCTCGACAATTACACATATCTGTCGGTGGGCGTTACTTGGAGAATGAATTTACTCAGTTTCAAACAGTAATACTTTATGAAGCGAATTTTGAAATTTATCCCATCGGGGATTGTATGTTTGGTGATATTCTTTCTGCTGTTCGGCTATCTTGCATCGCAGATGGGTACGGCCAACATGCTCAATACTATTATGCGTACCGCACACGACCTGTTGCTGAACACGGTGTTCTATCTCATGGCTATCTGTGTGATAACAGGCGCCATAGGGCGTGTATTTGTGGAATTTGGTGTGGTGTCGTTGCTCGAAAAGCTCTTGCGCCCGCTCATGAAACCGCTTTTCAACTTGCCGGGTGTGGCGTCGCTTGGTGCAGTGCTCACCTTTTTGAGCGATAACCCTGCTATAATCTCGCTTGCGCAGGACAAGCGTTTCAGTGCATACTTTAAGAAGTTCCAATTTATATCACTCACAAACTTCGGTACGGCGTTTGGAATGGGCCTGTTGGTTATTGTTTTTATGGTTGGGCAGGGCTACTTCGTGGAGCCCCTGATTGGTCTCTTTGGCGCGATGTGCGGTTGTGTGGTATCTACCCGCATAATGCAGTTTTTTGTGATAAAGGCCTGCCCGCAATATAAGTACGAGGATGCAAGCCGTGCCGACGAGGTTGAGCAGATTGAGGCCGAGGAGGTGAAGAAACCTCTCTTCCAGCGTATATTGGATTCTTTGCTCGATGGTGGTCGCACCGGTGTGGATGTGGGTATAGCTATTATTCCCGGTGTACTCATTATATCGACATTGGTCATGCTCTTTACCTTTGGTCCCTCGGCGGGTGGTAATTTCACCGGTGCCGCTTATGAGGGTGTCGAGCTCCTGCCATGGTTGGGTGGCAAGTTGAGTTTTATATTTGAATTTTTGTTCGGATTTCACGATCCTCACCTCATTGCGTTCCCCATTACGGCTCTTGGAGCCGTAGGTGCGGCTTTGGGCCTTGTTCCCAACTTTGCCTCGGCCGGTTGGATTGATGGCAATGCCATTGCGGTGTTCACCGCCATAGGTATGTGTTGGAGTGGTTATTTGAGTACTCACACTGCCATGCTCGATGCCATAGGTTATCGTGAACTTACCTCAAAGGCTATTCTTGCCCACACGATAGGTGGTATTGCTGCTGCCGTCATGGCGCATTGGGTGTTTATGCTGTACTCGGTGATTTAGGTGAGCCTGCAATAGCTTGGGGCTTGCAATGTGCTCTCCGTGTCAATTACAACACAAAAAGACGGTCGGAATATTCCGACCGTCTTTTTGTGTTGTCCTACCTGGATTCGAACCAAGACAAACAGAACCAAAACCTGTTGTGCTACCATTACACCATAGGACAATCCTCTTTTGCTTATGCTTTTGGCTTAAGCGATGCAAAGATATAACTCTTTGATGAGATTGCCAAATTTTTATTATGCTTTTTATTGTCCCTTGCGCCGCGCCTGCCTATAAAATGTTTATATTGCAACGTATGGCATTCTGCACTATGCTGCTTGCAAGCTCTTCAATATCGGTCCCGCGGCAGGCGGCAACAGCCCGGTATATATCCTCTATGGCTGTTTGGGCGGTGTCGCTCTCTATAAACAGGCGGTCGATGGGGGTGATGGCAAGGCTTTCGCTGTTGTACTGCATGCCAAACGATAGATAGAACCCCTCACGCAGCAGTTGTTCTGCCTGTTGGGGCTTGCCGCGGAATCCATGAATTATCCATGCCTGTTTTGGGGCTATGCGGCGGTGCAGCCTTATTATCTCCTCTTGTGCTTTTACGCAATGCAGTATGAGTGGTTTCCCACACCCTTCGGCAAGGAGGGCTTGCGCTGCAAGAATCTCTGTTTGCAGGGTTATGTCGGCAGGGCTTTTCACCTTGTCGATGCCGCACTCTCCTATGGCAACCACATTGCTCTGCCGTGCAGCGTCGTGCAGTTTGTGCATATCCTCTTCCCATGCGGTGGTGATGTGCCATGGGTGAATACCCACGGAGCATGGAGTGTTGCGTGGCGCAGCCGTGGTGCCGCTGTTTATGATGCCGGTTATGTGCGGCTGTGTCGTGGCATGGTGTGTATGAATATCTATGAATCTCATGGAACGGGGTCGTATCCCGAGCCTCCCCATGGGTGGCAGCGAAGCAAACGACGCACGGCAAGGTATAGCCCTTTTATGGGGCCATGCTTGGTTATTGCTTCTACTGCATATTGTGAGCAGGTGGGGGTGAAACGGCAGGAGGGTGGTGTGAGGGGCGATATGCACTTCTGGTAGAAGCGTATGGGCAGGATGAGCAGGTTTGTTATTAGTTTTCGCATACCTTATTGTTCTTCTCAATTATTGAGGCAAGCAGTCTGTGCATTTTTTTCTTTATGAATTCCGTGCTGCTGTGCTTGGTGTCTATGTATATAATGGCTACTGCCATTTTTTTGTTCTGTTCGTTAAGGGTGGCAACAAAGGGTTGCTTGTTAAGGCGGTAGGCCTCGCGTATGCGGCGTTTCACAAGGTTGCGGTCAACGGCATGGCGAAAGCGTCTCTTGGCAACGCTTATAAGTATGTTTGCTGTGCAGAGGGGGCTCTCTGCGGGCAACTCCATGAACACAGCTCGCAGTGGAAAGGCTGTTACCGATGTGCCTGTTGCGTATAGTTGGTCTATAATGCTCTTGCTTTTGAGGTGTTCTTTCAGTGGAAAACCGTTTTCGCGCATAGCTCCTTGGATGTGTTGTTTGTATTGTCGTTCGGTTGCGAAGATAATAAAAAAAGCCTGTCGGACAGGGTGAAGGACAGGCTTTTTTTCTATTTATGTTGCTCTTATGCGTTGTTCTTTGTGAGATAGTTGTCGAGCGCGGCCGGCATGTTTGTGAGGTTGGCTGTGGGAGCCTCCAAATCCAAGCGCAGGCCTATGTTGCGTATGCAGTTGGCGGTGATGTTTCCAAAGCATGCAATCTTCTGCTCGCCCTGTACGTAGTCGGGAACATTCTTTCTCAAGGAATCGAGCCCGTGGGGGCTGAAGAAGATAAGCATATCGTAGGACATAATCTTCTCTGCGGGTATCTCGGTACTCACGGTGCGGTACATTACGGCCTGTGAGTGGAATATGCCATGTGCATCGAAGATGCTGTTGAGCTCGTCGTTGTGAACATTGGACATTGGTACAAAATATTTCTCGGTCTTGTGCTTTACAAAGATGGGCTCCAAGTCCTGAATATGTCCGTTACCGAAGAATACCTTGCGTTTGCGGTACTGAACATACTTTTGTATGTATAACGATATGGTCTCCGACAAGCAGAAATACTTGAGATCGTCGGGGATGGTAACGCGCAACTCCTTGCACAGTGTGAAGAAGTGGTCTATCGCATGGCGCGAAAGGAATACTATGGCGGTATGTTCGGGGATAGATACCTTCTGCTGTCTGAACTCCTTTGCTGTAACGCCCTCGACCTTGATAAAAGAACAGAAGTCGATTTGCACGTTATGCTTTGCCGCAATATCGAAATATGGAGATTTCTCTGTTGCCGGTTTCGGTTGCGAAACCAAAATCTTGCTTACTTTCAATGTCCTAAAATTTTATTATTAAAAATTCATTTGTCAAGTGGAGTGTCCTCCATAAAATTGCCATAGGTAGCAATTCAAGTGCGCAAAGATACAAAAAAATATCCAAATAGTTACATTTTTTCTTGAAAATGATTTTAATAGCCGTGCTGATAACCACAGCGATGTATATAAGCATGGCAAAAATTAAATATATTGTATAATATAGTTTGGAGAAATCTCTTACGAAGATGACGCACACAACTAATGGCAGCAACAAGAATCCTATCAGCTTTATTGTAAAGAAATATGAATGTCGCCACTCCTGTGCAACACTCCCCGAGAAGAGGGTGAGGTTGCAGGCATCGTAAATAACTCTTTTCAGCAGCAGTGTTATGGTGAAAAGCAGAAAAAACGCAGCAAATACAATGTGTGGCGTTGCGCCTACGATGAATGGGGTGGAGTATTGCATGTATGCAAATGCAACAATGCTGCAATAGAAGATTGTTTGCAGATAGAGCAACAGATTGCATATTTTCGTTATATGTGTGCGGTCGTTGAAGGGGTTCGACTGCTTGCCATAGTAGAAAATGCTTTTGGCGCGCTCCACAATGCTGCTGCCGTTCATCAGGAATACATAGGCCATGCCTACGATGTTGAGCACAAAAAGCAACTGCATCGTATTGTCGGTCAATAGATTATATGTTACTGCCCCGCCTGTCATAGTGCTGCGTATTTACGCACCTCGCAGTTCCAGCGGGGTGCCTCTTTTGCTATTTGCAGGGCTTCGGCGGGAGTGGTTGCCACGCGCCATATATCGCCATGAATCTTGCCCATAAAATGCTCCTCTATGGCGTGCTCAAACTGCTTTATGAGGTGGTTGTAATATCCGTTTATGTTGAGTATCACAATGGGGTTCAGGTAGAGCCCGAGCTGTTTCCATGTGATTATCTCGCACAGCTCCTCCATGGTGCCGCAGCCGCCGGGGAGGGCTATTACGGCATCGGATAGGTTGGCCATGGTTTGCTTGCGCTCATGCATGTCATTGGTTATGCGCAGTTGGCTCAAACCTTTGTGATGCCACCCTTGTTCCACCATAAATTGCGGAATAACACCAATGGCTGTACCACCGCTTGCCAATGCTCCGTCCTCCACACTGCGCATGAGCCCCTGGCATCCGCCGCCGGTGATAAGGCACATGCCTTCCTTGCCTATTAGGGTGCCCAATGTGTAGGCTGCATCGGTATAGCAGCTATCTACCTTGCTGCTCGATGCGCAATAGACGCATATGTTCTTTTTACTTTGCATTACTTTAATATTCTTTCTTTACGGTTTAGGCTGTTATTTTTCTTGCCTCATTTTCTCTATTTCGGAAATGGTATTCAGGAGTTCCTTTACCTGTTCACTATCGTTGCCATAGAGTATTTGCTTTATTTCGAGCGAGGTGCCGATGCTCTCTGCGGCCTTGTCCCACATTTCCTGTGCCATATATTCCTTTGCAAGGTTTTCGCTAAGTGCAGATACACGCTTGGCATACTCTTCGTCGCGGCGAAAGGCTGCTTTATCGGCGTTTGCTTTGTCGATTACCTTTTGGGCAAAATCAATTCTTTTTTGTATCTCCTCTTTGGCTGCTCTGTTGCGTTGCAACACGGTTTCAGGGTTGAACACGGTGTGTATAAGGGAGTCGGCGCGCTCTAAATCGCCGTTTTCTATGCAGATGTTTATCTCCTGATCAATGGAGTCGAGTTCGTTGTAATCGGTGCGGGCGTATCGCTCGGCCATGTCGCCTATGAGTGCGATATATTTTTCGTAGTTACTTTGCAGGCGGCGTATCTCCTTTTTATATTCTTCGGCAGTAACATGCTCCTCTTCCATTTGTTCCTCAAGTTCTTTGAGCCTTTTGCGATAGTTCTCTTCCGCCACTCTGTATGCGTTATCCTCTATGCGCTGTTTGTCGGCCTCTAACTTTTTTAGGTCTACCATTATTATTTCAATGGGTACATGTGAGGAGAATACCAATTCGCGTCCTACAAGGCTCTTGTCGTGTAGCTCATAGCCATTTTTTCTTATACTTTGCAACACCAGGGCGTCTCCGTCTTTCTTGTCGGGAGCCGATATACCGAATTCTCCTTTTTCGTTTGTGATGACAGCATTGAACAGCCCCTTTACGCGTATTGTTACATTGGGAACGGGCATGCCGGGGGCGTTGGGGCGGCTCAGTGTTCTCACAAAGCCGCGCTGTTCGTGTTGGGCGTTGCATTGTGTCCATGCAAACAGAGCTAAAAGGGTGAATGTGGCTATTCTCTTCATATAAGTGTACTATACCTATTCTATTAATATTGCATTGTAGTCGCCGCAAGGCATGTAAATGGTATATACATCGTCGCTGAACGATGTTTTAAGGCTGTAGTGGCTCTTTTGTCTTTCTAATGGAATATAAATTGAAACGTGGCCGTTTTCATCTGATATAGCCTCTTCTCCCTCTATTTCCACTGTTGTGTTGCTCAAAGCGCATTCACGAGCGACATCCCACAAACGAAAGTGTACGTTGCCATAGACCGATGCATCGCGGTAAATATTTATTATGTTCTCGGGTGCCAGCACAATAGTGGTATCGACATCGTTGAAATCCTGGCATTTTACCTTGAAATTAACCTCTGTGCCAATGAATCTCGATGGTATGTTCTTGAACAGTGTGCTTGTGGCGATATCCTTTACCGTATCGGTCTTTGTTTCGTTGTCGAGTGTGATGGATAGAATTGCGTTTGTCATTGGCGGCAGTTGCTTGTTTGCATAAGATGCCTCGTTGAGTTTTACATTGATATCCACAGGCAGGGTAGAGTTCCATACATAGAATATTATTGCTATGATGGCTGCAATCCCCGCAAACCATAGAGCAAACGACTCGGTAAGTTGTCTTTTGTGGCGTTGCCATATTGTATCGAACTCTATACCAAGCAACTTGGTGATTAGTTGCACATAGGCACGCTCTTTTCTAATCCATGGCCATGGGCTTACATTGGCTTCGTGTATGTTGGCTCCAAGAATCTCCGGTATATTGAGCTCTTTTAATATGGGATTGTAGCATTCGGTTTCGGGGTTTCCACTGTTTGGTATGCCATCTACTATAAAAAAGTGTATGTTATCTGTTCTGCCCAGCTTGTGGAAGAACTCAATCTCCTTGCCTACCCATGTGGATTTTGCCGAGTTGGGCGAGCAGATGACAATGAGGTTGCGCGATGCTTGCAGGCGTTTTTCGAGCTCGGCATTTAGCCCGCCCGATTGTATGTCGCTCGGCGCAAAGAATATAGGTCTCATGGGGGTGCGTTTAAGCCCATGTTTTTCACATATTTCTTTGGACAGCGTGTAGTTTTCGAGCTTGCGCTGCAAGGTTCTTCCCCATTTCCAATCTTTTGAATTGTATGAGATAAACGCGAAGTATTTGTATTGTTCGTTTGTGTTAGTCATTGAGTATTAGTTTTATTCTTCTTAACCCTTGCTTATGTTTCTTTGTTATTTTCTTCAAATCCTTGAATTTGTCGAGGTCCTCGTAAAATTCTTCTCTTAATTGCGGTTTGTATTTGAAATAGATTTCTTCGGCTTCGGTATACCTCTCTTGTAGAATGAGTGATATTGCAAGGTTGCGGTATATCTGTATCTTCGTAGGGTCTATGTTCAATAGCTCGCGCGCGTATGTTTCCGATTTTGTATATTCGTCGAGCAACAGGCACTGCTCGGTGTGGTATTCCAACGCCTTTATGTATTCGGTTTTGTATATGTCGGGGCGTTTTTCGTAGTTCTGCTTTATGATGGGCATATACTCCTCGTATGCTTGGAATCCCTTGTTGCGCTCCTTTGTGTTTTTGTATAGCTGCACAAGCCATTTGAGCGAGTTTGTGTAATGTAGCTGCATCAACGGCTCTTCTATGGCTAATTCACGGTAGATTTTCAGTGCCTCTTCGTACGATGCTATTCCTTTTGTGTAGTCTTTGTTTCTTAAATGCAGCGTGCCCAGATTGTATTGTGTGAGGGCTACCGATTGCATGTATAATTGCGGGTTCTCGGTGGCAAGTTTGCGCCTTATTTCCAATGCCTCCATGTATGTGGCCTCTCCCTCGGCAAAGCGTTTGCTGTCGGAGTATAGCGATGCAAGATTGTTGAGCGTGCGCGCCACATCGGGCTCATAGGTTTTGGGGTCGATTGCAGCAAGTTTTCTATACATGGCAAGTGCCTCCTTGTATAGTTCTTCGCTTGCAAGGGGTTGCTTGGTGCTGTAATAGAGCGATGCAAGATTGTTGAGCGTGCGTGCCAAGTATGGTTCGTACATCTGCGGTTGGCTCTTTACAAGTTCCCGATATATTGCGAGTGCCTCTTTGTATAATCCCTCGCTCTCGGTGTGTTGCTTGTTGTTATGGTACAGGCCTGCCAGATTATTGAGTGTCATGGCCACGTTTATATTGTGGGCTTGAGGATTATCTTGTGCTAGTTTTCTGCGTATATCCAAGGCTGCTTTATACATTTCAATGCTTTCGTCGTATCGACGGGTGTCGGAGTATAGCAGCGCGAGGTTATTATATACGCGTGCCACATCGGGGGCATAGGCCTGCGGGTCCTCTTCGGCGAGCTTTTTGCGCAATTCCAAAGCCTCTTTGTATGTGCTTTCGCTCTCATTGTATCGCTTGGTATCGGCATACACACCTGCCAGATTGTTCAGTGTCATTGCCACATAGGGTTCATAGGCTTGCGGATTCTCCTTGGCAAGGTGCTTGTAAATCTCCATAGCCTCATTATACATGGCCTCGCTCTCTTTGTACCTTTTTGTTTCGTAGTAGAATGTGCCCAGGTTGTTTAGCGTGGTTGCTACATTGGGGTCGTGGGTATGTGTGTTTGCTTTTGTGAATTTGCTGCGTATCTCTTGTGTCTCCTTGCTCATTTGTTCGCTCTCGGCATATCGTTGCGTGTTGTAATAGAGAATGGCAAGGCTGTTGAGGGTAATTGCCACATAGGGTTCGTATGCCTGTGGCTCTTGCTCGGCTCGTTTGCGGTAGATTTCAAGAACTTGCATGTATGTTTGCTCGCTCTCGGTGTATCGTGCAGTGTGCGAGTAGAGCAATGCTTGATTGCTGAGGGTTGTCGCCAGATAGGGTTCGTAGAACGCGGGATTCTCCGCTGCCAGCCTTTTGCGTATCTCCAACGCCTCGTTGCACATGCTTTCGCTCTCTTCGTACTTTCGTGTGTTTATATAGAGCAGTGCCAGGTTATTAAGGGTGAATGCAATCTCGGGCTCATACGTCTCGGCATCGTCTTGAGCAAGGTGGCGGTATATTTCAAGTGCCTGTTTGTATGAATCTTCACCCTCTGTGTAGCGTTGTGTGTCGACATAGAGGCTTGCAAGGTTGTTTAGCGTAGATGCTGTTTCGGGCTGATACTTTGTAGAGCCTTCGATTGCTTCCTTTGCTTTGAGCGCTCTTTTGTAGTAATGCTCTGCAGTTTTGAATTGGTTTTGCTTGTGTGCATAATAGGCTGCATCGAACTGCCATTCGGCTTCTGTACTGTCCAGCTCGGCGCGGGTCTCTATGTAGTATTTGGCTTTCTGGTTGTCGAATTTTGCCAATGCGATGGTATAAAGGTGGTATAGGTATTCGGCCTCTTTCTTCTGCTGTTTGATGACTTTCTGCATCTCTATATTGGCGTTGGCAATCATTTCGTTTGCCTGTGATAGCTGTTGCTCTATGTGGAGCATTGCCTCTTTATTGCGCTTTAATATATCGACAGGGTTGAAGAGTGTGTGTATGAGCGAGTCGGCACGTTCCAGGTCGCCCTCTTCGATGCAGATGTTTATGGCACGCTCCTTTTCGTTAAGATTGTCATAGTCGGCATGTGCATAGTGGTCGGCCAGTCCCTCAATCATCAGCTGGTATTTCTCGAAACTCTCTTGCAGGGATTCAAGTTCCTGGCGGTACTTGTCCATGGTGATGAGGCTGTCGTTTACCTGCTGCTCGAGCTTTGTGATTTTTTCTTTGTAGTTTTTCTCAGCCACTCTGTATGCATTGTTTTCAATGCGCTGCTTCTCCTTTTGTAATTGCGATGTAGATACCATTACGATAGTATGGGGCACTTTGTCCGAGAATGCAAAATTACGCCCTATGACCCCGGCATCGTTTAGTTGATAACCGCTTTTTCTTACCTGTTGCAGGGTATAAGAGTCGCCGTTTTTTTTGCCGTGCATGAGCAGGGCAAATTTGCCTTTTTCATCGCTGAGCACGGCGTTGTGGCCTCCCTTCAAGCGAACAGATACATTGCTTAGCGGCTCGCCCTTTTTGTCGGGGCGGCCTATGGTTCTGATGTATCCTTGCTGTGTCTGCGCTTGCAGGTTGAACGCTATGATGCACAGGAGTATGTGAAAAAGTGGGGTTCTCATAAATTATATGTGTTTGTCTCTCAATGATGTAATCAATGGCAAAGATAGTGGTATTTATTGTATTCACAACCTGGTGTGAATCTTTATTCTCCCCAATTGGCCCTGTCGAGATTGCGGTAGCCAATGGCCTCGGCAATGTGGTGGCTTTGAATGTCTTCGCTGTTGTCAAGGTCGGCAATGGTGCGGGCCACTTTGAGTATGCGGTCGTAGGCGCGTGCCGAGAGGTCGAATTTTGTCATTGCGGTTTTGAGCAGGGCAAGGCTTTTGTCTTCGAGTACGGCATACTTGGCTAAGAGCTTGGGTGTCATCTGTGCGTTGCAGTAGATGCCTTTGTCGGTTTTGAAACGCTCTTCCTGTATCTTGCGTGCGGCAATAACCCGTTCGCGTATGGCTGCGCTTGGCTCGCCTTCACGTGCATCGGATATCTTTTCAAACGGCACGGGTACAATCTCTATTTGCAAGTCGATGCGGTCGAGCAGAGGGCCGCTTATTTTGTTAAGGTAGCGTTGTACCTGCCCCGGATTGCATACGCAGGGCTTGGTGGGGTGGTTGTAGTAACCACAGGGGCATGGGTTCATGCTTGCCACAAACATAACACCTGCCGGATATTCCACCTTGTAGTTGGCACGTGCCACACATATTTTGCGGTCTTCAAGTGGTTGGCGCATCACCTCGAGAACGGTACGGTTGAATTCGGGAAGTTCGTCGAGGAAAAGCACACCGTTGTGGGCAAGTGATATCTCTCCCGGCTTGGGATTGGCGCCACCGCCCACAAGTGCCACCGACGATATTGTGTGGTGGGGGCTGCGGAACGGGCGTTGGGTGATGAGCGATGCTCCGCCTTTCAGATTGCCGCTTACGGAGTGTATCTTGGTGGTCTCCAAACTCTCGTTTATGGTCATGGGGGGCAGTATGGATGGCAGGCGTTTTGCCATCATTGATTTTCCGCTGCCCGGAGGGCCTATCATAAGCAGGTTGTGTCCGCCTGCGGCGGCAACCTCGAACGCGCGTTTTACGCTCTCCTGCCCGCGTACTTCGCTGAAATCGAATGGGAACAGAGTCTGTTTTGAGTAAAAATGTTCCTCGGTGTCGATGTGGTATGGGGCGATATTCTCCTCGCCATTGAGAAAACGAATTACCTGCATGAGGTTGTCGGCTGCACACACGTCGATATCGTTTACAACGGCCGCCTCGGCAGCATTTTCGGTAGGCACGATTACCCCCTTATAACCAAGTTCCTTTGCCTTAATGGCTATGGGCAAGGCTCCTTTTATGGGCATGAGCTCGCCATCGAGCCCAAGCTCTCCCATTATCAGATAGCTCTCTAATTTGTCGGTGGATATTTTTTCATCGGCAGCCAGAATACCTATGGCTATGGGTAAATCGTATGCCGACCCCTCTTTGCGTATGTCGGCGGGTGCCATGTTCACAATAATCTGCTTACTCGGAAAGTGGAGACCATTGTATTGGAATGCCGAGTTTATTCTCTCGTGGCTCTCCTTTACGGCATTGTCGGGCAAGCCTACAAGGAAAAATTTTATTCCTCGCAGGGCATTTACCTCTATTGTTACCTGTATGGCATCAATTCCTTGTAGTGCAGCTGCAAAAACCTTTACCAACATGGCATTATCTGCGTTTATCTCTGTTCGTCTTTTTCTTGTTGTCGTTCTCCTTGAAATATTTGCCGGCAAGCGAGTCTGTTATGGTTGAGAATCGGTCGGCAGGCATTTCAAACAGGTCGATGCGGTGGAACGGGCTTGATATAAGTGTGAATGTGAGATTCGATATGTTGAATCGCTTGACAAAATCGCTGTTCCACATCTCGCTGTCGCACACATTGTCGCCGGCGATGCTATCCTCTTTTATGCATCTTCTCCATTGCACTGTGTCGTAGTCCAATGATATGTTGAGCATGCCTATGTTGCTTGTGTCTTTTGTGGCGAATTGCTTGCTTATCTCCTTCATTTGCGCACGCGAGAGTGAATCCCATGTGGCCCAAAAGTTTATGACAAGCATTTTCCCTTTGTAGCTTTTGGTGCTTATCTTATTACCTTCGGCAGTGGTGTAGTTGAACGAGGGCAGCAGTTTGTAGAGCACATTGCTGTTTTTGTTGTCTATGCGCTCTTGTATCTCTTTGAAGAGTTCATGGTCCTGCAATGTGCCACCGAGGTTTCTTATGCGGCTGAGTGTGAAGCTGTTGTTGGGGTGTGGAATGTCTATCATGAAACGGCGTATAATCTCCACATTTACATTGCTCATGGGGTAGCTGCGGGTAAACTCCTCAAGGTGTACCTGCTTTGCCGAGTTGCTTTCGGCCTTTGCAATGATGTCTGCAATGCTGTCATACAGTGCCTGTTCCACTCCTCCTTTTACAATCCACCCTTCGCCCTCAACCTCGTTCTTGACGAGTGTTGCGTTTACACCGGGCTCGGCAAAAAGGGTTATCATGTCGCCACTTGGCAGTACAAGGCCGAGTGGTGCAATGGTGTCGGTCTCTATGAAGTGGTTGAATGTGCCCTGTGCGTCGCAGGCGATCTTGTCAATCTTCTCGTATCTGCTGTCGAGACCGAAAAGGTATAGCGTGTCGCCCGCATTGCCGGTGTTGCCGGCAATGGTGTAACGAGGCGCCTCCTTGCAGGCTGCCGCAAGCAACATGGTGAGTGTGAGGATGAATAGCTTTCTCATTGTATATTATTGTTTGTTGGCACGTTTGCGTTCAAGCTCGTCGAGTATGATTTTGCGCATGCGCATGGATTTGGGTGTAACTTCCAGATATTCGTCTTCCTTGATGTATTCCAATGCCTCCTCTAACGAGAATATTATTGGGGGAACGATGCGGGCCTTGTCGTCGCTTCCGCTGGCGCGCATGTTGGTGAGTTTCTTGCTCTTGGTTACATTTATCACAAGGTCGTTTTCGTGGATGTGCTCACCCACTACCTGGCCTGCATAGACCTCTTCCTGTGGGTTGATGAAGAAACGGCCGCGGTCCTGCAACTTGTCTATTGCATATGCAAAGGCTGTACCGCTCTCCATTGCAACCATTGAGCCGTTGGTGCGACGTTCAATATCGCCCTTGTATGGCTGGTACTCTTTGAAACGGTGTGCCATGATAGCCTCGCCTGCCGATGCGGTGAGCACGTTGGTGCGCAGGCCGATGATTCCGCGCGAGGGTACGTTGAACTCTATGTTCACTCGGTCGCCCTGTGCCTCCATTGAGAGCATTTCACCCTTGCGGCGGGTAATCATATCAATCATCTTGCTCGAATAGTCGGTGGGCACGTTTATGGTGAGCTCCTCAATGGGTTCGCAACGCACGCCGTCTATCTCTTTGTAGATAACCTGGGGTTGCCCCACTTGCAGTTCGTAGCCCTCGCGACGCATGGTTTCGATAAGTACCGACAGATGGAGCACTCCGCGGCCGAACACGGTCCAAGCATCCTCCTCGGGGTCTTTCTTCACGCGCAAGGCGAGGTTTTTGTCGAGCTCTTTCTCCAATCGCTCCTGTATGTGGCGCGAGGTAACAAACTTTCCCTCTTTGCCAAAGAATGGCGAGTCGTTTATGGTAAATAGCATGCTCATGGTGGGCTCGTCTATGGCAATGGGTGGCAATGCCTCGGGGTTTTCAAAGTCGCACACTGTGTCGCCTATCTCAAATTTGTCGAGGCCCACGATGGCGCAGATGTCGCCAGAGCTTACGGCGTCGGTTTTTTTGCGGCCGAGTCCCTCGAACGTGTGCAGCTCCTTAATCTTCATCTTGCTCTGCCCGCCATTGCGGTTCACGAGGGTGATATTCGCATTCTCGGTGAGCGTGCCACGATGTACGCGCCCTATGGCTATGCGGCCTGTATAGGGCGAATAGTCGAGTGAGGTGATAAGCATCTGTGGTGTGCCCTCCAATTTTTCGGGGGCGGGTATGTGTTCAAGGATTGCATCGAGCAGTGGGGTGAGGTCGTTTGTGGGCTTGCGCCAATCGGTGCTCATCCAGTTGTTTTTTGCCGAACCGAATATCACGGGGAAATCGAGTTGCTCCTCAGTGGCATCGAGCGAGAACATGAGGTCGAATACCATTTCGTGTACCTCGTCGGGGCGGCAGTTGGGCTTGTCCACCTTGTTTACCACAACTATGGGTTTCAAGCCTATCTGCAATGCCTTTTGCAGTACGAATCGTGTTTGCGGCATGGGGCCTTCAAAGGCATCTACCAATAGAATACAGCCGTCGGCCATGTTCAACACGCGCTCCACCTCGCCACCAAAGTCGCTGTGTCCCGGGGTGTCGATGATGTTGATTTTTGTTCCTTTGTATTGAATTGATACGTTCTTTGAGAGAATGGTTATACCTCTTTCCCTTTCAAGGTCGTTATTGTCGAGTGTAAGATTGTCGTTATCCTGCTCCTTCAATAGGTTGCCTGCCAGCATCATTTTATCGACCAAGGTGGTTTTGCCGTGGTCAACGTGGGCTATAATGGCAATGTTTCTAATATTCTGCATTATTGTAATATATTAATATATTTTTGAGGGTGCAAAGTTACTACAAATCAGTGGAAAAAACGAATAATTGTCCGATAAGCTGTTCCGAAAATATCAAAAGATGGTGCTTGATGCATTTTGGGGCTGCTATTATTGTTGCTTTGTGAATTTTTATTTGCAAAAATCATTGCCAATAAAAAAAATAGCTGTATCTTTGCACCCGCTAAATAAAATTTTTATTCATTCTTAAAACACAAATCTATGTATTTGGATTCAGCTAAAAAGCAAGAAATCTTTGGTACATACGGAACGTCTAACACTGATACCGGTTCTGCAGAGAGCCAGATAGCATTGTTCTCATACCGTATTGCCCATTTGACGGAGCACCTCAAGGCTAACCGTAAAGATTATAGTACACAGAGAGCTTTGACAATGTTGGTAGGTAAGCGTCGTGCGCTCCTTAACTATTTGAAGGACCGCGATATCAACCGCTACCGTGCAATTGTTGCAAAACTCGGCTTGCGTAGATAATCTACGCCTGAAAAGGTTGAAGAGCTCACCATGCGGTGAGCTCTTTTTTGTTTATCTGCGGGGGGTGAGCCGTGAGTTCTTAAACATCTGAATGGCAACGCCGCTGTCATATCGAGCGTATGCGAGATATCTTTGTCGCCCCCTGTCGGTGTATTTTGCACTTGTTCTCTAAAAGCCGATATTCACACCAATGAATGCGCGGGGGTGCTTCTTGGTAGCAACAATCTCAAAAGTCTGCTTCCCTTTTGATACCTTGTACCTCTTTCCGTTGATGATAAGGGTGTATTCCTTGTTCGATTCCACTGATACGATGTTGCCGTTGCGCACAAGCGATGTTACAACATCTCCAAATCTCAATCCCTCTATGCCGTTGCGTGTTGCGCATGTGCTGCGCCATTCCACGCAGTTCGTTACGGCATCGGCGTTTATGCCAATTATGTTTTCTATGAACATGGATATGGGGATGAGCCCGCTCCAGCCCACAAAGTTGGGCTTCACTATTTGTACTCCGGTGGCATCGGTGGCAGGTGCTGGCATTTCGGGCGAGTATAGCTCCCATATTGTGCCGGTGCGCTCAAATACGTCATACATATTTGCCATGTTCTTTGCAGCGATGGTGGTGGCTAACTCCTCGTAACCGCTTTTTTGCAGTCCTTTTACGGTCATGTATGTTGTAGGTGCCCACACGCCGCCTCTCCAATAGCGGCCGCGTATATCGTAGTGGGGTTGGTTGGCGGCAAGCGATGGCAGTGGTAGCGGTCGCCAAAAGAGCTCTTCGTTCTTGATTGCCGAAACAAGGCGTGCGGTCTGCCGGGGTGATGATATGTCGGCTATAATGGGCCAAAATGTGGCTGTTGTAATCCACGGTGTGCGCACCGATGCAGTATCGACATCATAGTACAAACCACTCTCTTTATCCCACATATAGCGGTTTATGCGTTTGGCAAGGGCTGACGATTTCTTTCTGTACTCTTTTGCCTTTTTCTTCTCCCCCAGAATAGTACAAATTTCGGCAAGGTTGTCGTAGCACATTTTTATCTGCGACGACATATCTATCCAGCCCATGGCATCGGTTGCCGAGTGTATGTCGCCGTCGGGCGCGGGGCGGCCCATGTCGCGTGGGGTATTGTCCATTCCGCTTGCCTGCCCGTTGGACCAATATAGCTGATGCTCTGTTCCTGTTGCCTTGCGGTTCTTTTCAACCCATGCGATATATTTTTCTATCGGGGTGATAATCTGCGCCAGGCGTGCCGTGTCTTTTGTGAATCTGAAATACTCCATCTCGGCCCAGCTGAAAAGGGGCGGGTTTATGGTTCTTGCATGGTTTGCACCCAATCCCCAATGGTGATCGACACCGTCGGCCTCGTTCAGTATGCGGCATATCATGCCGTTGTCGTGTTGCCGTGCGTAGAAGTTGTCGTGGGATTCTATAAACGGGAATATGTGCGCTGCGTAACGCCCGAACATAACCATGAAATGTGTGTCCCATTGGAATATCTGTGGCGACAAGCCTTCGTCAATCCAATTGGCTACCAAGGGTGAACCTTTGGGCGGCTGTTTAAGGTTTGAAAATGCAATTTCCCATGCCTTCCAATAGAGATTTACCCATTGGGGATTCTCATCCCACACCGGGCTTGGCAGCTGGTGGCGGCTCTCCCCGAATGTGGGTAGCTCGGCGGGGGTGTATTCCTTTTTGTAGAAATAGTTCCCGCGTGTTTCGGCCTCCTGTGCCGGCAGGGTAGCGGCCGTCAGTGTTGATGCTATAACGATTGTAAGCGCCTTTTTGAGAGAGAGAATATTCATGCTGTAGGTTGCTTATGTAAATTATTAAAGCACCTTCGCGTCTGTGGCGCGAAGGTGCTGTTATTGCAAGTTCGGATTATTCAATCATGCTTTGTGTAACCTGAACCTTTTCGCCGTTTATGATGTAGATGCCGGGCGCTGTTATCTGCTCCACCTTGCGGCCTTGTAGGTCGAATGTGCCATTGGACACTATACTTTCCTTTGTTTCTTCAATACCTGTTTCAACCTCAACGGTCGATTTTTCAAGGGTCCACACGCTTGCACCCCAAGTGTAGGGCTTTGTGAGTAGATAGCCCCATGCGCTTGGGTTGGTATACCAACCATGCTCACCATCACCTGCGACAATGGCAATACCCTTGCTGCCGGTGTCGGTGGTTGTCTCCTTCAGGGTCCAAGCATATTCATTACCCACCTTGAGGGTCTGGTCGATGGCATCACTGCCTATATATGCAGCCTTTCCGTTTGCCTTATTGTAGATATATACGGTGCCGTCGCTGTTCTTTACAAAGCTCCACAGGAAGTTGTCGGCAGCGCTTTTTGCCTTTGGCTCAACGCGGTTGTTGCTGTATGCTGCATACTTGTCTGTGAAATATGCATTGCGTATGTAGTAATAGACACCTGTGTCGATGGTCTCGGCAAGCGATGTGCGTGGCATCATCTGGAATTGGTGGTAGAGTGCAACGTATGCGTTGTACTGCTGTTCGGTAACACTGCCATCGGCAACGGCTGCTGCGGCCGGGGTTGTTACATTGTCCTGCAAATATTCAAGAGCCTCTTCGCCGGGTTGTCCCACCTTGCCCGGTTTTGCGTTCAATGCAATGAGTTTACATTTGTTTACAAGGCCTGCAAGTTGTGCGGTGAAGTCTGTTACTTCAATAAATTTCCATGTGCCGTTGTAGCAGAGTGCTGCCTCGTCTTTGGCATAAACATCGCCCGAGGGTTCTGCGCTGAGGCGTTTTACACTGCCTGTCATGGCTGCATTGTAACCATTTGTTGCCGATATCGTTACGGCACCGGGCACGTATGTTACATCGCGCGACGCGATGGTTGCTTTGTCTATTCTCACCGCTGTGCCTGTGTCGCCCATTCCAATGGTTGTGTTGTAGTTGCCCATGGCGAGTTGCTTGCCACTGAATAGGTTGGTCATTATGTAACCACCCTCGGTGGCTGTGAATTGCCATAACTCCTCGGGCTCAACTTGCGGAGTGTAGTGGAAACGTACACCATTGCCGCTTTGATACATTGTGGAGCCTTCATATTGGCGTTTGTAGTATGTTGATGCCGAAACTATCTGATAGGTCTTTCCGGCCTCGGGGAGCAGTATGTCTGCATTTTTGTAGGCATCGATAGCGGCTGTCAGCGCAGCAATGTCGTCGCCTTCAACTGTGGCAAGAGCAGCCTGCAATGCATCAAAGTACTCTGCGGCAGGGTAACCTACACCGCCACGTATGCTGCCGGCGAGAATATCCTCGGCCTCCATAATGGCAGTTTCGGTTGCTGTGTATTCTTTGGGCTCGATGTAGTGCTTTGCGTATGTGTAGCCAAGGAGGTCGAGAATCTCATCATGGCTTTGCAGACGTTTGTAGAATCCGCCCCAATTCTTCTTGCTGCTTGGGAGCCAGCCTGTTTCGGCTACAGCTATCATACGTGGCAACAGCTGGTATTCAAGCTCTATGTTGTCGTTCAGTGTCTCGGCCCACAGGTTGCACTGAACACCAAGGCAATACTCCTCGCGTCCGCCGAGCGAGCCTGCGGGGTTCAGGTTGTAAGCCTCCTCCAAGGTGTTGGTGTTAGTCTCGCTCCAGCCGCCATAGTAGGGCTCATCAATAGTTGTTTTGTCGGGGCCCACTTGCATAAAGTCTATATATACATGTGAGTAGGGTGTTGCAATGCTCTTGAAACCTTTATCGGCGGCTTCGGCGCTCTTGCCCAAACTGTTCCAAGCCATGATGACAGGCTTAACGGCGTTGTCGCTTGTCCAGTGTGCAAGCAGCTCGTCCCACACAACGATGTCTTTGCCGTGTGTCTCTTTGAGGTATGTGCCGAGTTCTTCAACAAGCCACGATTGCAGTTCGTGCACACCGGCAAGGCCTTCTTCCTCTACGCGGCGCAAGCAATCCTCGTTTGTCTGCCATTGGTCGGTGGGGCACTCGTCGCCACCAATGTGTATATAGGGGAATGGGAAAATGTTTGCCACATTGTCGAGCACACACTTCAAAAAGTCAATGGTTTCGTCTTTACCGATGTTAAGGACATCCTTTGATATACCGCCATCGAGGCGCACCTCATACTCCTTGGTGGGGTCGCAACTGAGTTCGGGGTACGATGTTACTGCTGCCACCATGTGGCCGGGGAGGTCAATCTCGGGCATTATGTCGATGTTGCGTTCCGCTGCGTATGCAACAATTTCGCGCAGGTCGTCTTGCGAGAACCACATACCGCGGCCATATTCTGTGTCGTCAAAGAATTTGCTGCCGTCGCCGGGGCTTGTGAATGATCCCGAACGTATGGCGCCAACCTCGGTGAGCAATGGGTATTCGGGTATTTCAATGCGCCAGCCTTGGTCGTCGGTGAGGTGCCAATGCAGGCGGTTCATCTTGTAGAGCGCCATAATGTCGAGCACCTTTTTAACCTCGTCTTTGTCAAAGAAGTGGCGTGCCACATCCATCATGAATCCGCGGTGCTCGAATTGCGGTTGGTCGGTGATGCTCACAAAGGGAATCTCCCATGCAGCCTCGCTGTTGAGTGTGTTGCCAAAAAGGTCGCGTGGCAACAGCTGCTTCAGTGTCTGTATTGCATAGAAGAAACCAACTTTTGACGATGCTTTTATTTCAACACCATTTGCATTTACATTCATGGTGTAGCCCTCGGCGGGTAGCGTGGCATCAACCGCAAGCCATATTTCACCGGCTGCAGCCTCGGCACCACTCTCCTTTACAGTGAGTGTAGTGCCCGATGTCTTTGCAAGCATAGCTGCAAAGTCTCTGGCATATTTTTGAACATCTTCGCTTGTATAAGTGATGGCGTTTAATGATGATACGGCCAATTTTCCATCCTCTACGGTGAGTTCTGCAGGGTAGGGTATTATAGATATTTTGCCAAGAGCCTCAAATGTGCTTGCATCGACAAATTTTACAGGGTTGTTGGGGTCGTTGTTGCTGTTCCATAGTCCCACACCGCGATTATCGGTGGGGCCACCCCAAAGGTTCATGGATACACCGGTGTTGCCCACGGGCTGTATCTCGTAGCTGCCTGAATAACCGCTATAGCCTGTTGGGCTTATTTTAAATGTTTTTACACCTGCAGATACGTTGCTTGCTGCAAAAACCTTTTGGTCGCGTGCCGCAGAATTCACATAGAGCGTATATCCGTTTTTGTTTGTGAAGGAATATCCGCTTGTTTCGTTGCCTGTTATCTTCCACAGTTGGTCGTTGCTTCCTGTAGCTGCGGCAACGGCAATCTCGCTCCCGCTTGTGGAGGCTGTAAATGCTTTGCCACCGTTCATAAACTGAATGAGGTACCACTTGGTGCTCTCACCGTTACTTATCTCGGGGAATTGTGCAAATGATGTTGCTACTCCTACCAAAAGGCAAAAAATAAGCAGTAGATGTTTTTTCATGCTATTTAATTGTTAGTTAGTAATTCAAATGCAATTTTTTGTAAAGTTATAATAAATAGGCGGAATTATGTGAAGTATTTGCTTTTTTTTAGTAAAAACAGAGGTGTCCTTGTGATAATATCTCTTTTTTTGTATATTTGGCAAATGTATATTGCATTTTCTGTGGGTTTGCAAGTGTAGTTGTATTATGCACATATGTAGAGTGTATTATATAAAATGTGTAAGTAATTAGTAATTAAATAGTAAAATTATGAACCATAGAGAAATTACCAATCAGTTGCTCTTGCTGTTCGTGCCCCTGTTTGCACTATTTGTGCAACCGTTGTTTGCGCAGCAGGTATCAATTTCTCCCACGCCTCAGCAGGTGGCATGGGGCGAGAGTGTGGCTTTTGCAAATAGTGAGTCATATATTTTTGTTGGCGAGAGCAGTGCCGATGCCGATGCGGTGGCTCTTTTCAAAAAGAATTTTGCCACCGGTGGTGCAGTGCAAGTGATAATGGGCGAGCGTGGCGATGCTGCCATAGCCGATTACGAGGCTCTTATCCCTGAAAAGGCCGAGGGTTATTACCTTGCAGTGAGCAAAAACAAGGTTGTGATTGCCGGTAACGATGGCGCCGGTACATACTACGGCGTGCAGAGCTTTATACAGATAGCTTCGCAGCCCAATGTCATGGAGGTCGCAATAACCGACTACCCCAGCGTAGTGCATCGTGGCCTTGTAGAGGGTTACTATGGCAACCCTTATAGCGAGGCAAATCGCATGAGTCTGTTTGAATTCTTCGGTCGCCAGAAGATGAATATGTATATCTATGGCCCCAAAGACGATGTTTATCACCGCGGTCAGTGGCGCGAGGAGTATCCCGCCGACCAGGCCGAGAAAATCAGGCAATATGTGGCAGCGGCAAAGGCCAATAAAGTGGACTTTGTGTGGGCTATCCACCCGGGTGAGAATATCCAATGGAACAATGCCGACAGTGTGAATATTGTGAACAAATTGAAGGCTATGTATAACCTTGGTGTGCGTACATTTGCCGTGTTCTTCGACGACGTTTGGGGTGGCGAGGGTACTCGCGGCGACAAACAGGCGCAGCTGATGAACTACATAACTGACGAGTTGAACAAGGCTTACGACGATGTCAATCCCTGCATCATCTGCCCCACACAATACAACAGGGGGTGGAGCAATGGCGATTATCTGACAACGCTGGGCACTGTCATGTACCCCGAAATCCGCATCATGTGGACAGGTAACAGCGTGGTGGATATGATAAACAAAAGCGATATGCAGTGGATAAACGCACAGATAGGCCGTAAGGCGTTCATATGGCTCAACTACCCCGTAAACGACTACTGCATAAACCATATGCTCATGGGCCCCACCACAGGCAACGATCTTAATATTGCCGATATGGTTTCGGGCTTCACCTCCAACCCCATGGAGTATGCCGAGGCATCGAAAGTCTCTCTTTTCAGCATAGGCGATTATAATTGGAATATGCCTGCTTACGATGCCGATGCCTCTTGGGAGAACGCCATTAAATACATAATGCCCACGTTGGCCGAGGAGTTCCACTTCTTCTGCGAGAATAATGTGGACCTTGGTGCCACCGTTCATGGCCTGCGTCGCTACGACGAGTCGCCCGCCTTTGTGGATGCCAAGGCTGTATATAATGCCGAAATGGCTGCCGGTAACAGGGACCTTGCCTACGCTGCCGTGGGCGAGCAGTTCGAAAAATTTGTTACCACAGCCGACAGATTGCTTGCAAGCACCGAGGCTGCTGCACTTATTGAGGAGATTACCCCATGGCTCAAGTGCATGAAGTATATGGGCCAGCGCGGTGTGGCACTTGTGAATATGAACAATGCGCTGCTTAATGAAGACCCCGAGGCGTTTATAGACAACTATCTGCTCTATAACAGCCATGTAACGGCGCAAGAGGCACTGCGTTCTCGCGATTTTGCCGGTACCATAAAGCAGGCAACGCCCGAGGTTGCCACTTTTCATGTGGAGCCTTTCATAGACGAGAATGTTGGCGAGTTGGTTGCCATTTACAAGGAGAATTACGATTATCGTACCGATGTATTCCCTGCACAGGTCGTGGAGAATGGCACGTATTATATAATGTATAATGGTGTATACCTCACAAACACAACTCCAAACACCGATGGCAGCGTTCCCCAATTTGTGGCAGCAATAGATGATGTGCGCCCGCAGAAACAGGAGTGGAAAATAAGCATCGACCCCTCTACCGGTCGTTACAAGATTGTAAACCTCGAGGATAACCGCTATCTCAACGAAAAGGGTGAATTCTCGGTAAGCAACAGCACCAACCCCTACGATGCTGCATGGCACACCTACGATATCTATCGTCTTGCCAATGGCAAATATGCCGTGCAGAATGCCGGTAGCGCAGGAACTAAATTCTGGACAGCAGATGGTTCAAGAGTTAAGGTGAGCGGCACAAGCGAGCCTCTCCCTGCAAACTTTATATTTGATATTGTACCCATAAGCGGTGCCGAGGAGGAGAAAAACCTAATATCCTCAAATGGCATCTATTATATTGTTGATGGTGGCAAATATCTCACAAACAATAATATAAACGGTTCGGGTGGCACTCCCACCTTTGAAACGGTTGCAGCCCCCGGTCTTGCACAAGAGTGGATTATTACCCCCGATGCCTCGGGCAGTAACTACTATAAGATTTTGAGCAATGCCGATGGCCGCTACATAAACGAGTATGGAGTATTTGGTACCAATCAATATTACAGCGATTGGAATACCTATCTCATAACAATGCAGAATGGGATGTTCTCTATTCGTTGGACACAGTCGGCCATAAAAAAGGGCGTTAAGTTCCTTGTGAGCAACGGCACTAAGTTTGTGGAGCAAGCTGTGGCACACTCCGACAGCTATTCGGTAGAGATTATTAAAAAGATTGTGGAGCAGGAGCCATCGGATGAACCGTCGGCACTTGAATGCCAAAGCCTTAAAATCTATCGCTTGGAGAATATAGGTAACGGCAAGTTTATCTCAAACGGTAACAATCTTGCTAACGATGCTGTTATTACATATGCCACAGGCGACGATAGCAGCGTGGGGCAGCAGTGGGCGCTCTATCCCACAGGCGTTGCCGATGAGTATATACTCATTAATCCCGCGTCAAAGAAATCGGTGGATATGGCACCCGGTGTGGGGCATCCCGTACAGTGGAATTTTGAGCCATACAACGTGAACCAGATATTTAAGTTTGTGGAGATTGAAACAGGTATTTATCGTCTGCTCAATGCCGGTAACCTGTCGGAATGCCTTGGTGCATCATCATCGGGTACACCGCTTGTGGTAACCGATTTGGCAAGCGAAACTTCGTTGTTCCGTATGCACGATACAGGCGAGGAGCTAATGCTCAACTTCCCCGTTGCAAATAAGTCGTTTGTCATTATGAACGTGGCAACAGAGCAAGTGATAAGTTGTCCGCAATTCAGTACTTTGGACAGCCAACTGTGCTCCGAATTCTATACCACCGGCAATAATCGACAGGTGTGGAAGATTACAAAAGGCAAGAACGGCTATGTGCTCACCTCGCAATACTATGGTCTTTCGCTTGATATGGGATTAGATGGTGCACGTATTCCCTTGCTGTATACTACAAATAGTGCAAACAGCAACCAAAATATCTATTTCGAGGAGGTAGAGGGCGAGAGCGGTGTATATCGCATATATGCATTGAAGAATACTACCAAGTATTATTTGCAATCTGTTGCCGATGAGGCTCTTGCAACCACAACCGCTCCCAGTGGCGACGATACGAAATTTGTTATTGCCATGGTAAGTGGCTCGTTTGGTAACGATTGGGAGAATCAGGAGTTCTTTGAGGAGAATAAAGAGGCTGCCCATGCCACATTTATCCCCTATACCTCTACATCGCAGATGAAACTCGACGCCAATTATGACAAACCATGGCTCACCCCCGAAAAGGCCGACTATCTGTCGCTCAATGGTACATGGAAATTCAACTTTGTTCCTTCACCCTCTTCGCGTCCGGGCGAAGCTGATTTTTGGGGCGATGCTGCCGATGTTTCGGCATGGGACAATATTGATGTTCCATCTTGCTGGGAGATGAAGGGCTACGACCTCCCCCTTTATGTGAATGTAGAGTATGCATTCTTGGATAATCCTCCTTATATAGTAAATAAGGTGAGCGGAGTGGGCGATAATCCCGTGGGCTCATATCGTCGTACATTTACCCTGCCGCAAGGTTGGAACGAAAAAAATGTGTTCCTGCATTTCGATGGCCTTTACAGTGCAGCCTATGTGTGGGTTAATGGTAAATATGTGGGTTACACACAGGGAGGCAACAATGACCATGAATTTGATATCAGCGCCCATGTGCGTACCGGTGAAAACAATATAAGCGTGCAGGTGCTGCGTTGGAGCGACGCCTCGTACCTCGAAGGCCAGGATATGTTCCACATGAGTGGCTTGCACCGCGATGTATATCTCTATGCCACACCCAAGACCTTTGTTCGCGACCACTATATTACATCGGAACTTAATGAGGATTACACAAGTGGTTCTATGAACATTGCAATTGAGGTGGATAACAGAACAGGAGTTGCTGCCACAAAGACTATAGAAACGGATTTGATTTCTCCATCGGGGGCGCTTGTAGCATCGCAGTCGGTATCGGTGGATATTGCTGCCGGCACGCAAAGTGCCACAACAAATATCACATACGATGCACTCGACAGCCTGTTGCCGTGGACTGCCGAAACACCCAACCTATATACGGTTGTCGTGCGCCAAAAGGATGCAGCGGGCAACGAGGAGATGGTATTTTCTACAAAATATGGTTTCCGCCACATTGAGATAAAGAACGGCGTTGTGCTCATAAACGGCCAACGTGTATTCTTCAAGGGTGTGAACAACCAGGATACCCACCCCTTGCATGGTCGTGCCATTGACATGGAGACCATGTTGAAGGATGTGGAGATGATGAAACAGAGCAACATGAACACTGTGCGCACCAGCCACTATCCCCGTCAGGCAAAAATGTATGCCATGTTCGATTATTACGGCCTTTATGTGATGGACGAGGCCGATGTGGAGTGTCATAAGAATTGGGAGGATAGAAAGAAAAACAGTATTTCAAACGACCTTACATGGCGTGCGCAATATGTGGACCGCACTGTGCGCATGGTTTACAGAGACCGCAACCACCCATCGGTAGTGTTCTGGTCGCTCGGCAACGAATCAAGCGTGGGTGTGAATTTCGATTTTACTTACGCGGCTACGCGCGCATTGGATTCGCGCCCCATTCACTACGAGGGATATTCAAGAGAGAACTCTGCTGCAAATACCGATATGCATTCAAAAATGTACCCCGACCTTGAATATGTGCGCACATATTCCAATAGCAGTATAGGTGGTGAGCCTTTCTTTATGTGCGAGTATGCTCATGCCATGGGTAACGCCGTCGGCAACTTGCAGGAGTATTGGGATATCATCGAGAGCAGCAGATATGGTATAGGTGGTTGTATATGGGATTGGGTAGATCAATCGATATATGACCCGCAGGCAATCAAGAGCGGTCAACTCAATGTAAACGGCTTCCCCAAATATACATCGGGTTACGACTACCCCGGTCCCCATCAGGGTAACTTTGTGAACAACGGTCTTATTACTGCCGACCGCGCCTGGACACCCAAGCTCACCGAGGTTAAGAAGGTTTATCAGTATGCTACCTTTACATTCGATGCAAGCAGCAATACTCTTTTGGTTAAGAATAAATACAATTTCTTGAACCTCGATCTCTTCTCTTTGCGTTACACCATATTGTGCAACGGCGAGGTGGTTAAAAGTGCCACAATGGATATGCCTTCTACCGCACCGGCAGAAACGGCTTCAATAGTTCTTCCCATCATAGATGAATTTGAAGAGGGTAGCGAATATCTGCTCAATGTGGAATTATTGAAGAACGACGAGGAGATATGGTGTGAAAGTGGTTACCCGATGGCTGCCGAGCAGTTTACATTGCAGAGTCGCGGCGCTCTTGCCGCGGTGCCTGCAACAACTGAACAGTTGTCGCTCTCATCGGTTGGCGGTTACACTGTGAGCAACGATAATATAACCTTCTCTGTAAACAGTGACGGTTTTGTAACCGAGTGGGTAGCCAATGGTGTGCAGGTGCTGGAAAGCGGCGATAAGCATCCCGTATATAGCAATATCCGCTGGATTGAGAACGAGAGCCCTTATGGCAACCATGAGTTTGGCGATGATATTTCATACGTCTCTTCCGCTACCGTAAATGCAACCTTGTCGGGCGATGCAAATTGCTGTGTCGTAACAGTGAATGCCGTACACGATAGCTGCCCGTATGTAATAGAATATACCATTTATGCAAGTGGCGAGGTTGATATGAGGATAGATTATACGCCGTTTACCTCTTTGCGCCGTATCGGTATAGATGTTATTTTCCCGGCAGGCTATGAGAATGTGTCATACTATGCAAAAGGTCCTTGGGAGAACTATGTAGATAGGCAAAGAGGTTCGTTCATCGGTCGTTACACCACAACGGTGGACGATATGTTTGAGATGTATGCGCACCCGCAATCGCATGGTAACCGCATGGCACTGCGCTCAATGTCGCTTGTGAATCCCGAGAATGGCAATACCATAAATATTGAAACCGAGGGCGAGGTGTCGTTCTCGCTATCACACTACAACCAGGTACAATATCTGACACCTGTTCTTCATCCTTGGGAACTGGTAAAAGACGATGTGGTATATGCTACATTCGACTATATGCAACGTGGCTTGGGTAACGGCAGTTGCGGTCCTGGTACAGAAAGTATGTACTATTGTCCCAGCGGTTCTACATACAGCCACACACTGCGCATAAGCACTGTGAATGGAAAGGAGACCGGTATTGGCGATATGGGTGTTGAGGCTTGCACGGTGGATTACAATGCGGCATCACAGATGGTCTCTTGTGGAAATGTGCCCGAAGGCTCAACCATCGAGGTTGTTAATATGGGTGGCGTTGCTGTGGCCCGTGCCGTTGCCGAGGCCGGTGTTGCCACAGTTTCGCTTGCCGACTCGCCAAAGGGTTCCTACCTTCTTATAATAAAGAGTAATGGTGAGCAGCGTGTTCATAAATTTATTAAATGGTAGTATAATAAATATAAATAAAAAAACTTATATAACTAATGAAGAGGTTAATATTTGGTATGGCGCTTTGTATGGCAACCGTGGTTGCTAGCGCTCAAAATCCCCCGTTGATGGGTTGGAGTTCGTGGAATACCTATGGTTTCCAGATTAACGATTCTGTAATTAAGGCGCAGGCCGATGCAATGGTAAGGCTTGGGTTTAAGGATTGTGGTTATAACCACATAAACATCGACGATGGCTTCTTTGGCGGGCGCGACGAGAATGGTAAATTGCTTATTCATCCCACACGTTTCCCAAATGGTCTTCGTCCCCTTGTGGATTATATCCATGGTCAAGGATTGAAGGCCGGTATCTACTCCGATGCTGGCGCAAACACCTGTGCTTCATATTGGGGCGAGCCAAAGGATACCATCGGTATCGGGGTGGGGCTTTATGGGCACGATGCCGAGGATATGGCATTGTATTTCAATGAACTAAATTTCGATTTTATAAAGGTTGATTATTGTGGTGCCGACCCCAATAACAATGCCGACGGTCTTGACCTTGATGTGGAGCAGCGCTACAAGGAGATTGCTGCCGCAATCAAAGCTACAGGGCGCGACGATGTAACATGGAATATCTGTCGCTGGGCATTCCCCGGTACTTGGGCATGTGAAATTGCCGATTCATGGCGCACCACCGAGGATATCTATCTGGGTTGGGCTTCGGTTAAGAGCATTATAAATCAGAGTCTCTATCTGTCGGCTTATGCATCGCCCGGCCATTATAATGATATGGATATGCTTGAGGTTGGTCGCGGCCTCACCGACGAGGAGGATAAGACACATTTTGGTATGTGGTGTATGATGAGTTCTCCGCTGCTCATAGGGTGCGACCTTAACGATATCAAGGGCAACGCTCTTGAACTGATGCAGAACAAGGAACTCATTGCTGTAAATCAAGACCCTCTCGGCTTGCAAGCCTATGTGGTAAAGCACGAAAATGGGGCTTATGTGCTTGTGAAGGATGTTGAGGAACTTTATGGCAAGAAACGTGTTGTGGCCTTCTATAACCCCACTGATGCCGAGGTGGCAATGAACATAAACTTCTCGCAACTCGACCTTGCAGGTGAGGTAAGCGTGCGCGACCTTTTTGAAAAGAAGGATAGGGGTGTATTCAAGGATATGTTATCGGTGTCGGTGCCTGCGCATGGTACACGCATATATAAATTAGAGGCCGAGGAGCGTTGCGAGCGCACCCTCTATGAGGCCGAAACAGCGTGGCTTTCATGCTATCAGGAATTAGGCAATCACGAGGTATATGGCACAGCCGTTCCCGTTGAGAAGGCTGCTTGCTCGGGTGGCGTGGCAGTAGGTTGGCTCGGTGGTCGTGCCGAGAACGACTTGCAGTGGCGCAACGTATATAGCATGAATGGCGGCGAATACACGCTGCGTTTCTCCTTCATGTCGGGCGAGGCACGCAAGATGCTTGTCAGTGTCAACGACGGCACTCCCGTGGAGGTAACCACCAATGCAGGTAATTGGAGTTCGGTAGGTACTGTTGATGTCGATGTTACACTTAACAAGGGCAACAACGTGGTGCGCCTCTATAACGAGGAATGGATGGGCGATATTGATTGCATGCAGCTTATTTCAAAGAGTGCAGTAAATGTGGAATATTACCCTGTGGTATTTGACAAGGAACGTGGTTACACTCATTCATCGCGTCGCTTGAACACAATCTCTTTGAATGGCTCGGCCGATGGCAATCAAACCATAAATCTGCCTACACCATTGAAGATATACAGCCGCATAGACAATGCTGTGCTCACAGCAAGAGCCGGGGAGACACTCACTCCGGTATTTGGTTTCACAGGTAATTGGATGAATGGTTTTGTCTATATCGACCGCGGGCAGGATGGTTCTTTTGAGGCCGAACTGAACAGTGATGGCTCCGTGCCATTGGGCAGCGATATTATGGCATTCTCTTATGCCGAGCCTGTTGTGAACAGTGGCAAAGGATATAACAGCACGGGTGCATCGGTATCAAATGCCAATGTGCTCAATCCTCCTTCGTTCACTCTGCCGGCAGACCTTGCCAACGGCTATTATATGATGCGATACAAGGTCGATTGGGCCTCTATTGACCCTGCGGGCAGGCCCGAGGATGGTAACGGAATAATTAAGAATGGTGGTGCAATATGCGATGTGTGCATAAATGTTCACTCGGCCGATGGGGCCCTTTCGGCAATAGTTGAAAATGGTACGCTTCTTGCCGCCGATGGCTCGGCATTGCCGGCCACCGTGCCTTTTGGCGAGCCTCTCCATTTGAAGGCCGTGGCTGCCGATGGATATGTTCTCGATATAATAAATGTTCGCCATGGACATAATCTTGCAGGCGAGCCCGAGAAATTTGGCGTAAAACAGCACTATGAGTATACTATTCCTGCGTATATGTGCAAGGATGGCGTAGTTACTATTCCTGCCGAATGTGTGGATGGTGATGTGGAGATTGAGGCTATCTTTGTGCAAGCTCCTGCCGAGGTTGAGGGCGAGGGGTATGCACTATCCTTTGATGAAGAGACAACAACAGCCGATGGTTACAACGGGGTACTTGCGCTTGCTGTGGGGCTCGACGACTATACCATGGCAATAGAGGGTAATGAGGTATATAAGAACTTTACCGAAAGTCCTTTATCCTTCTTGTCGCCCCAATCGTTCTCGCTATCCATGAACGATAACCGCGATGGTCTGCATTACTATTTGTATATAGATTGGAACAACGACGGGCAGTTTACTGCTCTACTAAATAGCGATGGTCTGCCGGCAAATTCGAGCGAGTTGCTATCCTTTACATATTACAATGGAAAGGATAGCAAGGGCAATGCTGTTGTGGCTCCCGGCAAGGAGTTGCCTTTATATACACTGCCCGCCAATATCCCCGCAGGTGTATATCGTGCGCGTTTGAAGGCCGATGTGAATAACATATCGCCTGCCGGCTCGGCCGATATAGTTGCCAACGGTGGTGCGGTTATGGATTTCCTCATTAATATAATCAAAGGCACTTGCTCTTTGGATCTTAATACCCTGAATGGTGGTATCATTGGTGCCAACAACACCGCATTGCCTATGACGGTTGCACCATTCTCGCCGATAGAATTCCAGCTTATGCCCGGTGCTCCCGGTTATGAGGCGCAGGAGGTTATTGTGCGCCACGGATATAATCTGAAAGGAGAGCAATATGTAAATGGCAACAAACAGTGGAGTGAAGAGGTTCTCCCTGCAAGTGATGCTGTTATCACCCTGCCTGCCGAATATGCAAATGGCGAAATCGAGATTTTTGCCGAATTCATAAAGAATGATGATAGCGAGTGGCATTTGGTATTCAGCGACGAGTTTAATGCCGCCGATGGTACACAACCATCAGACGAGTGGTGGAGCCGTTGCATACGTTACAGCGCAACCTGGAACAGATGGCTGAGTGATAGCGAGGATGTTATTTATATAGAGGATGGCAAGCTTGTGGCTCGTGCCATTCCCAACCCCGATACCTCGGTAGATAATGTACCTATGATTACAGGCGGTATTTGGAGCAGCGGTAAATTCGGTTTCACTTATGGTCGCATAGAAGGCCGTATAAAGACCAACCCATGGAGTGGAAACTTCCCTGCCTTCTGGATGATGCCCGAGGACCAGTCGGGTGGTTGGCCCAACGATGGCGAGATTGATATATGGGAGGCTATTGATTCGCAGGAACGTGCTTGGCACACCGTGCATAGCAATTGGACATACAATCTGGGAAATACAGGCAATCCTAAGTCGAGCTACAATGAATATACAGCCATAGACCGTTATCACATATACTCTTTGGAGTGGAACGAGAGTTCTCTCATTTGGTATGTTGATGGTAAGCAGGTGGCGCGGTATGATAAATCGTCGTCGCAGGATGCTTTGAGTAAAGGGCAGTGGCCGTTTGACGACAATTTCCACATTATTCTGAACCAGAGTGTGGGTAATGGCTCATGGGCTGCAAATGCCGATGTTACACATACCTACGAAACGCTCTTCGATTGGGTGCGAGTGTACCAGAAAGATGGCATGGATAACACGCTTGGCACTGTTGGAATTGTGGATACATACGAGAGGGAGTCGGTCGATGTTTCCTACGTGGAGGGTGGCGTTCTTGTTAGGGTAGCTTCGCCTTCAATGGTGGCGGTACATGATATCGTAGGTCGCAAGATTGCCGAAGCGTTTGTCGACGATTCGTATATATTTACCTTGCCTGCCGGTATTTATGTTATAGATAATATAAAGGTGGTGGTTAGATAATAGCCATCCACCCCACACAATAAAAGAGCTTGCCCCGCGGGGCAAGCTCTTTTATTGTGATTATACATGTGCGATTATTTTATCTCCCATGTTTCGTTAGTCTCCAACAGCTCGGTAAATGAGTGATACTTCTTTTGTCCTTTGACCTCTTCCACCTGAACATGAACAGCGTCGTTGTAGGTTACATCCTCAACATCGCGTATAACGCCGAGTGCAATGGGGAAGTCGGGGCCTTCCATCAGTGCCAGCTTAAGGTGCAGGGTGGTGTCCTTGCAGTGTGCATCGTGAACAAGAATGTCTTGCTCGGTAATGCCGTTCTCTCCAATCTTCACAACCTTGAGGCCGAATCCCTCTTGCATAAGGCCATATTCGCGGTTCTCGCCAAAAATCATGGGCTTGCCATGCTCCAAGTAGATGGCGTTCTTAGCGCGCCCCTCTTTGGTGTAGATGCTGTCGTGTGTGCCGTTGTTGAATATAACACAATTCTGTAATACTTCAACAACCGATGCGCCTTTGTGCTGTGCGGCAGCCTTCAAGCAACCTACGGCTGCGCTCATATCGGTAGCTACGCAACGTGCGAAGAAACGACCGCGGGCACCGAAGCATAGCTCTGCAGGGCGGAAGGGGTCTTCTACCGTTCCATAGGGCGATGATTTGCTCACAAAGCCTCTTGCCGAGGTGGGCGAGTATTGTCCTTTTGTGAGGCCGTATATGCGGTTGTTCAACAGTATCATATTGAGGTCGATGTTACGGCGCACTGCATGAATGAAGTGGTTTCCTCCAATGGCAAGGCCGTCGCCGTCGCCCGAAATCTGCCAGATGGTGAGGTCGGGGTTGGCAACCTTTGCGCCTGTGGCTATTGCAGCCGCACGGCCATGAATGGTGTGGAAACCATATGTGTTCATGTAATAGGGCAGGCGCGATGAGCAACCGATACCCGAAATTACCGCAATATTGTGTGGTGCAATACCAATCTCGCTCATGGCCTTGTGCAGTGCACCAAGGAATGAGTGGTCGCCACAACCCGGGCACCAGCGTGGCTGCCCGAACTTATAATCTTGTACTGTATATTCGCTCATTTTTTAGTCCTCCAAAATTTTAGTAAATGCCTCAACCAAGTTTGCAACGGCAAAAGGCTGTCCTTTAACCTCGTTGTATTGCATCAGTGCGATGCCCTCGAATTTTGTGCGCAAATAGGCTGCAAACTGTCCCATGTTCTGTTCGGCAACAACAATCTTCTTGTATTTGGCGAAAACCTCGGCCGTGTTGCTTGGCAGCGGGTTGATGTAGTTGAAGTGGGCGAGTGCCACGCGCTTGCCGCTCTTGTTCATGGCCTGCATAGCCTCGCACAAGTGGCCGTATGTACCGCCGAATCCCACAATCAGTAGGTCGGCATCAGCATCGCCCTCCACTTGCAGTTGCGGAATGTAGTTTGCAATCTTGGCAACCTTGTCGGCACGCTTGGCCACCATGTTGTGGTGGTTTTCGGGGTCGTTTGATATTGCTCCCGTGGCAGCGCTCTTTTCAAGGCCGCCTATGCGGTGTGTAAACCCTTCTGTGCCCGGTACGGCCCAATAGCGTACATCGTTCTCGGGGTTGCGTTTGTATGGGCTCCAGCCTTCGCGCATATCGGGGGTAACGTAGGGTGGTACAATAGCGGGATAGTCGGCAATGTTAGGCAGTTTCCATGCTGCCGAGCCGTTTGCTATGAATGCGTCGGTGAGCAGAATTACGGGTGTCATGTGCTCTACGGCTATCTTGCAGGCATTGTATGCCGCGTCGAAGCAGTTTGTGGGTGAGCTTGCTGCTATCACAGGGATAGGGCTCTCACCGTTACGGCCGTAGAGGGCTTGTAACAGGTCGGTCTGCTCCGATTTTGTGGGGAGGCCGGTTGATGGGCCGCCACGCTGCACGTCTATGATTACAAGGGGCAATTCGGTGATTACAGCAAGGTTTATGGCCTCGCTTTTAAGGCATATACCGGGGCCGCTGGTGCTTGTGCAGGCAAGTGCTCCTGCGTATGCCGCACCCACAGCCGATGCGCAACCGGCAATCTCATCCTCGGCCTGCATGGTTACTACGCCAAGCGATTTGTGCTTTGCAAGTTCGTGCAAGATGTCTGTTGCGGGGGTGATGGGGTATGAGCCAAGGAACAGTCTCATGCCGGCTTTTTCGGCAGCAGCGATGAGGCCGTATGCGGTGGCTTTGTTACCGTTTATATCCATGTATTTGCCTTTCGCCTTCTCGCCGTTGCTCTCAATGCTATATGTGTGCGAGATTGAGGCGTGGGTATTGTGTCCCATATTATAGCCTGCATGCAATACTTTTATATTAGCCTCGGCTATCTCTGGCTTTTTTGCAAATTTTGTGCGTAGCATATTCTCGGCAAGCGACAGGTTGCGGTCGAACAGCCAGCACACAAGTCCAAGCGCGAGCATATTTTTGCAACGCACGATGCTCTTGTTGTCGAGCCCGCTATCTTTAAGCGTCTCCTGGCACATGGATGTAATGGGGCAGGGGACAACCTCGCATGTGATTCCCAACTCCTGAATGGGGTTATCGGTTTTGAACTCGGCCTTTAACAGGTCCTTCTCGGTGAACGAGTCTGTGTCTATTATTATCGCACCTGTGGGCTTGCAATATTTGTGCTGTGTTTTTAGCGCAGCGGGGTTCATTGCAACCAGGATATCGCACTTGTCTCCGGGGGTAAGAACCTTATCGGCTCCGATGTGTACCTGAAAACCCGATACACCGGTGAGCACACCTTGCGGGGCGCGTATGTCGGCTGGGTAGTCGGGGAATGTGCATATATCATTCCCCACTGTGGCAGAGATTGTTGAAAAAATGTTACCGGCCAACTGCATGCCGTCTCCCGAATCTCCCGAGAAACGCACAATCACTTGGTCTAAATTCTGTGTCTTTTTGTCGTTAGCCATTATGTGGTTTTTTAATTGTTTGTTTTAGTTGTTTTGTTATAATTTCTACAAAGGTCGCAAACATTTATTAAATGAAGAAATTTTTTTGTAACAACTTTTCGTTATAGTATGAAATTTTTGCATATATATGCTGTTTTTCCTTGAAATTAATTCAAACGGGCATATATATGCAAAAATAATGCGGTTTTATGCGTTTTTTGTGCTACTCCAAAAATTTTGTAATTCTTCCGCTTATCTGTAAAAGCGATATTTCGCATATTTTTGTGTTGTATTGGGCTGTGAGCAGGCGCTCCTCGGCATCGAGAAGGCTTTGCTGTGCCTCGCGCATTTCAAAGCCCGAGAGGTCGCCAAGCATGTAACGCTCGGTGGCGATTTCGTGATTTTCGCGTGCCGATATAAGGTTCTGCTCCTCCAAATTAAGCAGTTCAATATTCTTTTGGTATGCTTGCCACAGGTTGCCGAGGTCGGCTTTAAGTGCGAGCTCCAACTGTTGGTGTTGCAGTTGTGCATTTGCAATCTCAATCTTGGCGTTGCGCTTTTCGCGGCGACGGTTGCCGTTCCACAAATTCATGCCTATGCTCACACCGCCGTTCCAACCCCAGCTGTTGCGGGTGCGATAGCTGCTCTGTTCGTATTTATTATAGCCATAGTCGTACCCCGCATTGAGTTTCAGATAAGGGTAGTTGCGCGAGAGTACCTTCTTGTAGTCGAGCTTGGCAAGGTTGCTGTTTTGGTCGGCTTTCAATAGTTCGGCATTGTTGGCAAGGGTGTTGTTCCACAAGTCGGTAAAGTTGAGTGTCATGTCGGCTGTTATAGTGCTGTCCAATGTTATAAGGGGGGTATATACCTGCTCCTCGGCCATAAGTTCGTTAAGTGCAATGCGCGAGGTTATTACTACTTCCTGCTGTTTCAGGTATTGTGCGCTGTCGGCATTAAAGTCCACTTTTGCTTGTTGGTAGTCGAGGCGCGAAAAGCTGCCAATGTGGTAGCGCTCCTCCACTATGCGCAGGCGTTCTTTGGATAGCTTTACAGCGTAGAAATAGTTCTTCAAGCGTATGCGTTGCTGTATGAAATTGTAATATTCCGATGCAAGTGTGGCTATGAAATCCTCAATCGCTATGCGTGTGTTTGTCTGCCCCATGCGTTCAAGCTCTTTCAGTTGCTTGTATGTGGTGCTTATATTGAACCCATCGAATATGGTCCAATTGAGCCCAATCCCCGCATTTGCCGAGTGGTCGAGCGTGTTGCGTTGTCTCACCGTTTCGCCGTCGGCCGGTTTGGAATCGCTGCTGCTGTTGCTGAGTTTGTAACCGCCGTTAAGGTCTATCGTGGGCAGATAACCCGCATTGGCAAGTGTGGCGTTGTTGCGGCTTATCTCTTCCTGTCCCCTTGTTATTCTTATGGAGTAGTTCTTTTCGAGCCCTCTCTCCAAGCACTCTTTGAGTGATATAACTTGTGCTTGCGCTGTTGCAAGTGTGGCGCAGGCGCATAGTGTAAGTATTATCTTTTTCATAGTTCTTCCTCTTTTTCCCTTTCTGTTGAAATATAGCTGTATATAGCAGGTACTATAAACATGGTGAGCAGTGTGGATACAAGC
Source organism: uncultured Bacteroidales bacterium (assembly GCA_937914945.1). Lineage (GTDB taxonomy): Bacteria > Bacteroidota > Bacteroidia > Bacteroidales > Bacteroidaceae > HGM04593. The sequence goes on along the minus strand of CALGJF010000066.1, from coordinate 7,734 downwards.
ATACCGCCCACAACGGCTGTTCCCATGGCAATGCGTTGGTTGGCTCCCTCGCCGCTGGCAAACATCAATGGCAGAAGGCCCAGAATGGTAGATACGCTGGTCATGAGAATGGGGCGCAAGCGTTGCAACGATGCACTTTTTATTGCGCTCATCTTATCTTCGCCTGCCTCCTGTTTCTGATTGGCGAACTCTACTATGAGAATACCGTTCTTGGCTACAAGACCGATGAGCATGATTATTCCAATCTGGCTGAAGATGTTCATGGTAATATCGGAATAATACATGAATATGAGCGCACCGGCAATTGCAAGCGGCACGGTGAGCATTATAATCAGCGGGTCTTTGAAACTTTCGAACTGCGCAGCCAGGATAAGATAGATGAGCACAAGTGCGAGTATGAATGCAAACATAAGGCTTGACGAGCTCTCGCGATACTCTTTTGAGTCGCCCGACAGTGCGGTGCGGAATGTGTCGTCGAGCAGTTCGTCGGCAATCTTGTCCATCTCCTCAAGGCCTTCGCCGATGGTCTTGCCGTCGGCAAGGCCGCACGAAATGGTGGCCGAAATAAAACGGTTGTAGTGGTATAGTTTGGGAGGTGCCACCGATTCCACAAACTCCACAAGGTTGTCGAACTGTATCATTTCGCCATTTGTACTGCGTATGTATAATGATTTGATACCCGATGGTGTGTTGCGCTGTTGGCGGTTTATCTGCCCGATAATCTCATATTGCTTGCCGTTCATGTAGAAATATCCCATGCGCTGGCCGCTTAGGCCGTATTGCAAGGTCTGTGCCACATCGCGCACGCTGGTTCCCATGCTGCCGGCCTTGTCGCGATTGATGTTTACGCGCACCTCCGGGCTGCTGAATTTCAAATCCACATCGGCCATTTGGAATATGGGGCTCTCGTGTACGCGACTAAGGAATCCGGGTAATACCTCTTGCAGTTTTTCAATGCTCACGGCTTGCAGTACATACTGCACGGGCATGCTGCCTCGGCGGCCGCCAAACGAGGATTGCTGCTGCACGAAGGCGCGCGCCTTGGTTTTTGTGCTTACAGCCTTTGACAACTTGGCTGCCACATCCATCTGTGAATAGTCGCGCTCTCTGATATCCTTTAATGTGATGCGTATGTTACCGCTACCGCTTGATACGCGCGCTGTAACCGATTCTGCATCGGGAACTATGGAGTCTACAAGCTGGTTGATGTCTTCGGTATAGTCGCGCATATATTCGTAGCTCACACCCTCGGCTCCGCGTGTGTTTATGGTTATTTGCGAGCGGTCCTCCAGCGGAGCCATCTCGGCAGGGATGTTGTTCCATAGTATGGCTATGATTATGAACATTGCCACAGTGGCGGGGATGGCCCATACGCGCTTCTTCAAGAACCATCCGAGCGATTTCTCATATATGTTATTCAAACCCACAAAGAACGGCTCGGTTTTCTTGTAGAACCAATTCTGCTCCTTTCTTCTTTTAAGAATCTTTGTCGCGAGCATGGGTGTGAATGTAAGGGCGGCAAATGACGATATGATAACGGAGCCGGCTACCACGAAGCTGAACTCGCGGAACAGACGACCACTTGTACCCTCCATGAACACAATGGGTAGGAATACCGCTACAAGTGTTATGGTGGTAGATATTACGGCAAAGAAAATCTCCTTGGACCCTTCGATACCCGCCTTGAACGGGCGCATGCCTTGCTCAATCCTTATGTATATGTTCTCTGTCATCACAATGGCATCATCGACCACAAGGCCCACAGAGAGCACCACTGCAAGCATGGTTAGTACGTTTATGGAGAATCCTGCCACATACATTACAAAGAAGGCTCCAATGAGCGAAACCGGGATTACAATACAGGGGATGAGTGTTACGCGCCAATCGCGCAGGAATAGGAAAATGATAATGATTACAAGTACAAACGCCTCGTAAACGGTGCTTTTTACCTCGTCGATGGATGCACGTATGAACTTGGTGTTGTCGAAACCGTATGAATATTTTACATCATCGGGAAGGTCTTTTTTCATAGCCTCCATGCGTTCATATACGGCGTTGGCTATCTCTATGTGGTTTGCTCCCGGCTGTGGAATAACCGCCACACCCACCATGGGAACGCCGTTCATCTTCATGTAGCTTTTTATGTCGGCAGGCCCCAGCTCGGCATATCCGATGTCGCTCACACGCACAATGTTGCCGTTCTGCTCTTTAAGAATTACGTTGTTGAACTCCTTTGCGGTGTGCATCTGTCCCATGGTTCGCAGAGTGAGCTCCATGGTGTTTCCCTCGATGCTGCCCGACGGCAGTTCCACGTTCTCGTTGGTAATGGCATTCTTTACATCTATCGGGGTGATGCCGAATGCGGCCATCTTCACGGGGTCGAGCCATATGCGCATTGAATAGCGCTTCTCGCCCCATATTCCCACGCTGCTCACGTTAGCAATGGTTTGCAGTTGCTCCTTTACGGTGAGGTCGGCAATCTCGCTCAATTCAAGCAGAGAACGGTTTTCGCTCTGTATTGCCACCATAAGTATGGGCATTGCGTCGGCATCGGCCTTTGAAACGGTTGGGGGGTCGCAGTCGCGCGGCAGGAATCGCTGGGCACGCGACACCTTGTCGCGCACGTCGTTTGCCGCAGTTTCCAAGTCCACCGATAGCTCAAATTCCACGGTTATGCGCGATGAACCCTGCTGGCTCACACTTGAAAGGGAGCGTATGCCCGGGATTCCGTTGATGTTCTGTTCAAGCGGCTCGGTAATCTGGTTCTCGATAACATCGGCATTGGCGCCTGCGTAGCTGCATGATACCGAAATGATTGGGTTATCTACCGAGGGGTATTCGCGTACACCAAGGGTGTAATATCCTATAAAACCAAACAGTAGTATTATAATGGTGAGTACCGTTGCAAGTACCGGTCTGCGGATACTCAGTTCCGAAATATTCATAAGGCGGTGGTTTGAGTGTTAATCAATGTTGTCAATCTTTACAAGCGAGCCTTTGCGCAACTGCAAGGTGCCCGTTGTCAGAATTGTATCGCCAATTTCAAGCCCTGCCGTAATCTGTACTTCGGCATCGGTGCGTATTCCTATTGTTACGGTTACGGGCTCGGCCTTTCCGTTGCGATAGACAAATACCTTGTTTATTCCCATTTCGGGTACAATGGCTTCGGACGGTATGGCTATTGCATCGTGTATCTCTTTTTGTTTCAGACGTATATCGGCATATCGTCCCGACATGAGTTCTCCATTCTCATTGGGGTATATTGCGCGCACTTTAAGGGTGTGTGTGTCGCTGTCGAGGCTCGACTCTGTTGCATATACCTTTGCGGTGTATGGCTCCATCTTGCCATCTACTTTGAATTCAAGGTTTGTTCCCTTTTTTATGTCAGTGGCATAACGCTCGGGAACTGAAAATTCTATTTTTATAGGGGTTAGGTTGGTTAGTTTTGCAACCACGGTGTTGGGTGATGTGTATGCACCCACGCTCACCTGACGTAATCCGATGGTGCCGTCGAATGGTGCGCGCAACTCGGTCATTCTAATCTCGGCCTTTACTTTTTCTATGTCGGCATTAAGGGTTGCAAGGTCGGTCTTTACCTGCTCATACGCCTCCTTGCTCACAGCATCGCGCTGCAACAGGGCGTTCTGGCGATAAACTCGGTCCTCGGCAAGGGGTATTTGTGCCTCCAAACGATTGAGCTGCGCCTGCAAGTGGCTGTCGTTGACTTTAGCAAGCAACTCGCCTTTTCTCACATAGCTGCCTTCGGTAAAATAAATTTCGGTAATCTTTCCCGATGTTTCGAACGATAGCTCCACCTCCTCGTCGGGAACAAGCTGTCCTATTATGGGTATCTCATCGGTAAGCAGATGAGGCTTTATTATTTTGGCATTCACATTCAATACTTTGCGCGTGGCACGCTTTGGTGCAGCGTCTGCCGCACTTAACTCTTCGTTCTCGTGGGGTGTCAGTTGGTAAAATCCAAAAATTCCAAGTGCAATAGCAAGCACGGCTATCATCCCCCATTTCAAATACTTGTTCATATGTTTTACTGTTTTTCGTTTTATTGTCGCTGTATTGTCGCTGAATAAGATTCTCGCAAATATACCTATTTGCCAACTATTTATACCTCTTTCAATACTAAATTTAACAAAAATTATCTGTATAGGTTATAACTATATAGTTATTTATTAATTCTGTTGCGGTATAATTGTATAAATTCCCGTTTTTTTTACTATCTTTGCACCTTGTGGTTGCTGCTATATGTTGGTGGGAACTTATTAGTGAATTATTTAACAAAAAACAGAATATAGTTATGATTAATGCACAAGACATTAAAATCGGTACCGCTATCCGCATGGATGGCAAGTTGTATTTTTGCATCGACTTTTTGCATGTAAAGCCCGGTAAGGGAAATACATTCATGCGTACTAAGTTGAAGGATGTTGTTGACGGTTACGTGTTGGAGCGTCGTTTCAATATCGGTGAGAAATTGGAGGATGTTCGCGTAGAGCGTCGCCAATATCAATATCTCTATCAGGAGGGTAACGACTACATCTTCATGAACAACGAGACATACGAGCAGGTGCCCATCCCCGCAGACCAAATTACCGGTGTTGCATATATGAAGGAGGGTATGAACCTTGACGTTGTTACCGATGCATCAACCGATACAATCCTCTTTGCCGAGATGCCTGTAAAGGTTGTTCTTGCTGTTACATACACAGAGCCAGGATTGAAGGGTGATACAGCTACAAACACCACAAAACCCGCTACATTGGAGACAGGTGCCGAGGTGCGCGTACCTCTCTTCATCAACGAGGGTGAGCTTGTTGAGATTGATACTCGCGACGGTTCATACGTTGGTCGTGTAAAGGCTTAATAACTTAAAAAAAGAAAATTGTTATACTCTATAATTGTTCCGGTTTATAACAGACCCGGAGAGGTAAAAGAGCTTCTCGATAGTCTGGCTGCTCAGACGGTGAAACCATTTGAGTTACTTATTATAGAGGATGGTTCAAAAGAACGATGTGATCATTTGCTTGGTCACTATCGTTCTTTTTTTACTATTCATTACCACTACAAAGAGAACTCGGGGCGCAGCGACACGCGCAACTATGGCATGGCACATGCCAATGGCGATTATCTGCTCTTCTTTGATTCCGATGTAATTCTGCCTCCCTTCTATTTCGAGAGGCTTGAAACCGCCCTTGCTGCAAGCAAATTGGATTGTTTCGGTGGCCCCGATGCGGCCGATGCCTCCTTCTCCGATATGCAGAAGGCGGTGAGCCATGCTATGACATCCTTTTGGACAACAGGCGGTATCAGGGGTGGCAAGGCGGTGATGGAGAAGTTCTGTCCCCGTACCTTCAATATGGGATTTTCAAAGCGAGTGTATGAAACGGTTGGCGATTTTAAGGATATGATGGGCGAGGATATTGACCTCAGCATCAGAATACGTAACGCGGGGTTCGGTATAGGGCTCATACGCGAGGTTTTTGTGTATCACAAACGCCGTATCGATCTTAGCCGTTTCTTTAAGCAGGTGAATAACTTTGGTCAGGCACGTATATGGTTGCAGATTTTGCATCCCGGTTCGTTGAAGTTGGTACATGCTTTGCCTGCGCTCATGCTTGTTATGGGTGCCTTGCTGCTTGTGGCGGCAATATTTTGTCCATGGCTGTTATTGTTGCCATTGCTCTATGCGGTATTGATTTTTGCAGATGCTATTGTGAAAGGGAATACCATAAAGGTGGCAGCCCTCTCGGTGGTTGCATCGGCTGTGCAGATAACAGGCTACGGTATGGGCTTTTTGAAGGCTTTTTGGTACAAGATGGTGCTTAAGCAGCCGTTGGAGACAAAGGATAAACTAACAAAAATTTATAATAGGGGCTGATGGACAAAAAGGCAAAGCAAAGTATCAAGGAGTGGCCCGAGGATGAACGCCCGCGCGAAAAGGTATTGCGTAACGGCGTGGGCACGCTAAGCAAATCGGAACTGTTGGCCATTCTCATAGGTTCGGGTAATGCCGAGGATTCGGCAGTGGAACTTATGAAAAAGGTGCTTGCTTCGTGTGGCGACAGTATTGCCGAACTCGCCAAACTCTCTGTTGACGACCTTTGCCGTTTTAAGGGTATCGGCCCGGCCAAAGCGGTTACCATAGTGGCTGCTTGCGAGTTATGGAAACGTCGCCGAGACGATGAACAGAACGAGCCTACGCGTATAAAGTGCTCTGCCGATATATACAACTATTTCTATCCCATCATGTGCTCGTTGCACATAGAAGAGACTTATGTGCTCTTGCTCAATAACATGAATCGTGTGATAGACCATGTGCGCATAAGCAGCGGGGGGCTCACCGCATCGGCAGTGGATGTTCGTCTTATAATACGCGAGGCACTCTTGAAACGAGCCACGGGTATTGCTCTTTGTCATAATCACCCATCGGGCAACGCGCGCCCCAGCCGTGCCGATGACGAGGTTACTATGAGTGTGGGCGCAGCCTGCAAGCTCATGAACATTCGCTTTATAGACCATGTGATATTTGCCATAAAGGATTATTTCAGTTATAGCGACACGGGTCGCATGTAAATGTAAAATGATATGCAAAAAATTGAGTTGGAAGAGAAAATCGTTGAGATGATAAAGACGGTATACGACCCCGAGATTCCTGTAAATATTTACGATCTTGGACTCATATATCGTATAGAGGTAAATGAGGACAACTCGGTGGATATTGATATGACCTTGACTGCGCCCAACTGTCCTGCGGCCGATTTTATGCTTGAGGATGTGCGTCAAAAGGTTGAGTCGATAGAGGGGATAGGTGCGGTTAATCTGCAACTAGTCTTTGAACCCGAGTGGTCGCAAGACCTCATGACCGAGGAGGCTAAATTGGAACTCGGTCTTTTGTGATAATAGTATAAGCACTCGTCAGCCTATGAAAAAGATATATTTCCTCTCCGATGCCCATCTTGGTTCTTGGGCAATAGAGCATAGCCGCACCCATGAGCGTCGCCTGGTATCGTTCCTCGATAAGATAAAGAACGATGCCGGGGCGGTGTATATGCTTGGCGATATGTTCGATTTTTGGTACGAGTATAAATATGCTGTTCCCAAAGGATTTACACGTTTCTTGGGCAAGGTGGCCGAGCTCACCGACAAGGGAGTTGAGGTACACATGTTTACAGGCAACCACGACCTTTGGTGCCTCGATTACTTTGAAAAGGAGTGCGGGGTTACCCTGCACCGCGAGCCATGCCTTGTGGAGCTGTATGGCAAGGAGTTCTTCCTTGCTCATGGCGATGAATTCTCAAAAGACCGCTGGTTCTTGCTGCTGCGCAAAATATTCCACAGCCGTTTCTTGCAACGCTGCTTCTCGATGATTCATCCCCGGTGGGCACTGTGGATGGGGCACGCTTGGGCACGCCACAGCATGATAAAGCATAAGGTAAAGGGCGATACTCCGTTCTTGGGTGCCGAAAACGAATTCTGCGTGCAGTATGCCAACGATTATCTCAAAACACACCCCTCCGTGGATTGCTTTATATTCGGGCACAGGCATATCGACGAAGATTTGCCGCTTGGCGAGGAGTCGCGTTGCATATTCCTTGGCGATTGGATAGGATGCTTTGCCTATGTAGTGTATGATGGCAAGGAGATTGTGCGCAAACACTATGTCGAGGGAGAAAGTAAGGATTTGTAGAACCTCTTATTTATATATACACAAAGCGAGGG
>CALGJF010000065.1 GCA_937914945.1 uncultured Bacteroidales bacterium | reverse complement strand
TAACAGAAAAGCAAACAGGTCGGGCATGCCCGACCTGTTTGCTTTTCTGTTATTTCGATGTTCTGCGCCAGCGATGAATCTTACGCAAGGCTTTTATTGTTGTCTCACCCACCATGCCATCTTCATATAGACCCGAGACTTTTTGAAAAAGCTTGACGGCCCGGACCAATTCACCGTCGTACAATACCGTACCGCCTTTGGTATATATGACTGCCGACTCCTCCATATACAGATGCTTAACCATAATCTCGGCAAGTTTCTTCACATCGGCTCCCGAATCGCCATGCATAATCACGCGGTCGCCAAGCGAATAGCGCACATGAGCAAATTTCACAGAATCCACTCCCGGTTTCTTTGCAGCCTTTTTCTTTGTCGCTACCTTTTTCTTTGCCACACTCTTTTTAGCATCCTTTTTCACAACCACGGTATCGGCAGGCATCTTCTTGAATACGAACATCGTATCACAAGGCATACCTTCAACGGCTGCAAGCAAAAAGAGGGGTTGCAACCATACAGCTACCAGCAACAAATATTTACATCGGCTACTTACCATTCAAGCATTTTTCAAAACATACAGGAATAGGAGTTTCAAAACGCAACAATTTGCCGGTTACGGGATGGCGGAAACAGAGTACATAGGCATGCAAACCGAGGCGACGAATGGAATCGTCGGTGCTGCCATACTTGTGATCGCCCACTACGGGATGACCGAGGTCGGCCATGTGTACGCGAATCTGGTTTTTACGTCCTGTCATCAGCTCACATTCCACCAACGAATAGCCGCCACCCTCTTGCAATACATTATAATATGTTACTGCGAACTTACCACCATTATCCACCGGGCTTGAATGGGTAACAAAGCGCTTATCCTCTGTGAGCCACGACTCTATTTTACCCTGTTTATCATCGAGAATACCCTCTACAAGCGCCACGTATCGGCGGTCGGTTACAAGTTGTTGCCACCCCTCGACAAGATTCTGCTGTGTTTTTATATCCTTGGCATATACCATAAGCCCCGAAGTATCGCGGTCGAGGCGATGGACAATGTGCGACGTGTTGCGCCCGCCGCCCTTTTCAAGATATCGGTTGAGCACGGTCTGCACGGTCTCCTGGCGGGGATTGTTGCTCATTGAGAGCAAGCCGGCGCGCTTATCTATCACAAGCAGATAAGGATCTTCGTATACTATTTCGAGATTATTGCTGCGAAATGACATCTTATGCTTTGAACGGTCGAGCTGCACCACCTGCCCGGGTTTAAGCTCGGTGAGCGGGTGAGTGGTTATTTTATTATCCACCAGCACTACACGATTGGTTATAAGCGCCTTTGCACGATTACGGCTTATGCCGTGCATCTTCTCCATTATAAAAGCAATGAGCTGCACATCGGCTGTAACATTGAATGTGAGCAAGCTCTTTATATTTTTACGCATAGGATTTGAATTTTATTTACATTTATCTTCTTTCAAGAAGCACCACGTTCTCCACATGATGGGTATGCGGGAACATATCCACCGGTTGCACTGCTGTTACCCTGTAATCACGGTCGAGCAACGAGAGGTCGCGTGCCTGCGTAGCTGGGTTGCAACTCACATATACTATGCGGCGGGGCGCTGCGAACAAAATCGTATCGATAACATCGTTATGCATACCTGCGCGGGGAGGGTCGGTTATTATCACATCGGGGCGACCATGCTCGCTGATGAAATCGCGAGTTAGAATATCTTTCATATCCCCGGCAAAGAATGTGAGATTGTTAAAACCATTCAGTTCCGCATTCACACGGGCATCTATTATGGCATCCTCAACATACTCTATGCCGACAACTTTTTTGGCCTTCGCCGCTACAAAATTGGCAATGGTACCCGTGCCGGTGTAAAGGTCGTAAACAACCTCCTCGCCTGTGAGCGCAGCAAAATCGCGCGCTACTTTATATAAATTATATGCCTGCTCGCTATTGGTTTGATAAAAAGACTTCGGGCCCACTTTGAAGCGCAGCCCCTCCATCTCCTCAAATATCACATCGGTACCTTTGAAGGTATGCACCTCCAAATCGCCGAATGTATCGTTGCACTTATTGTTTATCACATAGAGCAACGAGGTTACCTCGGGGAAGGAGTCTGCTATGAAACCAAGCACCTTTTTCAGTTGCTCCATCTCCTCATCGGCAGTAACCCTTGCCTGCACAAGCAACATAACTTCGCCTGTGGTGGATGTTCTTATCATAATATTGCGCAACACACCTGTCTGGGTGCGCAAATCAAAGAAAGGCACCCCCTCGCTATGTGCAAAATCCCTTATAGCATTACGCAAGCGGTTGTTAAGAGGATGCATAAGAGCACACTCCTCGATATCGAGTACCTTATCAAATGCTCCCGGTATGTGAAAGCCAAGTGCATCCATATTGTCATACGATACCCCTTGTGCCACCTCCTCCCAAGTGAGCCATCGTTTGTTGCTGAATGTAAATTCCAATTTATTGCGATAGGCACAAGTTTTTTCAGAGCCCAAAATAGGCATTACATCGGGCAGTTCCACCTTGCCTATGCGGGTGAGAGCATCTACCACTTGCTGCTGCTTATACTTGAGCTGATGTTCGTATGCCAAGCACTGCCATTTGCAGCCGCCACACACGCCATAGTGCTTACAGAATGGTGTGGCACGCTCGGGCGAGTAACGATGGAATTTAACCGCCTCGGCCTCGGCATAACTATGCTTTTTACGCCTCACTTGTAAATCGACCACATCACCGGGTACCACAAAGGGAACAAACACCACCAAATCATCCACACGGGCAAGCGCCTTACCCTCGGCAGCTACACCGGTTATCTCAATCTGCTCCAACAGAGGGAGCTCCTTTTTCTTTCTTGCCATTTTATTTATTGCATATTTCTCACTATCGGCAAAATTACATCTATTTTCCCGATTATCGGCATTTTTAACACAATAACTTAAAATTTTAATATTGTCAGTGATATTTTAGGCTATAAATTTCGCATTACAAACATTTTTCTTATATTTGCAAATTAGTTAGGACTGTGGCTACAAAAGCCCTTTCCTGCAAAAGAGTGAATCAGTTACATATTTTTATTTATCAACAAACAATAAACTCAAAAAATTTATGGCAGACAAAAGAGTCTACACCTTTGGTAATGGTCTTGCTGAAGGTAATGCGTCAATGAGAAATTTGTTAGGAGGTAAAGGTGCCAACTTGGCAGAAATGAACCTTATCGGCATTCCCGTTCCTCCCGGATTTACCATTACAACCGACGTTTGTAACGAGTACTACAAACTTGGTAGAGAGCAGGTTATTGAGCTTCTGAAAGCAGAGGTTCAGGCCGCAGTAAAGAACATCGAGACTTTGATGAACTCGACATTCGGCGACCCCGCAAACCCCTTGTTGGTTTCTGTACGTTCAGGTGCCCGTGCATCAATGCCCGGTATGATGGACACAATCCTCAACCTTGGTCTTAACGACATCGTAGTTGAGGGTCTTGCAGCAAAAACAGGTAATCCCAAATTTGCATGGGACTCTTACCGTCGTTTCGTGCAGATGTACGGCGACGTTGTTCTTGGTATGAAACCCACAAGCAAAGAGGAAATCGACCCGTTTGAGGCTATCATCGAGAAGGTGAAAGAGGAGCAAGGCGTTGTTCTCGACAAAGACCTCAGCGTAGAGGCTTTGCAGGAGCTTGTTAAGAAGTTCAAGGCTGCCGTAAAGGCACAGACAGGCAAAGACTTCCCCACCGATGCTTACGAGCAGCTTTGGGGTGCTGTGTGCGCTGTGTTTGAGTCTTGGAACAACGAGCGCGCCATCCTTTATCGTCGCATGGAGAAAATTCCTGATGAGTGGGGAACAGCCGTATCGGTTCAGGCAATGGTATTCGGTAACATGGGCGACACATCGGCTACCGGTGTTTGCTTCTCACGCGACGCTGCAACAGGTGAGAACCTCTTCAACGGAGAGTATCTTATCAATGCACAGGGTGAGGACGTTGTTGCAGGTATCCGCACACCTCAGC
>CALGJF010000064.1 GCA_937914945.1 uncultured Bacteroidales bacterium | reverse complement strand
CTACGTTTTCCGTAAAAAAAGCGACCATATGCGCAGAGTTCTTTGTTTTACGAAAAAATATCAATAAGATTGAGAGAATGCCCGATAATTAGCACCGACAACTTTATAGCAAGACACATTACCCACAGCAAGTAAACTTTTAACCTTTTTCAAAATTATGATATTCTTTATAAATTTGCGAGATTGCAAATTAAAGAGTATATTTACACATTATTATATTAAGGATACTGCAATGTCGGTAGAAATAGTAAAAGTGGAAACCAATAGTATGTTGAAACGCTTTGTGCGTTTCAACTACGAATTATATAAGAATAATCCATATTCGGTGCCCGACCTCTACGAGGACACTATGAACACCCTGCGCAAGGACCGCAATGCGGCATTTGAGTTTTGCGATGCCGACTATTTCCTTGCCATGCGCGATGGCAATATTGTGGGGCGCGTGGCTGCAATAATAAACCATCGTGCCAACGAAAAATGGGGGCAAAAGGCTGCACGCTTTGGCTGGATTGATTTTATAGACGACCGCGAGGTGTCGGCTGCCCTTATTGCTGCCGTGGAGCAGTGGGCGCGCGAGCATGGCATGAAAGAGTTGCATGGGCCGCTGGGCTTCACCGATCTCGACCCCGAGGGCTTGCTCATTGAGGGCTTCGACCGCCTGGGCACTATGGCTGCTATTTATAACTATCCCTATTACAAGGAGCATTTGGAGGCGCTTGGCTATGAGAAGGATGCCGATTGGGTGGAGTTCCTTATAAAGGTGCCTGAAAAGAATTGGGAAAAGGCGGAGCGCCTGTCGGCAATAGTGGCAAAGAGGTATAATCTGCGCGTGGTGCAGTGCAAGTCGCGCAATGAGCTTGCCAAGCGTTATGGCAAGGCTCTTTTTGAGCTTGTAAACGAGTGCTACGCTCCCTTGTATGGTGTTTCGCCATTGAGCGAGAAGCAGATTGAGCAGCTTATTAAGCAGTATCTGCCGGTGGTGGATTTGCGCCTTATTTCTCTTGTGGTTGATGAAAACGACAATCTTGTGGCTATTGCAGTGAGCATTGTGTCGCTTTCCGAGGCTTTGCAAAAGGCAAAGGGCAAGATGTTCCCATTTGGCTGGTTTCATCTGCTCAAGGCGCTCTTCTTCAAGCGTCCCAAGCGTTTGGATTTCCTGCTTGTGGCAATAAAGCCCGAGTATCAGAGCAAGGGTGTGATGGCCATGATTTTCAACGACCTCATGCCGCGATATATATCTATGGGCTTCGAGGATGTGGAGACAAACCCCGAGCTTGAAACAAATAATAAGGTACAGGCGCAGTGGGATAGCTTCGAGAAGGAGCAACACAAGCGTCGCAGAGCATATAAGAAGATTTTGTAAGTATGAGCGAAGATAAAGAGCTTATTTTTGGTGATGGTGCGCCTGTGGAACAGGCCGAATATACCGAGGACAATATACGCCACTTGAGCGACATGGAGCATATACGCACCCGCCCGGGTATGTATATCGGTAAGTTGGGCGACGGATCGCAGAGCGACGATGGTGTGTATGTGCTGCTGAAAGAGGTGGTGGATAACTGTATCGACGAGTTCAAGATGGGCGCAGGCAAGCGCATAGAGATTGATATAGAGGATAACCACTCGGTGGTGGTGCGCGACTATGGTCGTGGAATACCGCAGGGCAAGATGATTGATGCAGTGAGCAAGCTCAATACCGGTGCCAAGTACGATAGCAAGGCATTCAAAAAGTCGGTTGGTCTTAACGGCGTGGGTTTGAAGGCTGTAAATGCGTTGAGCACTCGTTTTGAGGTGCGCAGCTACCGCGACGGTGTGGTGCGCACGGCTGTATTCGAGGCCGGTAACCTCATAAGCGACAGCACCGAGAAAACCACCGACGAGAATGGTACATACGTTGCTTTCACTCCCGATGCAAAGCTCTTTCGCAACTACGAATATCGCCCTGCCTTCATAGAGACACTGCTGCGCAACTACACATATCTGAATACCGGCCTTGCCATTATGTTCAACGGCAAGCGCATATTGTCGCGCAACGGTCTTGCCGACCTCCTTACCGACAGCATGACGGCCGAAAGCCTCTATCCCATAATACACCTTAAAGGCGAGGATATAGAGATAGCCTTCACCCATGCACAGCAGTATGGCGAGGAGTATTACTCCTTTGTAAACGGCCAGCACACCTCGCAGGGTGGTACACACCAGAGTGCATTCAAGGAGATGGTGGCATCTACAATACACGACTTCTTCTCGGCCAAGAATTTTGAGTATTGCGATATTCGTAACGGTATAGTGGCTGCCATTGCCATCAATATACAGGAGCCTGTGTTCGAGAGCCAGACAAAAGTGCGTCTGGGCTCCACAACCATAGCTCCCGAGGAGGGCAGCATGAGTGTGAAGAAGTTTATTGGCGATTTTGTGAAAGAGGAACTCGATAACTTTCTGCACAAGAACCCCGACATCAGCGATGTGATGCTTGTGAAGATACAGGCATCGGAGAAAGAGCGCAAGGAACTTGCAGGCCTTACCAAGCAGGTGCGCGAGAAGGCCAAAAAGGTGAATATGCACAACCGCAAGCTGCGCGATTGCCGCATACACTACAACGATGCCAAGGGCGATCGCATTGACGAGAGCTGTATCTTCATTACCGAGGGCGATTCTGCCAGCGGCTCCATCACCAAGAGCCGCGATGCCAACACGCAGGCGGTGTTCAGCCTGCGTGGTAAACCGCTTAACTGTTTCGGCCTCAGCCGTGCAGTGGTATATCAGAACGAGGAGTTCAATCTGTTGCAGGCGGCCTTGAACATAGAAGACGGATTGGAGGGGTTGCGTTACAACAAGGTGATTGTGGCAACCGATGCCGATGTCGATGGTATGCACATACGTCTGCTTATGATAACCTTCTTCCTGCAATTCTTCCCCGAGCTTATAAAGAAGGGGCATGTATATATATTGCAGACACCGCTGTTCCGTGTGCGCAATAAACGCAAGCTGCCGCGTGGCAAGAAGGGTGCCGAGGAGGCCGACCGGCACAAGGGCGATTACGAAACTATCTACTGTTACTCCGAGGAGGAGCGTATCGCCGCCATAGAGAAACTGTCGCCCAATCCCGAGATTACCCGCTTTAAGGGACTTGGTGAGATTTCGCCCGACGAGTTCCGCAATTTCATAGGCCCCGATATGCGTTTGGAGCGCGTATCCATGCACAAAGACGACAAGGTGGACGAGTTGCTCTGTTACTACATGGGCAAGAATACCATGGAGCGTCAGAACTTTATTATTGACAACCTCGTGGTAGAGGAGGATAAAACAGACGAAAAATAATGAAAACAGCACTGTTTGCAGGGAGTTTTAATCCATATACACGCGGGCACCATGCTATTGTGCAGCGTGCGCTTGCCATCTTCGACAAGGTGGTGGTGGCCATAGGTTGCAATATGGGCAAGGAGGGTGCCGCAGATACTGCCGAGCGCCGAAAAGCAATAGAAAAAGTATATGCCGACGAGCCTCGTGTGCAGGTGGCTGTTTATAGCGGGCTCACCATGGATTATGCCCGCAGCATAGGTGCCACTGCGCTGTTGCGTGGAGTGCGCAGCGTTAAGGATTTTGAGTATGAACGCGACCTTGCCGATGTTAATATGCGCATGGGCGGTATTGAAACCGTAATACTCATGAGCTCGCCCGAGAATGCCGCAATAAGCAGCAGCCTTGTGCGCGAACTTATGGCATACGGAAAGGATGTTAAAGATTTATTACCATAAAACAGAACTATGAAAAAGATATTATCACTGATGTTTACAGCCCTGCTTGCGTTATCTGTTGCCGCGCAAGAGAGCATGCCCGCTTCGCTTTACAAATTGCTCACTGCGGGCAATATCATAAACCGTTGTTATGTTGATAGCGTGGATGATGCCAAGGTGGTGGAAGAGGGTATAATTGCTATGCTCAAACAGCTAGACCCACACTCCACATATACCGATCCCAAGGAGACAAAAGCTCTGCTTGAGGAGATGGAGGGTAGCTTTGGCGGCATAGGTATTCAGTTTAATATTGTTGATGACACGCTCTATGTAATACGCACAACCACGGCAGGCCCGTCGGAGAGGGCCGGTATATTGGCGGGCGACCGCGTGGTGATGGTAAACGATACCGTCATTGCCGGTGTGAAGATGGAGCGCGAGGATATAATGTCGCGCCTTCGCGGCCCCGTAGATACCAAGGTGAAGTTGAGCGTTAAGCGCACCGGTATCGAGCGTATGCTCACTTTTGATATCGTGCGCTCAATGATATCCACCGAGAGCGTGGATGCGGTATACATGGTGGATAAGAGTGTGGGATACATACGCATAAAATCGTTTGGCGCAACCACTCACAAGGAGTTTGTTGAGGCGCTCGATTCGCTCAAAGGATGTGGCATGAAGTCTCTCATGCTCGACCTTCAAGGCAACGGCGGCGGCTATCTGTCGGCGGCCGTGAATATTGCCAACGAGTTCCTTGACCGAACAAACCTTGTTGTATATACCGAGGGGCGAATATCGCCTCGTTACGACCATCTTGCACAGGGTGGCGGCCGTTTCACAAAAGGGAATCTTGTGGTGCTTGTGGATGAGACATCGGCATCGGCGGCAGAGATTCTTGCCGGGGCCATACAGGATTGGGACCGTGGTGCAGTGGTGGGCCGCCGTACATTTGGCAAGGGATTGGTGCAACGCCCCTTCCCCATGCCCGATAACTCCATGATACGCCTTACCATTGCGCGTTACTACACCCCTGCCGGGCGTTGTATTCAAAAGCCCTATGGCGACTCCATAAATTATCAGGAAGATCTGATGAACCGATATAACAATGGCGAGTTGAGCAATGCCGACAGCATACATTTCCCCGATTCCTTAAAGGCCTATACAAAGCGTTTGGGACGTGTGGTTTATGGCGGTGGCGGTATAATGCCCGACTATTTTGTTCCGCTCGACACCACGCGCTTCACAAAATTCCACCGCGAACTCACCCGCAAGGGTTCTTTGGTTATGGCTGCATTGCGGTATGTGGATGTTTGTCGCGAGGAACTAAAGAAGGGATACCCCACATTGCAGAGCTACGACGATGGTTTTAAGGTGGATTCCCGCCTCATAGATATGATACGCAAACAAGCAGAGAGCGATAGTGTGAAGATTGCCGGTGAAGAGGAGTTCCAGGCATCGCTCAAAGAGATATCCTTCCAGCTTAAATGGCTTATTGCCCGCGATATCTGGAACACCACCGAGGCTGTTCAGATATATAACAAAAACAGCGATACGTTCAAAAAGGCGTATGCTATAATAAAAGAACGCAATATGGACAAGGTGCTTAAAAAGGAAAAATAAATAATTGAATAAAACAGATATAGGAGCCATGCGGCTCCTATATCTGTTTTATTCAACCTCTTTCTTATATAACCAATACTCTTCTTGTTGTGCAAACTTACGGTTCTCTCGGTCGGCTCTTATCATCAGTGCAGTGTCGGGCCAATATCCTTTATTGTCGTTGAGGATAAACATCATTGTCGTGTCGCTTAACAGCTCGAATGACACAACGTTATATTTCTTGCTGTTCCCACCATAGAAACTGGAAATACTCTCGCTAATTTTGCTTTTTATGATTTTTGTATCTCTTTTCTTCACTCGTACATCAGCAACATATCCATCGTCATCGCCAAAACCCCAAGCAGGTCCGTGTATTTTAAGTCCGCAGTAAAAGGTTCCGCCAATGCTTATGAGTGTAGAGTCGTTCCTCTCTCCAATATTAAGAAAAAAATATTGGACACTATCGATGTCCTCGCTCCATCTCCACCTGCCCACAAATTGCGATTGCTTGTCAATCTCTTGTGCATTAGTACTGATAAACGTAGTAAAAAGAATTAATAGTGATAAAATGTTTCTTTTCATATTAAATTCGTTTTGCATATGAATTTATCATATAATCATTTAATAAATAGGCGAGCCTTTTATCTCTTATATAACCAATACTCTTCTTGTTGTGCAAACTTACGGTTCTCTCGGCCGGCTCTTATCATCAGTGCAGTGTCTATGCTCTATGGCATGCTATAAGTACTTTGCGTTCATCGGCAAGGGTAGTGGCAAAGATATACTCGTTGCCGCCATCGGATAGCTTCAGTCGCTTGCGCAGTTGCTGTACGCTCTCGGGGAAGTTTCGCACGCTGATGTTGGCTTTTTTCATTTGCACCACCTTTTTAATGTCGCTTTTGGTGAATCCCAAAACTTCTGCCACCTTGAATTTGCGCCCGGGGAACTGTTCTATAAGGGTGTCGGCTGTGAATAGGTGGCTGTTGGGGTGTAGCTTGCTTGTGCCGGTTGCTGCGGCAAGGGTCTTATGGCAGTTGCCTTTTTGTATGGCTGCGTTGGGCTCGTATAGATATGCTCCTACCTGCGCAGTGTAGCTTGCCGTGGCGTTTTGTTCTTCGGCTGCAGTGAAGGTGAATTGTTCCGTGCCCTTGTTTGTGATGTTTATGCAGTGGGTGGTAATCTCGTTTGCACCACCCGCTTGCAGTATAAAGAGCAGTTCCTTGCACTCGTTGTTTACGGCAATGATGTGTACTTGTGCTACGTGCTTTAATTGTCGGCATGCGGCAGTGATGTCGAGCATGGGAGAGCATTTTATCATCACACTTTTGCTCTTTGAGATAAGCTGTTCTTCAATGGCGGTAATGTCGGGCTCGCAGTCGGTGAGTGCCACAACTTTTTGCCCTGCTCCGTCGCGTCGTGCGGGGTCGGCAAATATCCAATCCTGTGGTGGCAGTGTGGCGAGAATATCTTCGCTATTGCCGTTTACTATATCTATGTGGTGCAGCCCTAACAACTTGAAATTTTCGCGTGCAATGTCGCAGAGCAGGGGACTGCGCTCAATGTATGTGGCATGCTCAAAACCGCGTGCCATGTAGCTGCAATCTATGCCGAACCCGCCTGTGAGGTCGGCAAGATTGTTACCGCTTGCAAGTGATGCTTTGTATTGTGCTGTGGCTTGTGAGGAGCACTGTTCCATGGATATGCGCGGTGGGTATATAACCCCTTCTGTGGCTGCCCACTGTGGCAGTTTGCTCTGCGCAAGTTGCCATCCCTCTATTTGTGTTATTGCTTGGCGCATATCCACGGCCGTATGGCGGCTGGCTTGCAGCGCAAGTGTGCGTGTGTCGCTTGTGCGGTGTTGGGCTATGAATTGTTTGGTATCTTCGTTCACGGCTGTATCTCCCTTTTGCAATTTGTTGCCGAAGATAGTGTAAACGCGGTGTAAAACAAAATATGCTTGCTTGTTTTTTGTGATGGTGCTAATATAAAAAATTGGTGGCAGAATAATCTGCCACCAATCGTATATAAAATCCTAAGTTCTCTATATTAGAGTTTGGGACCGGCTGCAACAAGAGCCTTACCGGCCTCGTTACCTGTGTACTTGGTGAAGTTCTTGATGAAGCGACCTGCCAAATCAACAGCCTTCTCCTCCCACTGTGAAGCATCGGCATAAGTGTCGCGGGGATCCAAGATTGCGGGATCAACACCGGGCAACTCTGTGGGTACAACAAAGTCGAAGTGAGGAATTGTCTTTGTAGGAGCGTTGTCGATAGAACCATCGAGGATAGCATCGATGATACCGCGTGTATCCTTGATAGAGATACGCTTGCCTGTACCGTTCCAGCCTGTGTTCACCAAGTATGCCTTTGCACCGTTCTTCTCCATCTTCTTAACGAGCTCCTCGCCATACTTTGTGGGGTGCAAGCTAAGGAAGGCAGCACCGAAGCATGCAGAGAATGTGGGAGTGGGCTCTGTGATGCCCCGCTCTGTACCTGCGAGCTTTGCGGTGAAACCGCTGAGGAAGTAGTACTGTGTCTGCTCGGGTGAGAGGATAGACACGGGAGGAAGAACACCGAATGCGTCAGCCGACAAGAAGATAACCTTCTTTGCGGGAGCTGCCATTGAACCGGGCTTGATGTTCTGAATGTGGTTGATGGGATAAGATACGCGAGTATTCTCGGTTACGCTCTTATCGGCGAAATTAATCTTGCCGTTAGCATCAACAGTTACGTTCTCCAACAGTGCGTCGCGCTTGATAGCGTTGTAGATATCGGGCTCGCTCTCTTTGTCGAGGTTGATAACTTTTGCGTAGCAACCACCCTCGAAGTTAAATACAGACTCGTCGTCCCAGCCGTGCTCGTCGTCACCGATAAGCATGCGTTTGGGGTCTGTTGAGAGGGTTGTTTTACCTGTACCTGAAAGGCCGAAGAAGATAGCTGTCTCGCCCTTCTCGTTGGTGTTGGCCGAGCAGTGCATTGAAGCAATACCCTGCAAGGGGAGGTAGTAGTTCATCATAGAGAACATACCTTTCTTCATCTCACCACCATACCATGTGTTGAGGATAACCTGCTCGCGTGTTGTGAGGTTGAACACAACAGCTGTCTCAGAGTTCAAACCGAGCTCCTTGTAGTTCTCAACAGCTGCCTTTGAAGCGTTGTAAACGATGAAGTCGGGCTCGCCAAATGCTGCCTGCTCCTCGGCTGTGGGGCGGATAAACATATTTGTTACGAAGTGTGCCTGCCAAGCTACCTCCATGATGAAACGTACTTTCAAACGTGTTGTGGGGTTAGCACCGCAGAATGCATCTACTACATAAAGTTTCTTGTTAGAAAGCTCCTTTGTAGCAATCTCTTTGAGTACATTCCAAGTCTCTGTTGTAACAGGCTTGTTGTCGTTTTTGTACTCATCCGATGTCCACCATACAGTGTTCTCCGATGTTGCATCCTTAACGATGAACTTGTCCTTGGGAGAACGGCCGGTGTAAACACCTGTCATTACGTTTACTGCGCCAAGTTCTGTAACCTGGCCAACCTCATAACCTTCAAGACCGGGCTTTGTCTCCTCGGCAAAAAGCTGCTCGTAAGAGGGATTGTGGATAATCTCGGTAGCACCGGTAATACCATACTTGGTAAGATCTATTGTTGCCATAATTTGAAAAAATAAATTATTTGTTAATAATCAAAAAATATTTACCGTTGGAGGTGGTTTCTTTGTGAAAATTTTAACATTTTGCTCAAAGATGCCAAAGTTCTCCAAGTGCAAATATATATCTTTTTACTTAAACACTCAAAACAATTAAAGAAAAATTTCTTTAATTACTGCAAAAAAGCTATTTGGGCTTTGTTTTTGGACTTTTTTTTATGTTTTTGGGTGTCATCTTGTACTTGTATTTTGCTATATTTCTTCTTCGATTCTTCGTAAAACAGGTGTTGTTTGTTGCATTTGTCTTGTAAAAAGGTTTAATTTTTGACAAATTGATTTTTCTTGTTTTTCGGCTGCCGTTCCCTCTTTTTTATCCTTATTCTAAATAAAAAGCGAATGAAAATGGTTAAAATATCTATATTTGGAATAAAAAACGTATCTTAGCACCGAAAATATGAAGGGGCGTATTTGTGCCGCCTCCCTTGATGCTTGAAAACACAATTACACACAACCGTATGAAGATAGTAGATTTATCGAAACAAAACACCATTCTCAATCGCTTTATAACAGAGATTCGCGACAAGGAGATTCAGAAAGACCAAATGCGTTTTCGCCGTAACATAGAGCGTATAGGGGAGATTATGGCATACGAGATAAGCAAGGAACTCTCCTATGCTCCCGAGACCGTGGTTACACAGCTTGGCGAGGCGGTGCATAATGTACCCTCGGACAAAGTTGTTCTCTCCACCATTTTGCGTGCGGGCTTGCCTTTGCACACCGGTTTTCATAACTATTTCGACAGTGCCGAGAATGCGTTTGTGTCGGCCTATCGCAAATATACCGATGATACTCACTTTGATGTGGAGATAGAGTATTTGGCATCGCCTCGTTTGGATGGTAAGACTCTTTTGCTTGTAGATACCATGTTGGCAACAGGTTGCAGTGCTTTGCTCTCTTATAAAGCGTTACTCACAAAGGGTGTGCCTGCCAAGTTGGTGCTGGCTTCGGTGATTGCCAGCCAGGAGGCTGTGGATTTTGTTAAGGAGAATTTTCCTGCCGATACCATCCTTTATTGTGCCACCATTGACCCCGTGCTTAATAATCATTATTATATTGTTCCGGGTTTGGGTGATGCCGGCGACCTCTGTTTTGGGGAGAAGGATTAAAAATGTCATAGAACAATACTGCGTATTCAGCGACCGCCATGGCGGTCGCTGAATTGTATAATTAAGGAAACTATAATTATATACTACATCTTGCTCCAAAATTCTCGGTGTTATTTATCGGCTATTCTCTCAATCTTATTGATGTTTTTACCTCCTTTCTGTGCCGACAGAAAGTAGCAAAATTCGTGCCAGCGAGTGGGAGCAAGCTTGCTTGCACGCGCAACGAGCGCAG
>CALGJF010000063.1 GCA_937914945.1 uncultured Bacteroidales bacterium | reverse complement strand
TCGTTTCTTCCATAGCTTTACTTGTTTTTGTGTAACGCTATTTTAGGACGGGACAGCAATATCAATAAAAAAGGTTGCCCCAAAAGGCAACCTTTTTTATTGATTATATAGAACGGCTTTTAAGCCTCTACCTCGGGAGCAATGAGTTTGTAACCCTTTCCGTGGATATTAATAATCTCGATAGAGTCATCGGCTTTCAGATGCTTGCGCAATTTTGTGATATATACATCCATGCTGCGGGCATTGAAATAGTTATCGTCTGTCCACACGGTTTTCAATGCAAAATCGCGCTGCAATATTTCGTTTGTGTGAGCACAAAGAAGGCTCAACAGCTCCGACTCTTTTGTGGTGAGCTTTGTCTGCTGGTCATCGATGGTAAGCAACTGCTTCTGTGTATCGAATTGGAAACGACCAATCTTGTATTGGGTATTCTCCTTGCTCTTTTTACCGCACACACGGCGCAAGATAGCCTCGATGCGCGACACAAGCACCTCCATGCTGAAAGGCTTTGTTATATAATCGTCGGCACCAATCTTAAAGCCTTCCAATATATCCTCGTTCAATGTTTTTGCAGTAAGGAATATGATTGGAATCTCCGAATTAGCAGCACGAATCTCTTGTGCAAGTGTGAAACCATCCTTCACAGGCATCATAACATCGAGCACACAAATATCAAATTTACCCTTCAAGAAGGTTTTATAACCAACATCGCCATCGGGACAAAGTTCGGCATAGAAACCCTTTGCCTGCAAATACTCACGCAAAAGCATACCGAGGTTCTCATCGTCCTCGCATAACAAAATTCTCTGTTTCTCGTCCATAATAATTTATTTTAAAGGTAATACAATTACAAATGTTGTTCCCACGCCAAGCTCACTCTCGGCACGTATTGTGCCCTTGTGTGCCTGCACAATCTGTTTCACATAGGCAAGGCCCAGGCCGAAGCCCTTAACATCGTGTACGTTTCCGGTGTGTACGCGATAGAACTTGTCGAATATCTTTTTAAGATCCTCTTTGCGAAGACCAATACCATTGTCCTTTACCGACAGCATGAAATTGTTGTTGCTATTCCAAGTGCGCACCTCCAATTCAAGCGGAACATCCTGCCTACGATACTTCACCGCGTTGTCCATGAGATTAAACACCACATTGGTAAAGTGCATCTCATCTACATATATATATGGATCCTCGGCATCGAGTTCCCAAGAGAGTTTGCCACCACTCTGCTCAACCTTCACGGTGAAAGTATTTACAATACCCGAAATAAGTTCATTGGCATCGAGTTCCTTCATTTTAAGGGATGCATTGTTCTTGTTGTCAAACATCGACATCTGCAACACCTTATCCACTTGAAAGCGCAAACGCTTGGTCTCGCTGGTGATTGCCCCCGACAGTTTTGAAAACATCTCGGGCGATTTTGCAATGGTTTGGTCTTGCAACATCTGAGCAGCCAGCGATATTGTAGATATCGGTGTCTTGAACTCATGCGTCATATTATTTATAAAATCGTTCTTCATTTCGGTTATCTTTTTATGCCTGAACACCATATATAATGTTATAACGAATGTTATTAACAAAACAAAAGTGAACAGTATGGAAGGAATCATAAATTTAACCGAACTATAAATATAATTGTTCAACAACGATGTAGGGAAATTAACCTCCAACACAGCCATATGGCCCGGAGGGTCGTTCTTGAATATTATCTCCTTATACTTATTATCGCCCTCGGTGTAGGAGTAATCGGAACAGCGATATACCTCCTCGCCATCGCCACGCAACACCCTGAAATGATAAGGCAACAAAATACCATTATTTGCAAGCTCCGATTTAAGATATTGGTCCAATTTACCAAAATTTATGCGCCCTTGCAAAGGTTTTTCGCTTGCCTGGTAAAGCATATTGTATAGCACCTCGTCAAGCACGGCACGTTGATACTTGTATCTTTTGCTCAATATCTCGAGCGACAGACGCTGTGCATCGCGCATGGAGAAGTTGCCCCTGTTTGAATTTATCTTGAACTGCGACAACGATTGCGAGGGATTCTTAACTATTGTCTTAAGCTCGAATGCCGATAGTACGTTACCGCCCTCGGTAGATGCCAGATACGAGTGCTCCAATTTCAAGAAACCGTCTTTTATCTGGCCGCGATGTATATCCTTTTGAATATCCTTGGCAAGATAGGTGCGCATCTCGTCGAGTTCCAGGTTATACGCCGCCTGATACAGACTGCGCCTCACACCCTCGTCAAAATGCTCATGGCGCAAATCTACCATGGCCTCAATGTAAGTTACCTGCAAATAGAGCAACCCCAGACAACACACCCCCATCACAAGCCCCACTATCAATATCGTCAGTTTCTTCATATAGCAATCTATTAACAACAAGCATGTATAAAATCGGATAACGGTTTTATTCGCTACTGCAACATAGGTTATATACATGCTGTTTTGCGCAAATATAATGAGAAGATGCAAAGATTACACAATTAATTGAGCAGAATTAATATTATTTTTCTTTTAATTAACAATTACAAATATTCAACTTATTAAATTAACAATTAAAACGACACAACAATAACACTTTTTACTAAAAAACGAGTATAATTTAACTAAAAAGAACGAGGTGTGTCAAATATTTGACACACCTCGCAGATATTAATGTGTGAGCCCTGGAAAAAGGCATCGGAATATTCAGTTTACTCCTCCTCTTTTGCCATGAACTCCTTAACCAGCTTATCCTGAACATCGGTGGGAACAAGTTCGTAAGAGGCAGGCGACATTATAAACGATGCGCGACCACCGGTGAGCGAACTCAACGATGTTGAGTATGATGACATCTCCTTCAAAGGAACTTTGGCCGATAGTTTCTCGTAACCATTCTCGCTCTCCATACCCATAATCATACCTCTGCGGCCCTGAATATCGCTCATCACATCACCCATCTTGTCAGAGGGCACGAATACCTCTACATCGTAAACAGGCTCCAATATTTTGGGACCGGCATTGCGGAATGCCTCGCTGAATGCATTGCGACCTGCAAGCATGAACGAAATTTCATTTGAATCAACCGGGTGCATCTTGCCATCGTAAACAATTACACGCACGTCGCGGGCATAAGAACCGGTGAGCGGGCCACGCTCCATACGCTCCATGATACCTTTGAGGATTGCGGGCATGAAACGAGCATCGATAGAACCACCCACAATGCTGTTCACAAACACCAATTTACCACCCCACTCAAGAGTAACCTCCTCGGTAGCCTTAGCATTGATTTTGAACTCCTGGCCATTGAAACGATAAACCTCCTGCAATGGCTTGCCCTCCTCGTAGGGCTCTACAATGAGGTGTACCTCGCCAAACTGACCTGCACCACCACTCTGTTTCTTGTGGCGATAATCGGCGCGGGCCGCCTTTGTAATTGTCTCGCGGTAGGGAATCTTGGGCTCCTCGTAAACAACCTGAATCTTCTCCACATTCTCCAAACGCCATTTGAGTGTACGCAAGTGGAACTCACCCTGGCCCGAAACAATTGTTTGGCGTAACTCTTTCGACTGCTCTACACGCCATGTAGGATCCTCCTCGTGCATGCGGTTAAGCGCCTGCATGAGTTTCTCCATCTCGCTCTCGTTGGCAGGCTTTATTGCGCGTGAATATTTCGATGCGGGATATTTAACAAGCGAGAATCTGTTGTTGGCATCCTTGTCGTTAAGAGTGTTACCAATGCGAACATCCTTTAATTTAACGGTACAGCCAAGGTCGCCGGCCTTCAACTCATCCACAGCGGTACGGTTGGCACCTGCGCTGCAATAAATCTGAGCGATACGCTCTTTTGAGCCTCTGTCGGCATTAACGAAATCCATACCGGGTTTCAATGTACCGCTGATAACCTTGAAATAATTAACCTCACCTATGTGGGGCTCAACCGAGGTCTTGTAGAAGAACAACGATGTGGGAGCCGAACTGTCATAAGGAACGGTAACACCGTCTACATTTACGGGCTGGGGCATATCATCAACCTCGGGAGCCACGTTTGCGAGGAACTCAAGCAAGCGGCCTACTGCGACATCGGTGGCAGCAGAACAGCAGAGCACGGGATATACACTGCCGGTAGAGAGTCCCAAGCGGGCACCCATACGGATATCATCGGTAGAGAGGTCGTCCGAATCGAAGAATTTGTTCATCAAATCCTCCTCGTTCTCGGCAGCCTTCTCCACAAGCTCGGTGTGCAATGCCTTTGCTTTCTCAACTTGGTCGGCAGGAATATCCTCTACCATAGGGGGCTGGCCCTCGGCAGTCCAAGTGAGCTTTTTCATCAAAAGCACGTCGATAATTGAGTTAAAGCCGGGACCTGCCGCAACAGGATACTGCACGGGCACCACCTTTGAGCCATATATTGTTTGCAACTGCTCAATTACATTGTCATAATCACATTTTTCATTATCTACCTGATTGACAACGAACATGGCAGGCTTTTTCATTTTTTGTATATAACGGAAGCAGTTCTGTGTACCCACCTCTACACCATATTGGCCGTTGATTACAACCATGGCAAGGTTACAAACCTCGAGAGCACACACCATACCACCTGCAAAATCATCTGAACCCGGACAATCTATGAGGTTCAGTTTCTTATTAGCCTGCTCCACCTGAAAAACAGTGGTGAACACCGAGTAACCATACTCTTGCTCCACAGGAAAATAGTCGCTTACGGTATTTTTTGCCTCTACCGTACCTCTACGTTTTATAATACCACCCTCATAGAGCATAGCCTCTGTGAGAGTGGTTTTTCCAGAGCCTGAACATCCTACGATTGCAATGTTCTTGATTTCGTTAGTTTGATAAGTTTTCATATTATTTGCTATTTTGGTTAGTTTGTTATTAAAGCGGTAGCAATGTAGGAATTTTTGAGTAGATAAGCAAATAGATTTGAAAGGTTTTTCAAAAAAGAGATAAAAAAAGTATCTTCGCACACAAAAGAAAACCGATGGCGGGCATATACATACACATACCATTCTGCAAGCAGAGGTGCCGCTACTGCGCCTTCTACTCCACCACACTGCACAGCATGCACGATAGCTACACGGCAGCCCTGTGTCGCGAACTGCAACTGCGCCAAGAGTATGCCGGTGGCGAAGCTGTTGAGACCATATACTTTGGCGGCGGCACCCCATCGCTATTAACCGAAGAGCACCTTGCAAGCATCCTTAAAAGCATACACGACAACTACCGCATTGCACCCGAGCCCGAGATAACCATTGAGTGCAACCCCGACGATCTCACACCCGCCTACACAGCGATGCTTGCACGGCAAGGATTCAACCGCATAAGCATGGGCGTGCAGAGTTTCAGCGACGAGCAGCTGCAAAAACTCGGCCGACGCCACACTGCCGAAGGGGCACGGCAGGCAGTGAACAATGCACGCGCCGCCGGATTTCGCAACGTAAGCATCGACCTTATGTTTGCCCTCCCCGCCTCCACCCCCGAACAATGGGCTGCCGACCTGCAAAGCGCAATAGCACTGCACCCCGAGCACCTATCGGCCTATAACCTCACATACGAGGAGGGCACTCCACTCTACCACGCCCTGCAAAAAGGATATATAAAAGAATTGAGCGAGGAG
Source organism: uncultured Bacteroidales bacterium (assembly GCA_937914945.1). Taxonomy (GTDB): domain Bacteria; phylum Bacteroidota; class Bacteroidia; order Bacteroidales; family Bacteroidaceae; genus HGM04593. The sequence goes on along the minus strand of CALGJF010000063.1, from coordinate 15,178 downwards.
GAGAACATCACACAATTTAATATGCTCATAGAGGCTATGAATGGAGCCGGCTACCGCCACTACGAAATATCAAACTTCGCACTCCCCGGATACGAAAGCCGCCACAACAGCAGCTATTGGCACGATGTGCCCTACATAGGTTGTGGAGCCGGCGCACACTCCTACGACGGCACCTCGCGCGGCTGGAACATTGCCGATGTTGCACAATATATAAAAGGAGTAAATAACAACACCCCTGTTTTTGAAGTGGAGCAACTGACCACCGAGGAACGCTATAACGACGCAATGCTCACCCGCCTGCGCACAGCCGACGGACTGCCCACCTTATGGGTTAGAGAGAAGTTCGGCAACACCTTATATAACTACATGATGAGGGCTGCGCGCAAGGAGATTGCATGCGGCAACCTGCAAGAGAGGCCCGACGGCAACCTTGCCCTTACCCCAAAAGGTATTTTTGTGAGCGATGCGGTGATAAGGGAGTTTATATACGTATAACAGGTTGCTCGTTGAGCAACCTGTTATACGTATATAAGAATAAGATAATTAATAACGGGAAGGAGGTGAGCATGTTTCCCAGCGCGATTGCATAATAGTTACTCCATACGAAGCAGCCTCGCTACGCACCTTGCGCATTTCCCCTTGAAGGCGAATCAACAGTGTCCGCAGACTCGATTGATGGGCTACCGATTCATCTGCTTTGTACTTATTTATGTGCGACTCGTCACCATTGCCAACATTTACAATATCCACCAAACTCTCATAGCACGACTTTGCCTGCTCCTCCCACCTCGCATAATGCTCGCGATATTGTTCGGGGGACAGCTTACCACGATATTCGTTATTATCTCCCACAACACCAATGCCCACAGCGCCACCTGCATGCACAGGGTTCACATGAGCACTGCTTTTAGTTGCTTTTGCTCCGCAATACGTAGAAACACGCTGTGTCGAACTATTACTCTTGTTATAAATATAAATGCAATTACCTGCTATTACATTTAGCAACTTGTAATCGACAGAAAAGATATACTCGGCAGCGCCCCAATAAGATGTACCCTTGTATTGTATTTTACCTTCTCCTTTTAATTGCAAATTGAGAAAGCCGTTATTCATTGTGCAACCCTCTATATCGGAATCGTAGCAACCTTTATCAGTAAATGTAACGTATATTCCACTGCCATTACCTGCACTGCGATTGCCATTTTCCACCACTGCCGATAGTTTATAGAAATATGTTTGGGCATTTAAGAGCGCGGTAACAGACAGCAAAACCAACAACAATGCGTTTCTCATTGCAATAATTTTGGCAGGCTTTCTTCATATTCACGTAAAATAGCCTCTTTTTCGGCTTTGGTTACGCGTTTATATACCATAATTCCATAAAAGAAACCCGCCACGCTAGGATTGGGCACAAAATTATACACTGATAAATCTACGGAAAATTTATAAGTGGGTTGAAACAATGGTGTATTATCAAAATTGCCATATGCACGTCTTTCAATGTATAGAGAAGAATCTATTTTATATATATTATAGTCGCTTTCTCTTTTTGTAAACTTAAAAACACATGGACGACCATTATCCAAATCAGTAGCATTACCATATTCATCTGATTTATATAGTCGATTATAATTATCCGTAAATGTTATATAGCAAAAAATTGGTTTTTCGAGTTTCATTTTAACACTATTTTTGTAATAATGAGTACAGCAATACTCTATGGTTTGTTGTGCAAAACCATAACTAGCAAAACAGAAAAACAATAAAATTGCACAAAGAATCTTTTTCATAAAACTTTTGATTTTATATTATATTTTTAGCATTGCTACAAAGTTTATAAAATTAAATTAGAACAGCAATAAAATATAGGAGAAAAAACAAAAACATGCTACGCAAGCTCGTTATAGTTAGAGGTTTGAAAGCAAAGAAAACCTATAAAAAATCATAGGGCAGGTTCGTCGAACCTGCCCTATGACTTTTATAGAAATGACTATTACATCAAGCTGTTTGCAAGTGCAAGAATCTCCTCACCGATAGCATCGGCAGCCTCCTGTGTGGGGCCTTCTGAGTAGATACGAACAATGGGCTCGGTGTTGCTCTTGCGCAAGTGTACCCATTTGTCGGGGAAGTCGAGCTTCACACCGTCGATGGTGTTAATCTCGGCCTTGCCTGCATATGTAGCCTTAATCTTCTCAAGGATTGCATCAACATCGCTACCGGGCTTCAAGTCAATACGATTCTTGCCCATAAAGTATGCGGGATATGTGGCACGCAACTCGCTCACTGTCTTTTTCTCGTGTGCAAGATGGCTGAGGAACAAGCAGATACCTACGAGAGCGTCGCGGCCTGCGTGGCAAGCGGGATAGATTACTCCACCATTACCCTCGCCACCTATTACGGCGTTGGTCTCGCGCATCTTGGTAACCACGTTCACCTCGCCCACTGCCGATGCAGCGTACTCGCAGCCATGTGCCACGGTAACATCGCGCAAAGCACGTGTCGAACTGAGGTTTGATACTGTGTTACCGGGAGTATGTTTCAATACATAGTCGGCTACGGTTACAAGGGTATATTCCTCGCCGTACATCTCGCCATTCTCGCAAATGATTGCCAAGCGATCCACGTCGGGGTCCACCACAAAGGCAACATCGTTGCCACCCTTTGCCATAAGCCCCATGATATCGCCAAGGTTCTTTGCAAGAGGCTCGGGATTGTGCTGGAAATCGCCCGTAGGCTCACAATACAATTTATCTACCTTTGTGATACCGAGTTTCTCGAACAGGCGGGGAAGGATAACACCACCAACCGAGTTCACGCAGTCGATAGCCACCTTGAAACCGGCAGCCTTTATAGCCTCAACATCTACCAAAGGAAGCGAGAGAACTGCATCAATGTGTTTCTCGTCATATGTCTCATCGAGGCGGTATTTGCCAAGTGTCTCCACATCGGCATAATCGAACTCCTCGGCCTCGGCAATGCGAAGAACCTCCTTACCCTCGGCTGCATTCAGGAACTCGCCCTTCTCGTTCAACAATTTGAGAGCGTTCCACTGACGGGGGTTATGGCTTGCTGTGAGGATGATACCACCGCAAGCATCTTCCATTGTTACGGCAACCTCGGTTGTGGGGGTAGAAGCAAGACCTATGTCAACAACATCGAAGCCCATACCCATAAGGGTACCGCAAACGATTTTGTTTACCATGCTACCCGACAAACGAGCATCACGACCAACAACAATCTTGTTGCTTGTTTTGGTTGTTGTCTTACGAATCAGCGCTGCATAGGCCGAAGTCAATTTCACCACATCAAGAGGAGTCAAGCCTTCATCGGCTCTGCCACCGATGGTACCTCTGATACCTGAGATAGATTTAATAAGTGTCATATAAGTTTTTAATTAGTAGGTTATTGTTCGGGATAGAATTTTATGTTGTAAAAACAGGGATACACATAAGTGGCCGCTGTGGTTGTACCCTCGGTATGTGGTACAATAATGTTTATCTCGGCATGATTGGCCTGGCTGCGGGTGAAATAGAGGTAAGGCATTGCAACCAACCAACCCGTGGGCACTGCGGTTGTTCCGTATGTCTCAAGCATTACACCCGACGAAAAAGAGGCTGTATATATATCGTCCTTCTGCGTAACTGTCATCTCATCATGAGTGGCCACGTTTTTATTATCGGTGAGTGTCTCCTCGTCCATGATGCTATACTCGGAGTATTTTACCATCAGATTCATAGATTGGTTTTTGCCTATCTTTTTTGAAACGATATCCTTATACTCCTCTCTGCGGGGATTGGGATTCTTCACAAACTGCACATACACATTATCGAGGAGCACGTATTCGTTATTCTCGACATTGGTTATTGAATCCTGTTCTAGGAATTTACTTTTAGAAATAACGCTGATACCTTTGGATAATATAAAATTATGTATCGCATCATGCTCTCTATCCTTCATATCCGAATACGAGACACCCTCATCACATGCCGTAAAAAGGATTGCGAACAACGGCATCAACAGCACTAAAAACCAACGGTTATTAATCATAGTATTTTTATTATCTTTTCAATATTTGGAGTCTTGCACTCAAAATCATTCAAAAATACAATTTTACAATGAAAGAGCAAAGATAAATTAAGATTTTTTATTTTTATTACCAATTATGTAACACAAACAACCAAGCAGGGGGCAGAGTCATCACTCGGTAAGTTCTTTTCTATAAGTGTTCATCGCCCTCACAAATTTTTCCACGGCAGCATCCATGGTATCGTGTACCTCACCACCCGAAGCATTCTTGTGGCCGCCACCGCCAAAGTATTCGGCAGCAAGCGTGTTGCATGGGAAATCGCCCACGCTGCGCAACGACACATTAATCTTGCCCGGTTGCTCTTCGCGCAGGAAACAGGATAAACGCACCCCCTTCTTCTGCAACGGCATATTCACAAGCCCCTCGGTATCGCCTTTTTGCACCTTGAAATGCATGAGCTCGTCATAAGACAATGTTATGAGTGCCGCATTCATGCGGGAGTATATCTTCATTTTCTTATATAGCACATAGCCCATCAGCCGCAAGCGCGATGTAGAGGCGTTATAGAAAACCCGTCTGTAAATCAAATCCTTATCAACGCCCGCTGCTATAAGCTCGGCCACTATAAGGTATATATCTTTGCGGTTCGAGGCGTATGCAAAAGAGCCTGTATCGGTCATCATGGCGGTGTATATAGCCTGTGCCACATCAAGCGACAACGCCCGCAGGGACGAGAGACGGTATATCACACGATACACCAATTCGGCAGTAGAGCAGGCCTCGGGTGCCGACAGCATGAGCGAAAAGAAGCCCTCCTCGGGGTATAAATGATGGTCTATCAACACTTTTATGGCCGATGACGAGCAGAGCGACTCGCCCAACGGCCCCAGACGCGAGGGCGAATTGAAATCGAGACAAAGGATTACTTGCGCTGCAGCAACAAGCTCACAGGCACGCTCGGCAGCAGTTTCATGCACAATCACATCATCGGCCGACGGAAGCCAGGCAAGGAAATCGGGGAAAGCGTTGGGCAATACCACATCGGCAGTTTTACCCAAGCTGCGCAGGTACAGCATCATTGCAAGCGAAGAACCCACTGCATCGCCATCGGGGTTCTTGTGCGCCACAACCACAAATTTATCATTTTCATCAATTACAGCACGCAGAGCCTCCATCTGCGCTTGGGGTATTAACCATTCGAGCATTGTGTTGATTATTTATTTATGCGAAGATAGGAAAAAGCCGTTTTTTAAGCAAGGAGAAGAGATAAAAACATTATTTCCCTCGCATAGTCTCCACCGAGAAGGAGCCATCACCACCTTTCACCATTACAGCGCCAAGTTGCGAAATATCGATACAACCAACACCTGCCGCACTGCACTCGCGCAACAGCCTGCGACGGCTGCCTTCGTAGAGCGAGCCGTCGAGAATTATACAGGATGCGGGATAGACCTCAATCAGACGTTTCACCGAGCCTAAAAAACCACGACACAGCCACACGGCATCCATAGGATGTTGCAGCGTATCGCCCATCCAACAATCATCGGCAAGCATCTGCACACGCAGCCCTGCGAATGATATAAGCCCATTGGAATACCCGGCGCAGTCTTCGGCATGCATGGGCGAGAGCCACTGCACCGGTTCCAATCCCTCGCGCTTTACATAAGGTTCAAACACCCTGTCGGCATCGGAATCGAATTGCGGAACAGAGGAAACCACATAAGCCCCACCGCCCGCCGGCAACAAAAGCACAACGCCCGATTTGGCATTGTTAAAAAAGAGTAACGAATCCTTCTTTTCGCCATTGCCGGATACGAAAATATTCAACAACAGCACCACCACCGCCGAGAGAACGACTAAAATGGGAAACAGATATTTTCTGTTTATCACTCCATAAAAGAAGAAAAAGAGCGATAGAGCCGCAAAACAAGCGCCAGGTACATCAACCCGAGGTAACATAAATGAGGCAACAGGCAACGAAGCAAAGAGTTCCACCAACCAATTCATCAAGGCAAGCATGCAGGCAGCAGCCCAAGCTATTATCTGTTGCAAAAAGGATATGGGAGCAAACAGCCACAGCGCCACCACAAGTATCATCAGCAGCGTGGCAAGCGGCACAAGCAAAACATTGGCAAAAAGGAAATAAAGCGGGAAAGTACCGAAATAGTACCATACAAACGGCAAAGTACCCACCTGCGCGGCAAGCGAGGCCGCAAGCAACGACACTGCATAATTATATACACTGCCATGTTTCTCACACGCGAAAACACCTTGCAGCCACGGAGTAACAAGCAGAATGGCAAGCACAGCCGAAAAGGATAGCTGAAAACTCACATCAAAAAGCAATCGCGGTGAGAACAGGAGCATGAGCACAGCCGCAAAAGCAAGGGAATTAAGTGCTGAGCCATCCCTGCGCAAGCAACGCCCCACGATGACAAGCGTAAACAACAATGCCGACCGCACCACCGAAGGGGTGAGCCCAGCAACAAAAGCAAAGGCCCAAAGCAAGAGAAGAGCAAAAAACTCGCGCACAACCATCGCCCTATATCCCTTGCCTACAAAAGCAAAAAGAGCCGCAACAACAGCATAAAAAAGCCCAAGGTGCAGGCCCGACAGAGCCAGCAGATGACTCACGCCCGCATTGGCATATGCCTCTTTGAGTTCTTGCGTAAAACCCCGTTTCTCGCCAACCGAAAAGGCTGCAAGCAACGACAGGGCATCGCCTTCGAACCCCAGCCCCTCATACATTTTAAGTATTTTATTGCGCAATGCAAGCGCACGCATAGAGAGCGAGAGGTCGCCCATTCCCAAACTGTGCCACCCGCCCACAGGCAGGTACAACGAACCGCTGACACCCTTCACACGCATATAACGCACAGCATCGAATTCGGCAGGGTTGCCCGCATTTGCAGGATTCTTTATAACCGCCTCAAAAGATATTTTTTCGCCCACACGCAAGGATTCCGCCTCCACGCTATTCGCAAAATAGAGTTCCACCAGCCCCTCGCCACGCACTCCATCCCTTTCCTCACAAGCGACAACATAAGCAAGGGCTCTTGTGGCAGTACCGCCCATATAGGGATTTTCCATCAATTGCGCCTCGTAAAAAAACTTGTCGCCACTCCATAGCGGAGCGACACTCTTTTTATCGCACGACACAACAAACAACCCCACGGCAAGCATCACACCCATAGCGCCCGCACCGAACAGCCAAGCCGACAGGCGCGACGAAAAACCACCTGCCACAGCCAACAACGAAACAGCAAACAAGGTGGCAATGTGCAACCAATCGACATTGCACTGCCACCCTATTACAATTCCCAAAATCAGCGGCAGGGCCAATTTCAGGAGGGGATAATTCTTTATATCAAAACCGGGCACAATCTATTACAGAGCACGCAAAGCAGAAATGACAGCCTCGGGATTTTCGGCCTTAAATACAGCGTTACCGGCCACAAGCACATCGGAGCCCGCGGCTGCAAGCAGAGCACCGGTCTCGGCATTCACACCGCCATCGACCTCAATAACCGCCTTTGAACCTGTCTTGTCTATCAGTTCACGCAGTTCACGCACCTTTTCCTCTGTGTGAGGGATAAATTTTTGCCCGCCGAAACCGGGGTTCACGCTCATCAGGAGCACCAAATCGAGGTCGGCTATAACATCCTTCAACATACACACAGGGGTGGATGGATTCAATGTAACACCGGCCATCATGCCTGCATCCTTTATCTGCATGATTGCACGATGCAGATGTACGCATGCCTCGTAGTGTATGTTCATTATACGGGCACCAAGCGCCTTAACCGCATCGAGATAATTCATGGGGTTCACCACCATCAAATGCACATCGAGCGGTTTATCACACAACTCGGCCACATACTTGAGCACGGGAGGGCCAAATGATATATTGGGAACAAACACGCCATCCATGATGTCTATGTGCAACCAATCGGCCTCGCTACGGTTAATCATCTCCAAATCCTTATGCAGACAGCCGAAATCGGCCGACAGGAGCGATGGGGATATAATCTGACTCATAAATATTTTCTTTTGCTGATGTTAATACCGCGAAGATAGCACAAAGCAAGAGCAAATGCAAGTATGCCCAAACAAAATTCTTTTTCGCTGAAAAAAATCATTTCCCCATATATACATTATAAAATAAAAAGGAGAAAATGCAACAAATATTAATTTTTTAATTTACTTTGCAAAAACATGTAAATAACAAAGGTATTTATATAGCAGTTTACACAAGGTTGTCATTTTGACGACCAAAGGGAGGAAAAATCTCAATAAATAACTATTTAGATCTCTCACATACGTTCGAGATGACAATCTTACATTTAGTGTAATATTGTATATAACCACCATAACAAAAAACTATAATTTTACATAAACTTTTAATTTATCACAATTATGAAAACCAAAAAACTCTATTTGTATTTGTTTGCCTTGATAGCAAACATTACAATTGTGTGGGCCGGAGCCTCATCGTTTCCCGCGATAGGCGCAACATTGGCCAACGCTTTTGAGAGTGGGAAGCAAGCAAACGTTTCCCTTTACGAAAGTGGAACATCGGCACAGAATGCCGATGCCGTCGTTTACAATACAGAGGCGGCAAACCTCCCTACATTCGCAAGCCAAGCAAGCCCCGTATGGCACAATATCGGCTTCAAAGCCACAGGCGATGCCCTGTGCGATTGTGGTGCAGGCAACAACATCACCGCCGCAACAAGCGAAGACGACGATGCTTACAAGTGGAACATCGTAGGAACAAAAGAGGCTTTTTACCTTGTGAGCAAGCTGGGCAATTACCTTGCATACGATGCTACAAACAATCGCTACACCACAACAAGCGACAAGAGCAAGAAGGCAGCCCTTACACTTGCCGAGGGAAATAGCGGTTGCTGGGAAATCGTGCGTAAAGGCTCGGATAAATCAATGAGCCAGGCAGAGAACGGCGTTACCGATGCCGCCATCAGCGGCGATGCCAACCAAATAACCTTTATCGATGTAACACCCGTGATTTACGACCCTGCAATCTTCTCAACCGAAGAGGCTCCCGTGTGGTATCAGGTTATTTTCCAGAACGGCAAATGGGCTTTGACCGACCAAGGTTCGGAACAGAATGCCCTCACAGCAACAAGCGATGGCAGCGCCGATGCACAGAAATGGCAGTTCGTTGGCACACCCGAAAGTTTCTATATGAAGAGCAAGAACGGTTATTGGTTGGGATTCAGCACAAGCACATCGTTCTACTACTCTACAAGCGAGGCAAACAAAATTGAATTGAAAGTTTTCAAGACCTCTAACAACAGCTACTCGGGAGCATACGAAATACAGCGTGTAGGCGCAAGCGACTGCATGAATATGTATCAAGGTGCAGGCGCGGGCAAGAAGATAAGCAACTGGACCGTGGGCGACAGCGGTAACCCCGTGGCATTCGTTGCCGAAAGCGAGGAGCCCGAGGTTATCGAACTCCCCTACTTCTCAACCGAAGAGGCACCCGAATATTGGTGGGTGTTTTTTAACACAAGTAATGCTGCACTCAAAGATATGGGTGCCAACAGCAATGCACAGACAGCAGCAAAGGCTTATGCCAACGAACAATTGTGGCAATTAGTGGGCGACGAGACAAGTTTCTACATGAAGAACAAAGCCGGGCGTTACCTTATCTACAACAGTGAAGCAAGCCGTTTCCAAACCACAGAAACCGCCGACAGCAAGACAACACTGCAACTGAACTCTTTGGGTGATGATAATTTTGAGATACAGCTGTATAATACAAGCGGCCACAACTCCATGAACCCCAACGGAGGTGCAGGCACAGGCAAAGCGCTGGGAGTTTGGTCATCAGGCGATGCAAATAACCCCTTGACATTCATAAGTGCCGAGCCCACATACCCCAACTTCAGCGATGCCAATAACAGCTATTGGTACTTCATAAAGTTTGGTAACGGTGGCTGGGTTATTGAAGACAAAGGCACAGGAAACAATGTGCAGACTGCTGCAACCGACGACCTTGACCAGCAGAAATGGAAACTCGTTGGTACAAAAGACAACTGCCAGATTGTAAATAAAGCAGGCAACTATCTTGTATATGCGAGCGAGCGCATCAAGGCAAGCACAAGCCAAGATGCTCAAGGCTTTAAGGTGGTACCCACCGAGAACAGCAGCTACCCCTTGTATTTTGAGATACAGCACGCAAGCTCCACCACCACCGCATTTAACATGTGGGGCGGCGCAGGCAGTGGCAAAGAACTTGGCCTTTGGAACGCCAACGCAGCCGGTAACCCCTTGCAGTTCATCAGCGAGGAGAGCATTGTTTATCCCGAGTTCAAGGTTGCCGAATCAGACGCAACAGCACCCGAGGAGAAACTCACACTTTGGTACACACAGCCGGCAACCGCAACAGGCGTTGCAAACACATGGATGGAGTACTCGCTCCCCATTGGTAACGGACAGTTTGGTGCATCGCTCTTCGGCGGTGTAGAAAAAGACCAGATTCTATTCAACGACAAAACCCTGTGGAGCGGTGGCCCCAAGTCATACGGTTACTACCTTCCCTTTGGCTCTGTATATATAGAGGATATTAGCGGTAACTTCACATACAACGGCACAAAGCCCGTTAAGAATTACTATCGCGACCTGAACCTCGCAACAGCCACAGGAACCGTTACATACGAGGATATCAACGGTGTTAAATACACCAAGCAGTATATTGCAAGCAACCCCGACAATGCAGTTGTTACAAAAATCACAGCATCCGAGGCCGGCAAGCTCAATTTCCGCATCACAATGGAAAGCGGCAAGCCCACCGTTGCAGCCGAAACAACCTACACTAACGGTTACGCACAATTCACCGGCAAATTGGAAACAGTGAGCTACAACGCCACACTCAAAGTAGTTGCCAAGGGTGGTTTCACATCAACAGGCGCCGATGGCATCACTGTTGAGGAGGCCGACGAGGTACTGCTTGTTATTGTGGGCAGCACCGACTTTGTGGGCAACCTCGTATCGCACGTAAACGGCAATGCCGAGAACCTCCCCGCTGACAACATGGCACAAGCCGATGCTGTGGCCGAGAAAGGCTGGGACGCAGTTTATGCAGCCCACGTTGCCGACCATCAGGAGTTCTTCAAGCGCGTAACACTCGAGCTCGACGGTGTGGAGAACGACCTCCCCACCAACGAACTTATAACAGAGTATAACGCAGCAAGCGGCGCACGCAACCTTATGCTCGAGCAGCTATACTACAACTATGGCCGCTACCTCTCAATAGCATCTTCACGCGGTGTCGACCTGCCCAACAACCTGCAAGGTATATGGAACAACACCTGCACACCACCCTGGCACAGCGATATCCACGCCAACATCAACGTGCAGATGAACTATTGGCCCGTGTCGGCAGGCAACCTCAACGAGATGTACGAGCCCTTCCTTAATTATATTATTAATGAGGCTGCACAACCCGAATGGAGAACCCTCGCAAGCAACGCCGTTACATCGCTCAACGGCACACTCGGCACAACCACTGCTGTTCGCCAAGACAGCTGGACCTGCTTGACCGAGAACAACATCTTCGGTGGCATCAGCGGCTTTGCTCCCAACTATGTTATTGCCAACGCATGGTATGTAACACACCTGTGGCAGCACTACCGCTACACACTTGACAAGGAGTATCTTGCAAAGGCATTCCCTGCAATGAAGGGTTCATCGCTCTTCTGGGCAGACCGCATGGTTCTTGCCGCTGACGGCACATACGAGTGCCCCAACGAATATTCTCCCGAGCATGGCCCCGGCAGCGAAAATGCCGTTGCACACGCACAGCAAATTGCATGGGAGTCTATCGACAACACTATTAAAGCCGCAGACATCTTGGGTGGTGTAGAGGCAGGCATCATAAACCAAGAGGATTATGACCTGTTGAAAGACCGCTTGGCAAAGATGGATAGAGGACTTGCCATTGAGCAGTACGAGGCTAATGGTAGCTGGCCCGCAGAACGCAACGGCATAAAAGAGGGCGATAATCTCATCCGCGAGTGGAAATACAGCCGCTTCTACGCATCGGGCGATCAAGGACACCGCCATATGTCACACCTCATGGCCCTCTACCCCTTCGGCCAACTCACACCCGCCGATGAAGAGCTGTTCGAGGCTGCCATCAACTCAATGAAACTGCGTGGCGACGAATCTACCGGTTGGTCAATGGGTTGGAAGATTAACTTGTGGGCACGCGCATTGATGGGCGACCGCTCACATGCAATCCTGCGCAAAGCATTGAAACACTCAACATCATACGGCACTAACGCTGGTGCCGGCGGTATATACTACAACCTTTACGACTCGCACGCACCCTTCCAGATTGATGGAAACTTCGGTGCATGCTCGGGTATAAACGAAATGTTGTTGCAGAGCCACACCGATGTTATTGACATTCTCCCCGCACTGCCCACAGAGTGGAGCAAGGGAAGCATCAACGGCTTAAAGGCTGTGGGCGACTTCACCGTGAGCATAGATTGGGAAAACAACCAAGCCAACAAGGTTACAATCACCAACAATCAGGGCCAGCCCTGCTATGTGAAATGTGCTAATCTGGCCGATGCCGATGTTCTTGTAAACGGTGTAGCCGTTGCACTTGGTGAGGCAAAGACTGTTAACGGCCTTGAGTGCTACCAGATAGAGTCTGAAGCCGGCGACGAAATTGTAATAACATTTGCCAATGCCACACAGACAGACAAGAGCGCACTTGAAGCTTTGATTGCAAAGACCAAGGAACTTATAAACGAGTGCTACGACTACTTCACACAAGAGGCTGCACTCACAACAACCGAGGGCGATGATTGCTACATATGGTCAAATGCCGACCACAATGCTTATAATTCATCAACAGATGGCGGTGGTGTAGCTGCTCTTATCGACGGACAGAGCGGTACATACCTCCACACAAACTGGAACAACTCTGTTACCACAATCACCGACGACCACTTTATCCAAGTGAACCTTGGCGATGGCAATGCTGTATCGGAATTCAAGTTCAAATACAAGGCACGCACAGGTGCAGGCCTCGGCGACTACCCCACAACCATAAAGATTCAGGGCAGCACCAATGGCAACGACTTTGAGGATATCGCAACCGTTCAACCACGTAACGCTGATAACGGAACAATACAGAATGGTGCAGAGTGGACATCAGAAATTCTGGGCAACGGAAAGGAATACAGCTACTTGCGTTTCTATGTAACAGCAACAACCAGCAACAGGCCTGCCGGTGGACACATCTATTGGCACATGGCAGAATTTGACCTATTAACACGCAGCGAAGAGCCAGCCATTAAATACCCCGGCAAGATTGTAGAAGAATCGGTAGCAACTGCACAGACAGAGGTTGAGACAGCAACAGCTGCATTGACAGCAACACAAACCATTGCCGAGTATCAAGCAATGCTTGCCGACCTGCAAGAGGCATACGATAATCTATTGGCAGCAATAACCATCACCGGCCCCGAGACAGGTAAATACTACCGCATAAAGGGTAAGCAAAGCAACAATTACATTGACGCTGTAAATTGCTATAACAACAGCGACCAGATGGGTATGAATTCGGATGCCGAGTGCAACCTCGCAGGTACCATCTTCTACCTTGACGAGAACAACCGCCTGCTCAACTATGCAACAGGTACATACATTTATGGTACACGCCACATAGGCACAGCAGACACTGCAGAGAAGAATGTGTGGACATTCAGCCGTTCGGCATACAACAGCGACAGCTGGACACTCACATCAAATTCAGGCAGTTCAAAGCAGCTCCATGACAGTGGTAACAGAGCAGACCGTTGCAGCAGCATCTGCGGCAATAGGCACGACTTTATCCTTGAAGAGGTAACCGAGTTGCCTATCACAATAAAGTCTGCAGGCTACGCAACATTCTTTGCACCTGTGGAGACAACAATCACCGAAGGTGTAGAAGCATACTATATAAATAAGGTAGAAGGCGGCTATGCCAAGATGACAAAGATTGAAGATAACATAATCCCCGCAGAGACCGGAATAATACTTAAAGGCAACGAGGATACATACCGCGCCATCATCAACTACGAAGGCTCAACAGGTGAGATTGCAGACAACATGTTGCATGGCACCGCCGAAAGAGTCCTAATTACCAAAGAGAGTAACAAGGCATACTATATACTCTCCGAGGTTGACAATGTAGTTGGCATGCACACCCCTGTAAAGGGCGATGATGCTACAACATTCTACAACGACAGCCATAAAGCTTATATGATTGTAGAAGGTGCCACACAGATAGCCGGATATAGTTTCAAATTCGACTGGGACGGCACAACCGGCATTGATGACGTTGATGCAGAAGGCAACACCGTAACTGCCATATACGACTTGCAAGGCCGCAAGATAAATGAGATAACCGCTCCCGGATATTACATTATCAATGGTAAAGCAGTTGTTGTAACACCCGAAAACATAAAGTAAGAACAGCACTACATATTTTGTAGATTTTCCTTATAAATACGGCTGTGAATTCATTCACAGCCGTATTTATTGTATCCAAAGATAAAGCAGCAAACCAAAATACGCCACTATTATTAACCAACAAAAAAGATACACTACAAATAAAACCACGCAGCTTTGTATTGGCAAATCATCAAATAGCTGTAAAAACATTTATCCGTTATTTAACAAGCAATCTACCATAGACAACACTCATACCATCCAATACATGAAGTTTTTTACTCGCAATAAAATGTGGCAGACAATGCGATGGCGAACAACGGGCACTAACGACTATCAATAAGTTCTTTACCACACACCCGCCATGTAGAACACTAAGTGAAGAGATCTAAAAAAAATAGAGAATCGGGATTCCTCGCTTCACATTGGGATGAATGACAAAACAAGTTTTGTCGTTTCCATGGAGCAAAGCGACGAGGCATGTTATTGAGAATTTATAGCAACGCCCTGACTTTTGCCGGCGCCCCCTATAACCATTGCCACGGGAGAGCAAGACTCCTACACTCGCAAATAAAAAAGGAGAGGATAGCCAAATGACTATCCTCTCTCTATTCTATAAACCTTGTCCCGTCCTAAAATAGCGTTACACAAAAACAAGTAAAGCTATGGAAGAAACGA
>CALGJF010000062.1 GCA_937914945.1 uncultured Bacteroidales bacterium | reverse complement strand
CTCATGCTGTCTAAGTTGCTCACACTCACTCTCAACTTTCATCTTTCATCTTTCCACTTTCATCTGTACTCTATTATCTTTGCAAAATGATTCCACCCTGCTGTTTTTTGGTACGTAGCCTTTGCACCGCGTGGTACATAAAGAGTACAACTGCCCGCAACGCTGCCGAAAGTACTCCCATCCACGGCAAACAGCTTGTCGGCAGGGATGCGCGACACAATCTTTGTGAGCTTGTCGCAGCCGTCAAATGCAAAAACGCCTATCGAGGCAACACTCTCCCCTATTGTAACCGTTGTGAGATTGGGGCATTTGTCAAAAGCCCAAGCACCTATGTAGGTAACCTTGTCGGGGATTACCAGCGTGCTGTAACCACAATTAGAGAGCGCGGCCTCGCCAATGTAGGTTACATTCTCTGGAATATCTACCTCCACAAGTTTATTGCACATCTGGAAGGCATAATCGCCAATATGCGTGAGCCCCTGTGGCAATGCGATTCTATAGAAAGGGCAATAGTGGAATGCATAATCTCCAATATAGGTAACACTCTCGGGGATATTGATGCTGCCAAGTCTGAAATGCCCTGAAAATGCGTAGTCGGCAATTTTTGTGATTCCCTGCGGTATTTTGCTGTTGCTGCAACCGGCAATGAATGTGTTTGTTGCCGTCTCAATGATGGCATTGCACTCCTCGCGGCTGTCGTAATAGGGATTGGCTGCATCCACCACAACCTTTTCTAAATATATGCAATTATCCAATATTCCATGGCCTATCCATTTAACACTCGCCGGAATAAACAAGGTACCCTCAAAAGGGTTGCGCGA
Source organism: uncultured Bacteroidales bacterium (assembly GCA_937914945.1). GTDB lineage: Bacteria > Bacteroidota > Bacteroidia > Bacteroidales > Bacteroidaceae > HGM04593. The sequence continues at coordinate 7,060 of CALGJF010000062.1, read as the reverse complement.
CAGTGCAAAATTACCAATGCTGTCTATTCCGTTTTCTATCTCAATGGACCTTATGATATTTACACTCAACGCATCTTCGGCAAAGGAGGTTACTCTGAAAGTGCGCCCGCGATGCGTAACCCGGGCAGGAAAAACATAAGAACCGGTGTATTCATCTTTATATTCATTGTAATCTTTCCCTTTGTAGGTAATCTCCACGGTGCGTGCATTGTGGTCGGTAATGCGGTAGAACACGCCGTTTTCTTCAAATTTCTCGGGAATCTGCCCCCTCTCCCACGCAATGTAGTTGCAAAGGCTTTCGTATGCAGGGGTGCATGTGAACACTATGCAAGCTGCAATAATGGCTGCCACACAAGCCGCAATGCGCAGCAAGGGAGATAAGCGGTGGAGCTTTATTTCGCCGATAACAGCATCGGCTGTGGAATATCGTTTCTCTTTTTGCGGCTGCAGGCAACGCTCTTTTATTCTACGCAGATAACGGGGCAAGGGCTGCTTTCTCGCCTTTTCAATATTCCCGAGTAATACACCAACCTCATATAAGTCGGTAGAAGCATCTATTTGGTCTATCAGTTTGCTTTTCAACTCGGGTGCCACATTCTCCCCAGGCGTGTATCCTGCCGTCTTTCTATAAGACGACTCTATACAGAATCCCAAGTCTATAATCTTTACATTGTTGTTTATTTGGCACAGAATTATATTCTTTGGAGTAATATCCAAGTGAGCGATGTTGTTGCTGTGCAACCACTTTAAGCCTTCGAGCAACTGCACAATAAATTTATCAACATTCTCGTCGTTGTCGAAGAACGCAGGTTCCTCTTCGAGTTTCTTCTGCAAGGTAGTTCCGTGCACATACTCCATAAGTATGTAGAGCCCCTTTCCATCCTCTCCCATGCTCACATATTGCGGGATATAACAGCAGTTCATAGACTTGCCAATCTCAAACTCCTTGTTGAATATCAGCCTGTAGTTGGGGTCGTTGCTATATTGACTGCGCAGGCGTTTCATAAAATAGGCCTTCCCTTTTATATGCACTATGTATGCCTCGCAGGTGCCACCCTCGCTGTCGAGACGCTCTATTTTATCAAACTTTATATCCTCATCCAAGAATTCCGAATATTCCACCATCTTAATCTATGCTTAAAGTATTTGTCAAAACTCTGAATTTCACACCACCATTTTGCCCGCAAACATAGCGTATGGGCGCACCCCCTTCGTGCACAAGGCAACTAAGGTATAGCGGCTCGCCCTGTGTTATCACATCCACATGAAAGGTATCCCCCTTGCTCAACTTGCTGTTTATGCTATTCACAACCTTGAACATATCGTAGCCAAGAAACTCCACCGTTACAAAGCGTTGCGGCAACCACGAGAGTTCAATCTGCTGCCCCTTTTTGAGCGCACTCGTGGGGATATAATTATTTAGCAAAAATCGGCTACCTGGGGGGGTGGGCTCGCCGACACGTTCTTTCTGAAACTGCTCATAGTTATTATAGCCTGTGTATTGTGCCAGCGTGTCTATGGTGAAACGGCGAGGTATGGTATTGTATTTCCCATCGGCAAGGTTGCCCCAAAAGCGGCGCAGTGTCATGGGGCTCAGGTAAGAGCCGGTCCTGTCGAGTATGCGCATAGACAGATATTCGTAATCGCGCTTGGTTGCCACTTTGCGCCCAAGCAACGCCTCTATGGCGTTTTTCAAAGCCTCGTAATTCCCTCTGTTATTGTTTTCCATACTGCAAATGTATAAAACAAAACCGCACCTACGAAATAATTATTGCACCAATTCCGCCACTGCCCCGCAAAAGAAACGCAATGAAACGCTTTTCCTCGCCACTAGATGTTAATTTTGCCAAAAATTATTGCGCCTTGCTATGCACCGCAGTTATCAAGGCAATATACCGGGGATTTATCCCCTAATGGGAAGAACAACTATAATAAATAATATATTATGAAACACAATTACATTAAAAACATGCTCACAGCCCTGCTATTGCTGTGCAGCACCGTGGCAAGTGCCCAAATAGTAAGCGTTGGTGATATAAGTTATAAAATCTTCAGAGAACCTACATCTACAGTAAGTGGTGCTGCATATGTTTATCGTTGTTCTATGGATGCTGTATCGCCTAACATAGTAAGTCAGATTACATATAACTCCAAAAAATATAATGTTACATATATTGGTGAAAGTGCATTCGCCAGTTGTACTAAAATGACGCACATTAGCATACCTAATAATATCAGCGGTATAAAAGATTTTGCTTTTAGGAATTGTACCAGTCTTAAAAGCATAGAAATAATTGATCTTGGGACTGTGGGCAGTGGAGTGTTCTGTGGATGTTCAAGTCTCGAAAGTATAACAGGATACAATAACGAGACGTTTTCTTTTAATGGTAATTGTATAGTAAATGTTAAGACCAATACCCTTTTGGTTGGATGTAAAAATACTGTAATTCCAAGTAGTGTAACAAGTATTGCTTCACTTGCATATGCAAATGGTCCTCAAAATGTAATAATACCTAAACGCATTGTAAGTATAGGAGGTGGTGCCTTTGCTTGTTCGGGTGTAGAAAGTATAGTAGTTGAGGAAGGGCACCCTGTCTATGATAGCCGCAATGATTGCAATGCAGTAATACATACAGAAACGAACGAAATTGTTTCCGGATGCAATAATACTGTAATTCTTAACAGTGTTACTTCGATTGCCAGTTATGCTTTCTACGATTGTGATGAGATTGAAAGTATTGAGATTCCTAATGGTGTTACTTCGATTGGTTCTTCTGCTTTTGCTGGTTGTGGTAGGCTTAATAGTGTAATAATCCCATCTTCTGTTTTGTTTATGGGCAACAGCTCGCTGCCTAATAACCTTCCTAAGGTTATATTCTTGGGAAATACTCCGCCAAAACAAAGTTCTTCAAGCAGTATTTACAAGCCTTCAGCCAGTAGAATTTATGTATCAAACGCCTCTGTCTATGGCTATGGTATTGAGTATCCCCAATTAAGTTCTTTGTTTGAGGTAAATGGTGTAAAGTATGTTATTAAAAGCGCAGCAGACAGAACCTGCGATGTAATTGATTGTGCTTACAATGAAACTGCTGCCAATATTGCAATTGACAGTGTGGTTACATACAGAAACATAAAATTGACTGTGAAAAATGTGGAGTCTTATGCCTTATACAAAAACAATCATGTGAAGAGTGTTTTTGTGAATAACGATGGCTATGTAGGCAACAACGCTTTTTATCAGTGTACCGGTATTAATTCCGACGTTGTGGTGAAAAATAATGGTTGTGTGGGTGCACGCGCATTTGAAGGTTCCACACTCACCGGTTTGAATATTTCAAATAATGGTTATATAGGCAATTATGCCTTCTACGACTGCCCTAAAATGAATTCCACGGTTACGGTAAGTAATAAAGGTTATATAGGTCAATATGCATTCAGCAAATCTACGCTCACAGGTTTGAATGTTTCAAGTGCCGGTGAAATAAGAACATCGGCTTTCCAAGAATGTACCGCTATTGTTGATGCCGATATTTCAAATAATGGTTATATAGGTACATCGGCTTTCCAAGGGTGCACCGCTTTGACAACGCTCAATTTTGGCAATAATGTGGGCGAGTTCCAAAATCAGGCATTCCGCGATTGTACATCATTGCCCAATATTGTAATCCCCGATTTTACACCCTCTGTTGGAGCTTCCTGTTTCCAAAATTGCAGTTCACTTGTGTCGGCCGTCGTTGGTGAATCTGTAAAAAGATTAGAGGAGAGCGTCTTTCAGAACTGTTCATCTTTGACCGATGTTTCAATAGGTGTGAGTGTTGATTCTATCAAAGAAAAGGCATTCTCCGGTTGTACTTCGTTGCCCAAAATTAAATTGCCTCAGAATGTTATTGCAATTTCCGATTCTGTTTTTTATGCTTGCAACAGCCTTAAAACAGTAATATTCGATGATGGCATCACAAACGATTCTATATCCTTGGGTAGCAATGGTGAAAGTCCGATGTTCAGCAGCTGTCCGCTCGATTCGGTATATATAGGTAGGAAATTGTCATATAAACAAGGTTCGAACAGAGGATATTCGCCATTCTATGCGAATAAGCATTTAAGAAGCGTTACATATAATGATAATGAGGTGGCGGTTTATCCCAAGGAGTATATGAACTGCAGCAACCTGCAGAATGTGCTAATTGGAGCCGGAATAAATGTTATTGATGATGAAGCCTTCCAAAACTGTACCTCGTTGCCAACAATTATTATTCCAAACACAGTAAATAAGTCTTTGGGCGCAAGCTCTTTTAAAAACTGTTCAGCACTCTACAAAGCAGTTATAGGCGATAGTGTGGCATCTATTGGACAAAGTGCATTTGAAAGTTGTGTTTCTCTTGTCGATGTGAAGGTGGGTGCAAGAGTAGCCCGAATAAATGATTCTGCCTTCAAGAATTGCAGTTCGTTGCCGCAGATAACAATTCCGCAAGCAACCAATAGCATTGCAAACTATGTATTTGATGATTGTGTGAAGCTTAAATACTTCTTCTTGGAAGATGGCCCCAATACCATTTCTCTTGGGAAAAATGCCGCAAGCGCATCAACAAATGTCATAGGTTCTGAATGTCCATTATTCTATGACTGCGCTCTCGATTCGATATACCTTGGCCGAAACCTCTCTTACAGCCTCAAATTGGAAGATGGTTATTCGCCCTTCTATTTCAATAAAACATTGCGTGCTGTGGTTATAGGCAACATGGTTAATTCTGTGTTTGAAAATGAATTCTATCAATGCCGCAAACTTGAATATGTTTCGGTGGGCGACGGTGTTACCGCGGTAGGTAACTGGGCATTCAGTAGTTGTATAAGCCTCGATCACTTCTCGTTCGGTACAAGCCTTGAAACAATAGGCAAAGAGGCTTTCAGCGACTGTACCTCGATTACTAAGATAGTAAGCAGTCGCAATGTTCCGCCTGTTTGTGGCGACCAGGCACTCGCCGATATAAATGTATGGGATTGTACGCTTTATGTTCCCGAGGATTATATTGAAACCTATTGGGCTGCCCCGCAATGGCAAGACTTCTTCTTTGTTGAAGGTGCCGAGTATAATCTAAAGTTTATTGTAGACGGTGCGGTTTACAATGAAAGCGTAGTAAAATACAATGCCGAGATTACACTACCTGCCGACCCCGTGAAGGAGGGCTACACATTCCTGGGCTGGTCTGTTGATGATGGCAAGAATGCATGGAACAGTATGGATATTGCAAGCAACGCCAACACAATGCTCTACACCAATGCCCCTTGCACAACAACTGCATACGGCGACCAATTTGTGAGCTGGAACGTGTTGTTCGATGGCGACGCCAATACAATATTCCACTCGGAGTATGGTAACAAACAAACAGCCGACAGCCTAGACCACTACTTGCGCGTAGATATGGGCGAAAGGAACAAGGTAGGCAAGTTTAGCTTTACCTATACCACACGCAACTTGGAGAACAACAATAACACGGCACCAAAGACAATGGTTGTGGAAGGTTCTAATGTGGCCGACGGTGAATACACCGAGATAGCAACTCTTAGCAATCTGCCGGGAACAAAAGCAACTGTTTATACTTCGGATGAGTTGGGTGATGACAACAATCCCTTCCGCTATATTCGTTACAGAGTAACAGAGACTCATAGTAATTACAAGGATAATAATCACCCTTACTTTTCAATTGCAGAGTTCGGCATGCCGTCTGCAAATCTCATTTACGTAATTCCTTCGAGAATGCCTGCCGATGACACTGAATTCTATGCAATATTCAAAGCGAATGACTATACCGTCAAATACATTGTCAATGGCGAGGAGTATTACAGCGAGACCGTAGCTTGTGATGCCGAAATTGTACCCATTGAGGCTCCCGAAAAAGAAGGCTACACATTCAACCGTTGGGAGGGATTGCCTGAAACTATGCCTGCAGGTAACATTGAGGTTACAGCAGTTTACGACAAGATTCCAACAGAGGTAACAATAACCATAAACAAATATGGTTCTGCCACATTCTCATCCCCCTATGCGCTCGACTTCAGCGAAGTTAGCGGATTGACAGCATATGCAGCAACAGGATATAACACCAATACAGGTATAATAACAATGACTATGGTGAACACGGCTAAAGAGGGTGTAGGCCTATTCTTGAAAGGTGCGCCAAATACCACTTACGTCGTTCCTATTATGAATGAAACAGGTGATAATACACAGAACCTCATGGTTGGAGTTTTGACAAAAACGACAGTTAATCAGACAACAGACGATGGTATGTACGTAAACTTTAAGTACACGGTAGCCGGCGGTAGCACAACACCAATGTTCTATCGTTACAGCGATGGTTCAAGCGTTTCTGCCGGCAAGGCATATTTGCAATTGCCTTTGAGTTGGTTGCCTTCAGATGCTTCATTCGCAATAGGTATAAGATTTGAAGATGGTTTCGCAACAGGTATCGACGAAGTGGAAGCCAAGGAAGATGATGTTATCTATTACGACCTCAATGGTCGCCGTGTGCAAGAGCCTGTCAAAGGTGTCGTTTATATAGTAAATGGTAAAAAGGTAATATTTTAAATAAAAAGTAATAAATTATGAGAAAGAATTATTTGGAACCCGAAACTGAGTATGTTAAATTGGTTGTAGGCCCCATAATGCAGATTGTTGAAGGCTCTACATGGACCGGTACCGGAACAGGTGATGGTGAAGTAGGTGATGAAACCGAGGAACTTTCCAATAGAAGAAATGGTGAATGGGGTAATCTTTGGAAAAAATAAGATGTAGATTTTTTCATTCGACCCCGGATGGCGTTCGCGCCAGCCGGGGTCTTTTTTCTATGCTTTTTATTTGCAATGATGAAGCTGGTGCATAAAAGCTTGTTCTGTTGGTAATTACTTTTGCTTGTGAGAACTGCGCACCATGGTACTTTTGTGTCATACTGAACGAATGTGAAGTATCTGGAATTGGTTGCTGTTGAGATCCCTCACTTCGTATCGGGATGAACTGTGTTAAATTCCAAATAAATTAAGCATAAAATTCGTTATACGCGCA
>CALGJF010000061.1 GCA_937914945.1 uncultured Bacteroidales bacterium | reverse complement strand
AAAGCCCCAACGGGGCGAAATTACCCAACACAGGCCGCAAGGCCTGTGAAACAAAATGAAACTAACAATAAAGCCCCAACGGGGCGAAATTACTCAACACAGGCCACAAGGCCTGTGAAACAAAATGAAACTAACAATAAAGCCCCGGCGGGGCGAAATTACATTTACAAGAAGTATCGTTTCTTAAATTCTGAATAATATTTTGACGATGAAATCACGTGGAGGCATTACAGAAATGTAATATACATTTTTGCATAAAACCGCAATTTGTGCACTTTTTGCACAGGTTAATCAAATTCACTTGTCGCGCTTTTTGCGATAACTGACGTTAATAAATATCACCTGTGCAAAAATTGCACAGGTTCAAAAATGGAATTATATTTGTTGTCAGAATAACTTTTATGCACATTTTGCATATTACTCATATTGACCAATGACCACCGAAACACCTATTCTAAACGAGCATAACAAAGCAGAATACCCCCCTATGCACACTGCCGAGCATATTCTAAACCAGACAATGGTGAGGATGTTCGGGTGCGAGAGAAGCCGTAACGCACACATAGAGCGCAAAAAAAGCAAGTGCGATTACCGATTGACAACGGAGCCCACACAGGAGCAGATTGCAGAAATTGAAACGAGAGTAAACGAGGTTATTACCCGCGAGCTTGCGGTAACCATTGAATTCTGCAAGCGCACCGACGTGCCGGCAGAGGTAGATTTGGGCAAGCTACCGGCCGATGCAAGCGACACGCTGCGCCTGGTGCGTGTAGGCGATTATGATATTTGTGCATGCATAGGCGCCCATGTGGAGAACACGCGCGAGATAGGTACATTCAAAATAATCAGCCACACATGGGAAGATGGCACGCTGCGCCTGCGGTTCAAACTTGTTAAATGAGGCACCGACCAACTTCACCAATATTGCACAAGTATTAATTTTTGTGTCATAATAATAAATTTAAGACTATTTTTTGTATCTTCGCATGATTTAATTGCAAGATAGGAAGAAGAACGATGTTTCACAAAGAGCAGATTGTTATTACAGCAACAAAAAATGGCACATTAAAGGCGATGTGCCAAGATATCTGTACCCGCATCGACGGAGAACGCGCTCTTAAAATTTCGTTTTTTGGATTGCCCGCCGACAACCGCGAATATCTCACAATGAACAGGGAACTGCACGGCACGGTAAACGAGTTCTTCGGCAGCCGGGCACCGCTTGTTAGCTTCATTGCACAGAAGAGCAGCAGCGACACCCTAATAGCCGAGGTTACATACCTCACCGACAGCGATGCACACATAACCCACCACAGCCGTTACAAGGTGCTGCAACGCGGTAACACCAAGGAACTTATCACCGAGGGCATTATCCCGGGCGATATATCGTTGAGCACATTTGAGCAGGCAAAGGATATTTTCACAGCCATTGACAATATTCTCACTACCGAGGGATTCAGCCCATGCGACATTTACCGTCAATGGAACTACATTGAGGATATCACCGTGAAGAACGACGGCAGCCAAAATTACCAGGAGTTCAACGATGCACGCAGCATTTTCTATGGCAAGTGCAAGTGGAACGACGGCTATCCGGCAGCCACAGGCATTGGCACAGCGCGTGGAGGTGTGATGATTGAGCTATATGCCATTAAAGGCGAAACGGCGATAAACAAACCCATTGACAACCCCATGCAGGTGGCAGCACACAGCTACTCGCAAAAGGTACTCGACGGCACGGTGGTAAAGGAGCTCAATGAGCGCACCACCCCAAAATTCGAGCGTGCCCGCCTGCTTGGCAACACCATTTACATATCGGGTACCGCAGCCATCAGGGGCGAGAAGAGTGAAACGGCTGGCGACACCGTGTGCCAGGCTGAGCTCACCATGGAGATAATGAACAACCTTGTTTCGCAAAAGAATATCCCCGCCCCCAACAATGGCGCACAATACGATTTGTTACGCATTTATGTGAAGCACGAAGAGGCCATCCCCGCTGTAAAGGAGTATATGAACAAACATTACGCATCGGTTCCCAAGCACTACCTTGTGAGCGACATCTGTCGCCCCGAGCTGCTCATTGAGATTGAGGGTGTAGCGCATATTTAACACACGTATAAAACAATCGCAACATAATGATACCGAACTTTTATGCTCGGTATCATTTTTATTTTCCATAATAATCACAAAATAAATTAAAAGGGACGAACAAGAATATAGCGGCATACATTATAAATGTACTACGGCAACCGCATGCAGTGAAACCGTTTGCACGCAAGAGATTGCTGCGGCCCGTTATTGTGTAACCTTTTAATTTTTTACAACAATGAGTATGCCCATGAAACGTGGTGGCCAGCACTGGCTCCCAAGCATTTTCAACGATTTTTTTGGTAGTGAACTTATGATGCGCAACAACGCCACTGCCCCATCGGTAAATGTTTTTGAAACAGATAAAGAGTACTTTGTGGAGGTGGCAGCACCCGGCATGAAGAAAGAGGATTTTATGATAGACCTCAACAGCGACAACAACCTTTGCATAACAATGGAAAAGGATTGTTGCTGTAAAAAGGATGGTGCCGATTGCAAGTGCGACGAAAAGAAAGAGGAGGAGAAATGTAAAGACGACAAGTGCATGGACGAAAAATGCTGTTGTGAACACGACGAGAGCAAGGGCCGCTATCTGCGCCGCGAGTTCTCATATACAAAGTTCCAGCAGACACTTATCCTGCCCGACGACGCCGACACCGCAAACATCAAGGCCAAGGTGCGCCATGGTGTGCTGCATGTAAAAATACCCAAAAAGGCCATGGCAACCGAGCAGAAGGCCTGCCGCAAGATTGCGATAGAGTGATACTCCTTATTATAATATAACAAAAGGGCTCCCACTTGGGAGCCCTTTGTCGTTATAACCTCTAACGGATTAGCCGTTAACAGTTGCCATGTGAGCAATGAGGTCGAGAACCTTGTTAGAGTAACCGATCTCGTTGTCATACCAAGAAACAACCTTAACGAAAGTATCTGTCAAAGCGATACCTGCTTTAGCGTCGAAGATAGAAGTACGTGTGTCACCCAAGAAGTCAGATGATACAACAGCGTCCTCTGTGTAACCGAGGATACCCTTCAACTCGCCCTCAGCAGCCTCTTTCATAGCAGCGCAAATCTCTGCATATGTAGCGGGCTTAGCCAAGTTTACAGTGAGGTCAACTACAGAAACGTCGAGAGTGGGAACACGCATAGACATACCTGTCAATTTACCGTTCAATGCGGGGATAACCTTACCTACAGCCTTAGCAGCACCTGTAGAAGAAGGAATGATGTTGCCGGCAGCAGCACGACCACCTCTCCAGTCTTTCAAAGAAGGACCGTCAACAGTCTTCTGAGTAGCTGTTGTAGAGTGAACTGTTGTCATCAAACCATCGGTGATACCGAACTTGTCGTTCAAAACCTTAGCGATGGGAGCAAGACAGTTAGTAGTACAAGAAGCGTTAGAAACGAACTGTGTACCCTTAACATAAGTCTTCTCGTTTACACCGCAAACGAACATAGGAGTATCGTCCTTTGAAGGAGCCGACATAACTACATATTTAGCACCGGCGTTGATGTGAGCCTGAGCCTTCTCCTTTGACAAGAAGAGACCTGTTGACTCAACAACGTACTCAGCACCTACTGCATCCCAAGCGAGTTCGTTGGGGTCTTTGCATGCTGTTACGCGGATAGCTTTACCATTTACGATGAGCTTGCTGTTCTCAACATCAGCCTCGATTGTACCATCGAAGATGCCGTGCATTGTGTCATACTTGAGCATGTATGCCAAGTAATCTACGGGGCAAAGGTCGTTAATACCAACAATCTCGATGTCGCTTCTTGTCTGAGCGGCACGGAACACGAAACGGCCGATACGGCCAAAACCGTTAATACCTACTTTTGTCATAATTATTTTTATTAATAAGGTGAAAAAAATAAATTCTCTTTAACCGCAGTTACAATATTCGGCACTGCGACAGGCTGCAAGCAGCAATACCGCCATCAAAAATATAATTGTTTTTTGAATTTTCATAATATGCCTTTTTATACTGCGATGCAAATTTAAGAAAATGTTTTTATATTTACAGCAACATTCCTTCTTTATTTTAACAAAAAAATGAAGATATTTTTCGGCAGAACGGGAGTTTTGCACCACGCACTACCCCGCATATACCGCATTTCACATTTTTTTTTAATCCTATTTTACATATTCGCTCCATTTTTAGGATATTATTCACAAAAATAAACTATATTTGCACCCAAATTTCCAAACTACCACAGCAACGCCTATTGCATGGGAGCAAGGTTACAAACTACGATATTTTAATTAATTCACATAACAACTATGGCAAAAAGTACTTTTCTACAGGATTTCAAAGCCTTTGCAATGAAGGGCAATGTAATTGACATGGCTGTCGGTGTTATCATCGGTGGTGCATTTGGTAAAATCGTAACATCGTTGGTTAACGACATCATCATGCCTCCCATCGGCTATGCTATCGGTGGCATGGATTTCAAAGATTTGAAATATGTTCTCGAATCGGAGATGGTTGATGGCGAGGAGAAGATTATCTCGGCTGTTAACTATGGCAACTTTATTCAGAATGTTGTAGATTTCCTCATTATCGCAATATCTATCTTTGTGGTAATACGCGTTATCACCAAGCTCACAACAAAGAAAAAGGCCGAGGAGCCCGCTCCCGAGCCTGCACCCGCTCCCGCACCCGAGCCTTCGGCCGAGGAGAAACTGCTCACCGAGATTCGCGACCTCTTAAAAGAGAAGAAATAATATTACATACATGAAAAACGAGTGCACCTGCGCTCGTTTTTTTGTTATAAAAAAAGCAGAGCGGTTGCATAATAGAAAAAGAAAAAACAGTATCTTCGCAACAAATTAAAAACGAACCTAAATTATTTATTATATGAAACAGGATATGATTGTCATTCTCGACTTGGGAAGCCACGAAAACACCGTGCTTGCCCGAGCAATACGTGCTCTTGGTGTATATAGCGAGATATACCCTCACGACATAACAGCCGAGGAACTTAAAGCATTGCCCAACGTAAAGGGTATCATCATTAACGGCGGCCCCAACAATGTGATTGACGGTGTAGCCATCGATGTGAACCACGAGATTTACAATGCCGGATTCCCCATAATGGCAGCCGGCCACGACAAGGCGTTGTGCGATGTAAAGATTGCACAAATAGGCAACGATGTGGAGGTTGTAAAAGAGAGTGTAAAATCGTTCGTATTCGATACCTGCAAGGCCGAAGCAAACTGGAACATGACCAACTTTGTAAACGACCAGGTGGAGCTTATCCGCCGTCAGGTGGGCAACAAGAAAGTATTGCTCGCCCTCTCGGGTGGCGTGGACAGCTCTGTTGTGGCAGCCCTCTTGCTCAAAGCTATCGGTGATAACCTTGTATGCGTGCACGTGAACCACGGCCTTATGCGCAAGGGAGAGTCCGAGGCGGTAGTCGATGTATTCAGCAAGCAGCTTTGCGCCAACCTTGTATATGTTGATGCAACAGACCGTTTCCTCGACAAACTTGCCGGCGTTGCCGACCCCGAGCAGAAACGCAAAATCATCGGTGGAGAGTTCATCAGAGTATTTGAGGAGGAGGCACGCAAACTCGACGGCATCGACTTCTTGGGACAAGGCACCATCTACCCCGACATCGTGGAGAGCGGTACCAAGACAGCCAAGATGGTGAAATCGCACCACAACGTAGGCGGCCTGCCCGAGGATTTGCAATTCGAGCTCGTTGAACCCATACGCCAGCTGTTCAAAGACGAGGTTCGCGCCTGCGGTTTGGAGCTTGGTCTCCCCTACGACATGGTATATCGCCAGCCCTTCCCCGGCCCCGGCTTGGGTGTTCGCTGCTTGGGTGCAATCACACGCGACCGCTTGGAGGCATTGCGTGAGTCGGACGCCATCTTGCGCGACGAGTTCAAGAAAGCAGGCCTCGATAAGAAGGTATGGCAATACTTCACCGTGGTGCCCGACTTTAAGTCGGTGGGTGTGCGCGACAATGCCCGTTCATACGACTGGCCCGTAATTATACGCGCCGTGAACACCGTAGATGCAATGACCGCAACCATAGAGCAGATAGAATGGCCCATACTGCTGAAGATTACCGACCGCATACTAGCCGAGGTACCCACAGTAAACCGCGTCTGCTACGACATGTCCCCCAAACCCAATGCCACTATTGAGTGGGAGTAAAAAACTGCGTTTTTTACGACTACCGAGCAACCTTTTGAGCAGTTAGTCGCGTGTAGCACTGACGAAGATAGTGCCACGCGGGGTGCGATTGCCGAAGGCAACAAAAGGTTGGTCAATGGGAGTTGCCCGCAGGGCAAACTAAAAACAATCAACAACTTACAACCGCTTCAGCATTTCATTTTGTTGAGGCGGTTGCTTTATTTTCATACCCTCCAGACCATTCTGGAGGAATTTTCAACACAATAGTTAACAAATATAAATTGACACCACTTTTTGACACCAGTTGCAATTGCCACAGAACAAAAGAAAGAGGAATACAAAGAGGTTATTTCACTCTTAAAGCGTGGTTATTCTGTACGAAACACTGCAAAACTATCAAGCGTAAGCGTTAGCACTGTTCAAAGAATGAAAAGAGAATTTTGTATTTAATTTGAATTTAGTTTGTAAGTTATTGCTCCCGGCTTCGCCAGGAGCAATAACTTTATTTGTAGCGTATATAAAGTGCAAAGAAAAATTATGTTTATATTTGCAATATTAGTTATATACAATCAAAATAATTACTTATGAATAGGATTTATTTATTATTTACAATTTTAATTATTATTTGTTCGTGTTCTAAGAATCATACTAAAAATAGCACAAGAACAATAACCAATCAAGAACGAATACAATCTATAAAAAAGAATTTCATAGAAACTCCATTTGTATCCTATAGAGGCATTCCGCTAAACTGTAATACTCAATTTGCAGACTCTATACTTGCAAAAGACACAATGAGTAATATTCTTAATCACAGGTGCTATATGAGAAATATGAAATTAAAAGAGAACGATGAAGAATATTTATATGAAACTATAGGTTTTGGTGAATCATATTACCCAATAAGTGCACGTAATGAAAATATTATGAAGCACGTAAAAGATTTACAAAAAAGACTAAGACAAGAAGTCCCTTGGGGCAAAACCCTTTTGGATACTTATTTACATCATTGTTATAGTGGCGAACTAATTGTGCCTATTATTGAAAATGAAGATACAATATACCAAAAAAACGATGGGTGGTTTTCATACAACTCATTTAAAGATTCTGTATATTCAGTTACATTTGTTACAGAATTCATTGAAAAACATAACAATTTAGAAGATACAAGAAATTTTGAAATTTTAAAAAATTCAATAATTCAAATGTACGATTCAAAATATGGAATACATAAACAATCAGAAAAAGTTTATTATACATATTGGTTTAAAGATAAATACAAGAATTTTGAAAATTCGTTATATGATAACAACGAGTTATTTGATATTATAGAATCTGTATCGTGGTTAATCGGACAATATGAAATTCAGTTATGTATCAACAAAACATTCAATGATTTACTCAGCAGAGAGAATAAATATGAAATTATAATTAGATACATTAATAATGATTTTATATTTAAAGAACTGGACCATTACAACAAATTAAAGAAAGTATTTATCGAGAAAAGAAACAAAGAAAGAAAAGAAGCACAAATAACATTAAAAAAAGAACTTGAGCAACAATCTTTCTAAAACAAATCTTTCGACACCAGTTCTTGATACCAGTTGCCGTTTCAAAAGGCAAAATTTAGTGTTAAAGTATTGATAATAAAGTTAAAACATTTAACCAACATTTAACAGTTCTAGTCGAGTGGGAATAATTTTTGCCTCAAAAAAGGCAAAAATTATCGACAAGGCGAGTAGCAAATGGTCGCACGAAGCGTGGATATAATTAACTCTGTTGAAGTTGCTAACGCTCAGCAAAGCACAAGTAAACTTGACTATGCACTCGCTTAACCGCAACATTCACGCCGTGCGGGTTGCGAACAACGAGCCTTGTCAATAATAATAAGAAAAATAAGTTCGGAAATTTCCGAACTTATTTTTCTTTTACGACTTCAGAGCTAATCGCAGAGCCATAGGTCACGCATAGCATAGCCGAGGGTTATGCTACGCGGGATATGGTTGCCACGGGCAACAAAGATTGGTTCTATTACCGCGAAGCGGTGATAGAGGCTATTGTTGAGCCATTCTTTTCCCGGCTTCGTACGCCTTTTGCAGATCCTCCTCCCAATGGGCATCACGCCAAGCATGCTTGGCCTCTTCAGAGAATCCACCTAGTTCGTAACTATCGTACTTCGCAACCTGACAAGTATTGTAGGCAACCAAGCGTTGAGGTTCGCCAAGAGCCGTGGCTATGCACCATTCCATCGAGCCAAATCCGTTGCTATTATTGCGTTCCGGTGTGCCATTCATTGTTTCAACAAGCAACACGGGCATGCGTTTGGGCGCTGTCAGGCTGTAGTCGTTGTACGAGAGCCATGGGAAAGCCAAACGCTCCAAAAAGGCACGCATCTGCGCGGTTACTTCACCAAAATAGATGGGCGAGCCGAGTACAATACCGTCGGCTTGGGCAATATCCTCTAAAATGGGAGTAAGTGCATCCTTGAAACGGCAGATGTTCGATGCCTTGCCTTTGAGTTTACAAGCCATACACGACATACAACCCTTATAATCGAGGTCATAGAGACGTATGGTCTTAACCTCTATATCATTACCTACTGATTTTGCGCCTTCGGCAAATTTCTGCAACAATTTTGCGGTATTCATGCTCTTGCGAGGGCCGCCATCGATGATTATTATCTTTTTCATTCTCTTTCGTATTTACTATTTTATAACTTATATTTAGCCCAAATGGTTTCATACCAACTCATCAATCTGCAACCAAGTAGCACCACAAAGGTAAGTATAAAAGAGAAATAATTATGGGGCTTATCTATGTAATATCAAAAAGAATGTAGGAGGCGCCTCGGAAGAAAAAATAAACGAATTAACTTTGTTCTACCCACGGTTTATACTATATTTGCGAAGTAATTGGTTATTTATCCATTTACAAGACATTTGAAATAATTAACTCAATCGCCTCTGAATCACCACCTCGGACAATGAACGAGTTAATAATTACACATGTTGATAGTATGCGCAATAGGCGCAGGCTATCTCATAATGTGTAATGGTTTGTGGTGAACCAGGAGGCGTATGACGAAGGTCTGCGCTTTTCTTTTTATAGTTAAGCACAAGACTACAACGGAGTAATTTAATGTTTAACTATAATAATAAAAGAGTATGAATGCAAAAGTACAAGAGTTCATTGACAAGATGAAAAAAGAACAAGAAAAGCGAGAATTAATAACAAGAAACACCCACTTAACTTATCTGGGGTTGGTTGATACGAATAAGAGATACACAGAACGCAAATATTCAAACACTTTTGGTGATGGTTATAGACAATTTGATGAAGAAAAAAAATTATATTACAAAGAAATAACGGTATATGCACCAATAGAAGTAACCGATGAAGAATATCAAGAAATATTAAAATATGCACCTGTAAAGTCACAAAACACAGAAGAAATAGTTGCAAAAGAAGAATTAGAAACAACTTGGGCTAATGCTATAAATGTAATTGCGAACATTCTTCTTGTTCTTAATATTATAGGTGGAATAATACTTTTCATTATACTATCTAGCGATTATAGTACCGATGATTTTGCCTGGATACCTATTGTTTCTGCACTTACATATTGTATATTATGGTATCCTATCATCGTTGGTTTCTCAAAAGTTGTCAAGGTGGCAGAAAGAGCATTACAAGAATAACAGACATCTTGACACATGCTACCTTTCAAAAGGCAAAATTTCTTATTGAATAGGGTTAAGGTCCCTCAACAAAGAATAATATCCAAACCAAGCCGCGCGCGGCTTGGTTTCTTTTTCTATTTTCCGTATTTTTGCAAACTAAAGTTTGCGAAAATAGGTTGCACTCGCGGTAAATAGCCAAAGTAAACTTTGCTATTTACTCGTTAGCACTATCTTTGCAGGCGAATGAAAAACAGCATTCGACAATATGAAATACATTGTGCAATTTGAGATAATACTCGCCATTTCGCTTATGGGCGAGCTGCTGAACAGGATTATTCCCCTACCCGTGCCTGCAAGCATTTATGGGATGGCAATATTGTTTACCGGCTTATGTACCGGACTCATTAAACTGAACATGGTGAGGGAGGCCGGCAAATTCCTTATATACATGATGCCCCTGATGTTTGTCCCTGCCGCTGTGGGCTTGCTCGATAATTGGGTGGTGATGAAGGAGTTTATTGTGGCCATTCTTGTTATATCGTTTGTGAGCACGCTGGCTGTGGTGGCCGTTACCGGGCATGTTACGCAGTTTATCATAAACAGAAAAAGGAAGGAGGGCGGCAAATGAGAGAGTTTTTCACAGAGTCGCTTTTCTTTGGCGCAGCACTCAGCATGGGTATATATGTTTTGGGATTGTATATTAAGAAACGGTGTTCGTTCTTCCTGCTCAACCCTGTGCTGATAGCCATTGCGGGAACCATTGCCACACTGCTTGTCTTAGACATTGATTACAGCACATACAACCGTGGCGCAAAATACATAAGCTATCTGCTCACGCCCGCCACGGTGGCA
>CALGJF010000060.1 GCA_937914945.1 uncultured Bacteroidales bacterium | reverse complement strand
GCGAAGATAGCGATTTATCGCTATCTTCGTTTCTTTCTGCAAATATAGAATGACAGATACGCTAAATATCGTGCGAATTGTTATATCGAATTCAGGTTAAATTAGTATAAACGAATCTCGCAAGATGTATATGTTGCGATTTTAATCATAATTTAGTGCTAATTGGTAAAACAACAACCTTGTGCAAAAGTCTGCCTCTATATTTGTGCTAAAAAACAATTATGAGTAAGACAATTAAAAAGCTGGCAGTGAGGTACAAGCCTCTGCTCGAAGAACACGATGCCACTTGTAAGTGTGAGAGTAGTTTGGACAAAATTTGATGTGGATGCTACGCTTGCAACTTGAATATTACGAAAACTTGTGAGGCTGTGAGGTATGCATTCCTCAAAGTGAAGTAAGCTTTTTCTCAGGTTTTGTGCCTATGTGTGCT
Organism: uncultured Bacteroidales bacterium; assembly: GCA_937914945.1. Lineage (GTDB taxonomy): Bacteria > Bacteroidota > Bacteroidia > Bacteroidales > Bacteroidaceae > HGM04593. Next base: position 3,481 of record CALGJF010000060.1, on the reverse strand, counting down.
ACCTATACAAAGAGCAAATGCAGAAACCTCGGGAATTAACGAAGTGCCGGGAAAACTTGCAAAAAGGCTTCCGTTAATAATGTCGCGGTATTTCTCGTCTTTGTTTACCATTGCGAGAATATTGCCATCTGCAGCGCATATGTATGCCGGCTTGCACTTTTTTATTTGCAGTGCAATGAGTTCGTGTATCTTATCTTTATTTAGTTCGTATCTTATGTCGAAATATTGTTCCACGCGCGAGGCTTATATTTTTTTTGTGTAGAGATAGTACATGAACTTCACAAGTTTCAATTGGCGTTTCAGGCGCTTGGGCTCACGCAGAAGGCGGTAGGCAAACTCCATGTTGTGATCGACCCACCATTTGGGTGCGCGTTGAACGTGCCCTGTATATACATCGAAACTTCCTCCTAACCCTTGGAATATTGCTTTATGCTCCTTCTGTATCTCTTCCATGAGCAGTTCCTGCTTGGGAGAGCCCATAGCCACAAATACCACATCTGGCTTTTTGGCGGCTATGTCGGCAATGAGTGCTTGTTTCTCCTCTTCGGTTTTTATATATCCGTCGCGGAATCCAATGATGTTTATGCCTTCAAACTCCTTTTTCAGTTTTTCTACCGTTTCATTTATCACTTGTGGTTTGCCCCCGACAAGATAAAAATTCTTCTCTTTGTAGAAACGCTTGATTATTTTGAGCCACAACTCGCATCCTGGTATCTTGCATGCTTTTTTGAATCCTTTTTTTCGTGCGGCAATCATGGCACCGGCGCCATCTATGTATCCCACGTTGCGGTTTATGATGCTACGTGTCTTGTCTGTGGCATTAATAATTTTTTCGGCATTTATAGCAACCAAAATACCTTTGTTCTCATCAATATGATTAAAAAGTTCCTCTTCTGTAGAGAAAGGGAAAAACTCAACTCCGTTGATATTGATTTTCTGTAGTGCCATAATATGCGTTGTTAATTATTGAATATGCAAAATTAGCTAATAATTGGCTTATAATGAATAAATTTAGTTTTTTTTTATGGTTGCTTTTGCAATATTATGTTTTTATTTTGCGTTCACTGATGAATTTAGCCGGGTTGCCTGCCCACACCTGGAAATCGGGGATGTCTTTTGTAACAACGCTGCCCGCGCCCACCACGGCTCCTTTGCCTATGGTTACGGGCTTGCATATAATGGTATTGCAGCCTATAAATGCTCCTTCGCCTATGGTAACTTTCCCTATTTTGAACATTCTGCGATGCAGGTACGATTGGTGCGGGGCAAAATAGTGTGTCAGTATCACCGTGCCATTTGTGATAACGGCATTGTTCTTGATGGTGATGTTTTGCGGTGCCACATTGTCGAATGTAACATTCTTGCCTATCCAACATCGGCCTTCGATGTTCACACCGCCCAACCTCACAATTTTGCTACGGAAATACCCTTTGAGGGGGAGCATTCGTGCCATGCTTAAAAAGAAACTTCTTTTGGCTCTTGTAATATTTTTACCCCAATTACCCATTGTGTATCAATATTGTGTGGATTTTGATTAAATATTGGCGATATTTGATTAGGATTAATAAAAATGGCTATTGTTCGTCTGTTATCAGCTTGCCAAAGGTTGTGGTTTTTATGTTTTCTTTAATCACCCTTGCCGGGTTGCCTGCCACTATGCAGTTGCTTGGAACATCCTTGGTTACAATGGCACCGCTTCCCACGATAACCTCGTCGCCAATTTTTACTCCGCACATTATTATGGCGTTGGCCCCAATGAAACAACGCTTGCCTATGTATGTGTCTTGGTGGAGCGAACGGCAAAAGTCGTGGGTAAAGACTATGGCACCCGATGCAATGTAGCTCTCCTCGCCAATGTGTATTCCACGGGGGTATGTCTTGTCGAGTTTTGTGCCATACGATATGCGTGCGCTCTTGTGTATGTGCATGCCGTAGAGGCCTGTGAGAATCCAATGGCGTATGGTTATGGCTATAAGCCTTATGAAGTTTCTTAATATTCTCATAATCAAATATCGTTTTTAATAAAGTAGCTCATGCCGTAGAACATCCAGGAGTTGGGCCAACGCATGTAGCATATTTTGTTTATGTTGTTGCCCTTTTTTTGAAAATAGAAATAACCTTCTTTGCTCTGCATATTATCTATGGCCCATTTTAGAATAGATTTCATAAGCAGGCGTGTGTTGTCATTTATTTTATTCAGTTTGCATATTGTGGGGATGGCTTGTGCCACACAATGAAGGTCTACTGTGTCTTTCTCTGTACTTGTATCGTAGTATTTTGCCAATCCTGTTTCGGGTACAAAATAGTGCTCTATCCAATAGCCGAAACCTCTTTCAATGTTGCTTGAGAACGAGTTGTCATTGCAACACTCTTGATATATTGCAAGGCTTTCGAGCTTGAACCCGGTGTGAAAACTGTCGCGCCATTTGTTTCTTACCTGGTCGCTATGCGGGAAGGAACCGTCGCTGTTTTGTTCATCGCATACAGCCTGTGCCGATGCACGTGCAGCGCTCTTATACTCCTCATTACCTGTGTATTTATATATGAGGGCAAGTGTTTTGCTGCCCAGCAGGGTGGCATTGTATACCGCGCGGTTGTCGAGTGGCGAGTATGAGAACATAAAGCCGTTGGGCTTTTCTATTCTGTTTAAGTCTTTCAGAATAAAATCGGCAGCAGATAGGGCTGTGTTTAAGTATGTCTCGTTCTTGGTTATTTCATACGCATTCAGCAAGGCCTCAACAACAAATGATGTGGCAACAACTGTGGGGGTGTGTATAGGTAGGAAAAATGCTCTCGATTGCCAATCAAAGGTATATCCCCAACAGGCTCCATGGTAGCCTTCTGATTGCAAAGAGAGTAATAATGTGGCTATTTCATCTATGCGTGCCAATATTTCCTCTTTGCTCCCATATATACTGCTTTTTGCCACGTCTTTCTCTACCGCATTATAGAGGTTGCAATACCCTGTTAGCAGCAGACCTAATCCTTTGGCATTGTATTTCTTTGGTACCAATGCTACTTTCCTTAAATTTATTGGTAGTTTTTTGAATCCTTGTATTACCGCCATTCTGATGAATGCCGACTTATTTAGCAGAGGTATGGCGTTAAACACCTTGGAATTTAATCCGTCATAGGGGTCCCAGCCTTTGAACTGCTCTTTTTCGCAATAGGATTTTAGTTTGTTAAATGAGGTAATAAACTGTTCCATGATAATTTGATAATAGCACTTTATGCAAAGATAGTTAATAGGTGTAAATATATAAACTTTTTAATTCAATAATTCAAGTTTATAGGTAAACCTCGATATTCTATCCACTTGCGTGCGCTATAATCGGTGGCGGTTTGTAAACAAATTAAATAATGGTATTGGAGCCCCGTGATTTGCCTGGAATTTATCAAACGCGTGTTAATATTACCATGCTTGACTTAATCTCCTTCTCAAAGTAACCCTCGCTGCGTGTATGCTGTTTTTTACACTTGA
>CALGJF010000059.1 GCA_937914945.1 uncultured Bacteroidales bacterium | reverse complement strand
ACTACGAAAAACTCTCAAGTGCAAGATTGCTATCCTCATCGGAGTACACCCTGAACAGGGAACTCGGATTTATATCGTTGAAAACCGCACTGCGCGCCGACGAAGTTCTTGCGGTTGCATACGAATACACCTATGGCGGGCAGACATATCAGGTGGGTGAGTTCTCCACCGATATAAAGGACTCAAAGAGTGCCATTTTCGTAAAACTCATCAAGCCCAATGCAAGTTCCCCCGCAAACGCATGCTGGGATCTTATGATGAAAAACGTGTACTCATTGGGTACACGCAACATCAAAAGCAACGATTTCAAGCTCGATGTATACTACGCCAGCGACAGCCTGGGAACCAATATAACATACCTGCCCGAGGAGGCTTTGAAAAGCAGAACCATATTGCAGTTGCTCAACCTCGACAGGCTCGACAGCAACAACACCAAGGAGGCACCCAACGGCATCTTCGATTTCATAGAGGGATACACCGTTGACGCATCATCGGGGCGCATATTCTTCCCCTCGGTAGAGCCCTTTGGCAATTACTTGAAGAAGAAGATAGGCAACGACGTGCTGGCCGAAAAGTATATTTTCCAAGAGCTATATGACTCTACAAAGACCGTTGCAAAGCAGATTGCCGAGAAAGACAAATTCTACCTCATCGGCGAATACACAGGCTCGGCTGCCAATGTAATAAATACAGGTGCCACAAACATACCAAGAGGGTCGGTTGTGGTAACAGCCGGTGGCGTTACACTTACCGAGAACAGCGACTATCAGGTGGATTATGCATCTGGTATTGTAACCATACTTAACCAGAGCATCATTGATGCCGGCACTAACGTGCAGGTATCGTTGGAGAGCAATACCCTCTTCAACATGCAACGCAAGACCGTGCTTGGTCTCAATTGGAAATACGACTTTTCGGACGAGCTGAACTTTGGCGGTACATTCATGTCGCTCACCGAAAAGCCACTCACATCAAAAGTGGATATGGGCTCCGAACCCCTTAACAACAGAATATGGGGCTTCAACCTATCATGGAAGAAACAGAGCCAATGGCTCACCAATATGCTTGACCGCCTGCCACTCATCAGCTGCACTGCACCATCGAGCATAAACTTCACTGCCGAGTTTGCATCGCTCGATGCAGGCACATCGAGCGATGTTCAGAGCGAAGCATCGTATATCGACGACTTTGAAAGCACCGAAAACGGCATTGACATAAAGCAAGCCTCGTCGTGGATGCTCTCATCGCTACCCACAGGAATGCCGTACAGCGCGCTCACAAACAACATACTCACCGGATTCGACCGCGCAATGATAAGCTGGTACACCATAGACCCGCTTTTCACCCGCCGCAGTTCCTCGCTCACCCCTGCACATATAAAGAGCGACCTCGACCAGCTGTCCAACCACTATGTACGTGAGGTTTACGAGCGCGAGTTATACCCCAACAAAGAATCCACATACGGCGAGAGCTCTACCCTCTCTCTTTTCAACGTAACATTCTACCCCAACGAAAGAGGCCCATACAACCTTGACCCCGACCTTGACATAAACGGAAAACTTAATAACCCGGAACAGCGTTGGGGCGGTATCACACGCCAGCTATCGACGACCGATTTCGAGGGTGCGAACATCCAATACATCGAATTCTGGTTGCTCGACCCCTTCATCTACGAGCAGGCCGACATGGGTGGAGACCTCTACTTCAATCTTGGAGAGGTTTCGGAAGATATATTGAAGGATGGAAAGAAATTTTTTGAGAACGGACTCCCCGCAACCAGCAACAGCTACGGGTACGAGGAGACCGTGTGGGGCCGTGTACCCACCATAAACAGCCTTGTGTATGCATTTGACAACAGTTCGGACAGCCGTTCACAGCAAGATGTGGGACTTGACGGACTTGACGATGTTGCCGAGGGTATGCACCCCACATATCAAAACTATCTCAACGCCATAAAAGGGCGAGTACGCGCCGAGGTTTACGACAGCATCGCAGCCGACCCGGCCGGAGACAACTACCACTATTTCAGAGGAGCCGACTACGACGCTGTCCAAAAAAGCATTCTTGAACGATACAAATACTACAACAACACCCAAGGGAACTCACCCACATCGGGTGGCGAGAGCTACAGCAGTGCAGCCAAAAGTACCCCCGACGTGGAGGACAACAACCAGGACTTCACAATGGACGAGTATGAAAATTTCTTCCAATACCGCATATCGCTGCGCCCCGAGAACATGCAAGTGGGTAGTAACTACATAACCGACAAGCGCACGGTAACATCCAAGTTGCGCAACGGAAACACAGAGAGTGTCGATTGGTATAAGTTCCGCATACCGGTGGATGATTATGAAAAGGCAGTGGGCAAGATACGCGATTTCACATCGATACGCTTCCTGCGTATGTATATGACCTCGTTCCGCAAACCCATAACACTGCGCTTTGCCACCATGGAGCTCATACGTGGCGACTGGCGTCCTTATCTGCAACCCATCGCATCTAAAAACAATACCACACCCACCATTTCGGGAGATTTCACAATGTCGGCAATAAACATTGAGGAGCATGGCGACAGAAAGCCTGTGAACTATGTTCTCCCTCCGGGAATAAGCCGCATAATAGACCCAAGCCAGCCACAATTGAGGCAAGACAACGAGCAGGCACTCGCATTGCAGGTAAACAACCTTGGCAGCAAAGAGTCGCGCGCCGTTTACAAGAAAAGCAACCTCGATATACGCCAATACGAGCGCATACAGCTATACATACACGCCGAAGCACCCGAAATAGATGTAACGCAACTCGGCAACAACGACCTATCGGTATTCATACGTTTAGGCTCCGACTACAAGAGCAACTATTATGAATACGAGGTACCCCTATACATAACCCCGCACGGTTCATACGACAGCAACAGCCAGAGCGCAGCAGCCATAGTGTGGCCGCTTGACAACATGATAGACATACCGCTGACAAAGCTCACCAACATAAAAGTAAAACGCAATACTCTGCGCAACAGCCAAAGTGGCGGTGTAAACAACACCACCATATACAGCGAATACGACAACGAAAATCCTAAAAACAGGATAAGCATTGTGGGTAGCCCCACCCTGGGACAAGTGAAGGTTATGATGATTGGTGTGCGCAATAACACAGCCTCGCCCAAATCGGGTACGGTGTGGATTAACGAAATGCGCTTGCTTGGTTTCAACAACAAGAGCGGCTGGGCCGCACAGGGCAACCTCAACGTAAAACTATCCGACCTGGGCACCATCACCGCACAAGGCCGCATGGAGACTGCCGGATTCGGTGGTTTGGAGGACAAGCTGGCATCGCGCCGCACCGACGACTACTACCGCTACACCATAACAGGAACATTCGACCTCGGGCGATTCCTTCCCAAAGCGGCAAAGGTATCACTACCCACCTACTACTCTTTCACAGAGGAGGTATCATCGCCACTATACAGTCCCTTTGACACCGACCTATTGCTCGATGATGTTCTCAATTCATACACCGGCACAAGCCGCGACTCGTTGAAGAACATAGCCGAGGTACGCTCCGTCATTAGAAACTTCAGCATCAGCAATGCCAAAATAAACATAGCAAGCCCCATCCCCACACCATTTGACCCGGCAAACCTCTCTTTCAGTTTCTCATACTCAAAGACCGAAAACAGCGGCAGCACTATAAATTGGGAGAACAAACTCAATTGGAAAGCATCTATAGCATACAATTACAACAGCCCCATTAAAACAATAAAACCGTTTGCAAACATAAAGAGCAAATCCAAATGGTGGAAGATACTGAAAGATTGGGGAATAAACCCGTTGCCACAGAGTATTGCCGCCAACACCGACATGATACGCAACTATCATGAGGTACAACGCCGCGACCTCAACGCAATAAGTGGCGGGGAGGAGATACCGCTCACCTTCTCGCAACAGTTCTATTGGAACCGCAACCTAACAATGAAATGGGACCCCACCACCAACCTTAAAATGAATATAAGCACCGGCACAAATGCCGAGATTGAAGAGCCCTTCCTGCCGGTAAACAAGGACCGTTTCCCCAACGAATATGCAATATGGAAAGACTCTGTCAAGCGCAGTATAAAGGATTTCGGCCGCCCATTGAGCTACCAACAGAGTTTCTCTGCATCATACAATCTACCCATTAACAAACTGCCAATATTTGAGTGGGTAAATGCCGATGCCAGCTACACAGCATCATACAATTGGGCACGAGGCAACAATGTGAGCGGTGTAAATCTTGGAAACAATATAGCAAACAAAAGAAACGTAACATTGAAAGGCAACTTCAATATGGAAAAACTATACAACATTTTCCCATATTTGGAGGAGACCAACAAGCGTTTCGCAAGCAGCAAAAACACCAAAAGCACAAAGGCCAAGAAACAAAAAACAAAGACTGTGAAGGCAAAAAAGGTAAAACCCTTTACAAAGGAGGTAACACTATCGCCCGACAGCGGCACCGTGGTGGCACACAACCTTGGCAGCAAGAAATTTGAGATTAACGCCCGCACAAAAGGCGGCAAGGCATACAAGGTGAAGTACAAGGTGATTGACGAGAACAAAATCCTTATAAAAACAAAGGATACCGTTCCCGTGAAACTCACCATCATCCCCAAGATGAAAGAGGATAACGACAGGAGCAAGTTTGCCAAAGCCATGCAGTACCCCGCAAGAGCACTTATGATGTTGCGCACCTTCTCCATAAACTACACCAATGCCTACGCAATGAATCTCCCCGGATTCATGCCCGAGGCCGGCGACATTTTTGGTCAGAACAAGGTAAACGGCATCATGGCACCTGGACTTGATTTTGCATTCGGACTCACGAGCGACAGTTGGTTGCGCAAGGCACACCAAAGGAATTGGCTGCTGAAGAACGACAGCATATCGGCACAGGCAACCACCACGCTTGGCGAGGATTTGCAGATAAGAGCAACGCTTGAGCCTATAACCGACCTGAAAATAGACCTCAACGCAAGCTGGACACGCAACAAGAACCGCACCATACAGTTTATGTACGACGGCATGCCTTTCAGTGAGTCGGGCAGTTTCTCAATGACAACCATATCCATAGGTACCGCCTTTGATTTGGGTAGCGCAAACAACAACTACAAATCATCGGCATACGACAAGTTCCTTGAGAATATCGAGACCATACACAAACGCGTCGAGAGCAAATATGCAGACAGCAAATACCCGGCAGGCAGCTCGCTTGCAGGGCAACCGTATAACCCGGCAAACGGCGCCGTAAACAGATACTCGGCCGACGTACTTATTCCGGCATTCCTCAGTGCATACACGGGAAGCGACGCAAGCGGCAGTTCGCTCGATATCTTCCCCAAATTTATGCGCATGTTGCCCAACTGGAAGATTAAATACTCGGGGCTCGGCAAACTGCCGTTCTTCGCAAAATATTTCAAGAGCGTAAACATTGAGCATGGCTACAAGAGCGTTTATGCCGTGGGTTCGTACAGCACATACGCAACATATATGGAATATACCAACGGAATAGGCTTTGTGAGCAGCTCCACAAACAGCATGCCCGTTCCAAGCAGCCGTTTCAATATCGGTGCAGTCTCCATCAACGAATCGTTCAGCCCGCTTATCGGCCTAAATGTAACCACCGACAACAACCTCACCGTGGGTGCCAAGTTCATAAAATCGCGTGTGCTTAACCTGAGCCTCACTGCCATACAGCTGGTTGAGACACACACCGAGGAGATAGCTCTAAACCTTGGATACAAGATTGTAAATTTCAAGCTGTTTGGCGGTGGCAAAAAGGCAAAGAAGAGCAAGGAACAAAAGGGCAACGACATAAACCTGCGTGCCGATTTCTCGTTCAAGAACAATACATCGCTTTGCCGCAGCATAGACCTTGGAACCACACAGGCAACAAGCGGTAACAAATCGTTCAACTACTCGTTCACAGCCGACTATGCATACAGCAAGAACATGACCATCAGCGTATATTTCGACAGGCAGAAAACCATACCGTTGATATCGGCCAATTCATACCCCACCACAACCACAGACTTTGGCGTGAGCATGAAATTCTCGCTTGCTAAATAAAACACCACAACCGGCCGCAAAGGCCGGTTGTGGTGTTTTATGGTAAATAATTATCGGCAACTACCCTGCAACCGAAATGCTATCGGCAGCAAAGCGTTCGCGTGTCTTTTTCACAAAATCAATATGACGCTGCGCTTCTGCAGCCATCTCCTTATACTCTGCTATGCTCTTCAAGACCTTGGACAAATCCACAGCAAGTTTCACAGCCTTTGCATCCTCGGCACGCAATGTATAGGAATATTTATCATCCTTGCCTGCAAGTTCCACTGTTATCGCGCCTGTGGCTGCAGATATGAAATCCATTATACCGCCATCCTCGCCGTAGATAAAATCGAGGCGTTCGTTGTTTATGCCAAGATTGCGATATGTGTGAGAACTAAAAGCCTTGTCGCACATCGCATAACTACCGTTTGCCGATACCTTAACACTCCTGTGAGCGATTCTTTTACCACGATAGAGCGAGGTAATGTATGCCTCGCCACTCTCGGCTACACGCACGCGCAAATAGGAATTATACACATTCAATCTGTTGGCTTGTGCCGACAATATATAAGAGCCCTCGTCTTGGTAACGACTATCCTTTTCATATTCAAACGCGGCAAGCATCTCATCGCGGCGGGCAGAGAGTTCTTCAATCATCTCGTTGCAGTGCGACAAACTGCGTTCCTGCTCGGCAAGCTCCACTGCACGCATCAGTTCAAGCGCACCACGCCTTGCCGCAAAAGCAGTGGGATAGCTATTGCGTATGCTGTCAATGAGTATTTTTGTATTTTGATATTCACCGGCCTCATAAGCCTCTTGTGCCTGTTGCAACAGTTTGCCTGCCTTGCTGTCTGCCGATTCGCCACACGATGCAAGGAGCATAGCTGCCAACATTGCTAAAAGAACAGGGTTTCTCATTTTCATAATAATTTGTTTGTTACATTCTAATCACTATTACATAAGCGACCTTATACAGACCACTCCTCTGCAAATGTACTATTTTATAATCACACCGCAATAGTTGGGGACAGAAAACTAATCTTTGCTTTTTTTTACCACACACGGTTTTATAAATACAACAAAAATAGGTATCTTCGCACAGCAAAACCTCAATTTACCTTATTATAGTATGTATAAACCCACCAAAGAAGAGCTCTGCAAGTTGCTCGACACACCCATTTTCAGAAAAATCTCGGAAACAGCCGATGAACTTGGCATGGAGTGTTATGTTGTAGGCGGCTACGTGCGCGATATATTTTTGGAGCGTCCTTCGACCGATATCGATGTCGTAGTGGTGGGTAAAGGCATAGAGATGGCGCGCGCATTCAGCAAGAAGCTGGGCAAGGGAGCACACCTTTCGGTTTTTGCGAGTTTCGGTACCGCGCAAGTCAAATACAAGGGGAACGAGATTGAATTTGTGGGAGCACGACGCGAATCGTATAGCCACGATTCGCGCAACCCCATTGTGGAGGATGGCACATTGGAGGATGACCAGAACCGCAGGGACTTCACCATAAACGCAATGGCCATCTGCCTCAACGGCAATCGCTTCGGCGAGCTTGTAGATCCCTTTGACGGCATGCTCGACCTTGAAGACCGCATAATACGCACCCCCTTGGAGCCGGGTATCACATTCAGCGACGACCCTTTGCGCATGATGCGCTGCATACGCTTTGCCACACAGCTCAATTTTTACATAGAGGACGAAACATTTGATGCGCTGTGCGATAACAAAGAGCGTATATCCATAATATCACGAGAGAGAATAAACGAGGAACTGAACAAAATCCTTCTATCGCCCATTCCCTCAAAAGGATTCATTGAGCTGGACCGTTGCGGGTTGCTGGAAATAATATTTCCCCAACTGACCGCACTGCAAGGCGTGGAAACAAAAAACGGATATGGGCACAAAGAGATGTTCTACCACACATTGGAGGTACTCGACAATGTGGCAAAGGTAAGCGACAACCTGTGGTTGCGTTGGGCTGCACTGCTGCACGACATAGGCAAGCCCAAGACCAAGCGATGGGACCCCATACAGAAGTGGACATTCCACAACCACAATTTTGTGGGCGAGAAGATGACTGCACATATATTTAAGGAGTTCAAGATGCCGCAGAACGAGAAAATGAAATATGTGGCCAAGCTCGTGGGCCTTCACATGCGCCCCATTGCCATTGCCGACGACGAGGTAACAGACTCAGCAGTGCGTCGCCTTCTCTTTGATGCCGGCGACGACATCGACGACCTGATGATGCTTTGTGAGGCCGATATCACATCCAAGAACGAACAACGCAAGAAACAGTTCCTTAACAATTTCAAGATAGTAAGGCAAAAACTGAAAGACATAGAGGAAAAGGATCGTGTACGCAATTTCCAACCACCGGTTGATGGTGGCGAAATCATGCAGATGTTCAACCTGCCGCCATGCGATACCGTCGGCCGTCTTAAAAGCAGTGTTAAAGAGGCCATTCTCGATGGCATTATCCCCAACGAGCACGATGCCGCACGCGCCTATGTCATTGAACAAGCGGCAAAATTGGGAATAACCCCCAAAGAGGCGTAACCGGGATATAAAACCCTCACCCACTCTGCAACCTACTTGCAAAAAAAAATCACTATTTTCGCATCGGTTTACAATGGAGCGATGCCCCATTGCCATATTATCATCACCCAAGCCTTTATTATGAAAAAAACAATCATAACCACCATTGCGCTCATCGCCGCCATTGCGCATACAGCCGCACAGAGCATATCATACGGCCAATACATGGAGCAGGTGCTCACAAACAACATTGCTCTGACAGCACAAAGACTGAACATTGACATTGCAGCCGCAAGGACACAAGCCTCCAAGATACACAACGACCCCACCCTTGCCATCGCATACAGCAACAGCGAAGAGTGGGACAAGCAATTAGGCTATGCCATAGAGGGAGAGCTCAGCCGCACATTCACATTCGGTGTGCGCAAAGGCGGCATAAGAGTGGCAGAAAGCGAGCAAACCGAAACCGCCGCATTGTTGGAGGAGTATATACGCAATTTCCGCGCCGATGCCACCATTGCCTATCTTGAACATATCAAAGCCCAAATGCTCCTTGATATAAAAACAGAAAACGAGGAGCATCTGCAACAGGTGGCACACAACGACAGCCTGCGATATGCCAAAGGCGACATAGCAAAAAGCGATTGGCAGGAGAGCCGCCTCGCAGCAGGGCTTGCCCACAACAACCGCCTTGCAGCTGAGGCCGAGGTAAAAAGCAGCGCAATCAGATTGGGGTACCACATGGGCAATCTGCAAAATGCCGAAAACATATCGGGCAACGGCACATTGGAGATAAACGAGCCTGTGGCACCCGTGGACACTTACATTGAACGCGCCATGAACAACCGCGCCGACTTGCAAGCTGCCCTCTGCCGTGTAGATGTGGCACAAGCCATGCGCAAATTCAACGCTGCTCAACGCCGCACCGACCTCAATGTAAAAATTGCAGCTGAATATAACCGCGGAGCAGTTGCCGACGGCAAGCGCGAGCCTTCGTTCACCGTTGTAAAGGCAGGCGTTGCCGTGCCACTGAAATTCTCTAATCTAAACAAGGGAGCACGCACAGCCGACCGCCTTATTGTGCAACAGGCCGAGCAACAGGCCGAGGCTGCACGCCTTCAAGTGCAGAGCGAGGTGATGCAAGCATATAACGAGTACCTCTACGCCATAATGCAAACCGAAACATTTACACAACGCATGGTGCAGGAGATGAACGAAACGGTAAACAGCAAGCGCAAGGCATACGAAGCCGGCGATATATCATTCCTCGACTATATATCAACCCAGCAACGCAGGAACGAGATGAATGACGAATACATCGATGCCCTCTTTGAAAAAGCAGTCAAATGGGTGGAGCTGCAAAGGGCTACAGGCTGCAATATGCAATACTCGGCACAGCCCATTAACGAATAAACAAACATAAAACGCCACAGAATTCTGTGGCGTTTTATGTACCCTCGCTGGGAATCGAACCCAAATCTAAGGTTTAGGAAACCTCCATTCTATCCATTGAACTACAAGGGCAAAATTTTCACGACGCGAAGATAAGAATTTTATTTGCAAACATCAAATGCAATTCTACCATTTTAGCAAATAAGCACCAAAATTCATTGTAAACAAGATTGTAATATTTTTTTATTCCTTACCTTTGTGCAATATACAGGCTGTATTTGCGTTCATACAAAAGGCGCAAGAATAGACCGGACAAATAAAACGCGAAAAACACTATGAGTAAAAAACAGATTTCAATTCTAACCAAAGACGGAGTGAGCTATTTGATTCCATTCATTCTGGTTACATCCTGCTTTGCCTTGTGGGGATTTGCCAACGATATCACCCACCCTATGGTTAAGGCCTTTTCAAAGATTTTCAGAATGAATGTAACCGAAGGCACTCTCGTACAGGTAGCCTTTTACGCCGGATATTTTGTAATGGCATTACCCGCAGCCATCTTCATAAGAAAATTTTCATACAAAGCCGGCATACTGCTCGGACTTGCCCTCTATGCTGTGGGAGCGCTCATGTTTCTCCCCGCAAAAATGACCGGCGAATACTTTCCATTCCTAATGGCATACTTCATCCTCACATGCGGATTATCGTTCCTTGAAACAAGTGCCAACCCCTACATCCTTTCGATGGGCAGCGAGGAGACCGCCACACAGCGTCTAAACCTTGCGCAGGCATTCAATCCCATGGGCTCATTGCTTGGAATGTATGTAGCGATGAACTTTATACAGGCAAAGCTCAACCCATTGAGTACCAGCGAAAGAGCATTGCTTGGCGATGCCGAATTTGAAGCACTGAAAAGAGCCGACCTCGACATTCTCACCACGCCCTACCTTGCCATAGGTATAGTCATTGCCATAATATTCGTGCTTATCTTCTTTGTCAGAATGCCCAAGAATGGGGATAAAGAGACAAGCATAAACCTTTTACCCACATTCAAAAGGCTGGCAGGTATAAGCAACTACCGCGAGGGTGTCATTGCCCAATTCTTCTATGTGGGTGTGCAGACCATGTGCTGGACATTCATCATTCAGTATGGCACACACATATTCATGCTCGAAGGCATGGAGGAGCGTGCAGCCGAAGTGCTTTCGCAAAGATACAATATTGTGGCCATGATGATATTCTGCTGCAGCCGCTTTATATGCACATTCCTGTTGCGTTTCATTAAACCGGGATTGCTGCTCACAATACTTGCCACGTGTGGTTGCGCCCTCACCCTTGGAGTGATCTTCTTTGAGAATGTATATGGATTGTACTGCCTTGTAGCCATATCGGCTTGCATGTCGCTGATGTTCCCCACAATCTACGGAATTGCACTGCGCGGATTGGGCGAGGATGCCAAATTTGGTGCAGCCGGGCTCATCATGGCCATCCTCGGCGGCTCCGTTCTGCCACCGTTGCAAGCAGCCATGATTGACAAAGGAACCATAATGGACACACCGGCAACACATTTTTCATTTATTTTGCCACTGATATGTTTTGTGATTATCACCATATATGGTTATCGCACTCATAAACGATTCGCAAAGGCCGACTGATTAAAGCAAAAACCGCACAACATAGTGCGGTTTTTGCTTTAATTATGGCAGCTTAACAGATATTAAAAATATATTGCACTATCTTTGCAACATGAGAATTACCACTATCATATTTATATTTCTTATAGGCATACAGCAAGGCTTTGCACAGAACTATGCAGAACTATGCGAGGCAGGTAGGAACTACTTGAATAAAAAGGAGTACAAAAAGGCTGCCGAGGCCTTTTCAAGAGCCAACAGCGCTGCAAGCAACAACAGTGAAAAGCTATATACGCTTGCCAATCTGGGGCAGGCACAGAGCATGATGAACAGGCATGAGCAGGCCGCCGAGAACTTCGGGAAAGCGCTTGCCATTGAGCCTTCGTCGCCCACATTGCTATTGCAACGTGGCAACTCGCTATTGCAGATCGACAGCGCACAAACAGCAATTGAGTGCTACAACAAGATACTGCAAACATACCCCGCCAACCGCGAGGCACGTTTTTTCAGGGCATACGCATACAGCACCCTGAAACAATATAAAGAGAGTAAACTCGACTACATAAAGCTCATAAGCGCCAACCCCGACGATAAAGAGGCCCGCTTGGGGCTTGCCGTGCTGTATCAGCGCGAAGGGAGCATAAACGAAAGCCTCATGATGTTGGAAGCACTTATAGAGGACTACCCCGATGATGCCGAACTCTACCAAGCACGCAGCAACCTTGAACGCGAACAGGGGCAAGCCGAGCTTGCTTTGCAAGATATAGAAAGAGCCATAGAACTATCGCCCGACAATGCAGCATTACGCATAACACAAGCCGAACTGCAGGAACAATTGGGGCACAAAGAGGCCGCACGGAAAAGCCGTAACGCAGCTACCAAGATTTCTGCCACACCCCGATAACCCACTGCCCGATTCGGAGTGTAAAATGAGCCGTTCGTCGATTTTTTTCAAAACCGACGTTACTTTTCAGAGAATCCATTTGTGTATTTCATCATAAATAACATATATTTGTAGTAGGCCATAGTCATATAAACCAACTTGGGCACCGATGCCCATTAATTATAATTTGGAGAAACAGCTAAATTTATGACAGACAATACTACAAAGCCATATAACATAAAGGAGAAGAACGAAAAGAACGCCTTCTACCGCACACTTATCCGCGCAGAACTTGCCGACGAATTGCACGACAAGATTCTCAGCCTTATAGTCATTGAGAAGAGATACAGGAATAAAGATTTTTCGGCAAAGGAGCTTGCAAAGGAACTTAACACAAACACCCGATACATCTCGGCGGTAATAAACTCCCGGTTCAAGACAAATTTCTCATGCCTTGTAAACGAGTATCGAATTAAGGAAGCGTTGCACTATATGACGGACAAGAGGTACAGCCACTTGACAATAGAGGCCATAGGTGCCGCAGTGGGATTTGCCAACAGGCAATCATTCTATGCATCGTTCTATCGCATAATGAACGAGACACCCAACAGCTACAGGAAACGCAATGCTCCTATAAAGTAAAGAGGAAATGACTGATAACATACACGAAACAACCAAGAAAATAAAACAGAGCCTGCGACTATCGATGAACGGCATTGTATCGGCACATCAACGCAGTCAAGGGCTTAACTATAAGATAAATTTCGGGGTGGAGATTCCCCGCCTAAAAGACCTTGCCAATCAATACGAAAAGAGCGAGCCATTAGCCTCCGCCTTATGGCAAGACAATATAAGGGAGTGCAAATTGCTTGCAATATTTCTTCTGCCACAGGCAAGTTACCCCACTCTGGCAGACAAGTGGATTGCCGAGACACCCTTCACAGAGATAGCCGACCACCTTGCCATGAACATACTATGCAAGTTGCCCGATGCCACCTCAAAGGCTTTGATATGGTGCAACCACCCGACAGGGCTTTACAAATATTGCGGTTACCTGACACTTGCACACCTGGCACGCAAATCACTCATTCTCACACCGCAAGAAGAAGAGACCTTATGCAAGCAGGCTGCAGAGCTATTTGAAACCGCCGAGCCCGGCCCCACAAAATTATCTGCCGGCAAAGCTATATGCGGCTACATAGGCGAGGAGACAGAGAAGGCCAATCGAATGCTTGCAATAGTGGAACCACATAGCAACATCGCCACATTCATAAAAGAGTATTTGCAGGCTTTTTAATACCACGCACCAAGGCTGTAACACATTTTCACACAAAGAGAAAAAAAAAGCCCATATATCGCCCTTATTATAAAAAAAAGAGGTAACTTTGTGTGCTATGCTTACCAAAGATGAACAGCAATAACAACGAAGATACAATAGTGCAGATTTTTACCGATTACTTAAAGGTAAACAAAATGCGTTGTACCCCCGAGCGTTATGCCATTCTCCGGGCAATATACTCCATAAACAGCAGTTTCGACATAGAAACCCTGCTACGCCTTATGGAAGAGAGAGAAAAGTTCAGGGTGAGCCGTGCAACCATATACAACACCATATCGTTACTTATCAGCGCAAACCTTGTAACACACCACCAATTTGGTACAGATTCGAAATACGAAAAGTGCTTTGGATCCGGCAAGAGCCACATGGTGTGTACAAATTGCAAGAAAGTGATAGAGATAAACAATTTGGATTTAACAGATAAATTAGCCAAAATAAAAAAATTTCATTCAACACATTACTCACTGTATATATACGGGCTATGCAACAAATGCCATCAGGCAGCCAAGCGCCGCATGCAGAGGGTAAAAAAAAGTTAGAACAATGAAGCAGAATATCGACGTACTTTTAGGACTACAGTGGGGAGACGAAGGTAAAGGTAAAATCGTAGATGTATTAACCCCTAAATACGATGTAGTGGCACGTTTCCAGGGTGGGCCCAATGCCGGCCACACATTGGAATTCAATGGCAAGAAATTCGTACTGCGCTCTATTCCCTCGGGTATATTCCAGGGCGGGCAGACAAATATCATAGGCAACGGCGTAGTGCTCGACCCCGCGCTCTTCAAAGGCGAGGCCGAGGACCTTGTAAAAGCAGGCTACGACCTCACCAAGAATCTGTTCATATCAAAGAAAGCGCACCTGATTATGCCCACTCACCGTGTACTTGATGCCGCATACGAAGCAGCCAAGGGCGATGCCAAAGTGGGTACAACCGGCAAAGGAATCGGCCCCACATACACCGACAAGATAAGCCGCAACGGCTTGCGCGTGGGCGACATATTGGAGAATTTCAACGAGAAATATGCAGCTGCAAAAGCTCGCCATGAGGAGATCCTCAGGAACATGAATTACAGCTACGATATTGCCGAGATTGAGACCAAATGGCTGGAGGCTATCGAGTACCTCAAGAAGTTCCGACTCATTGACAGCGAGCAGATGATTAACGACCTGATGAACGAGGGCAAAACCATACTTTGCGAGGGTGCTCAAGGCAGCATGCTCGATATTGATTTTGGCAGCTATCCCTTTGTAACATCATCAAACACTGTGTGCGCAGGCGCATGCACCGGCTTGGGCGTAGCCCCCAACAGAATAGCCAACGTATATGGTATCACAAAAGCCTATTGCACCCGCGTAGGTGCAGGCCCCTTCCCCACCGAGCTGTTCGACGAGACAGGCAAGGAGATGCGCGACCGCGGACACGAGTATGGCGCTGTAACAGGCCGTGAGCGTCGTTGCGGTTGGATAGACCTCGTGGCACTCAAATACACAATTATGATTAACGGTGTTACCCACCTCATTTTAATGAAGAGCGATGTACTCGACACATTCCCCACAATAAAAGCCTGCGTGGCATACAAGAAGAATGGAGAGACACTAACCCATCTGCCCTATGACATTGAGGGAGTGGAACCCGTATATACCGAGTTGAAGGGCTGGCAAACCGACCTCACACAACTCAAAAGCGAGGAACAGCTGCCCCAAGCCTTCAAGGATTATATTGCATTCCTGGAGAAGGAGCTCGGTGTGCCTGTGAAGTATATCTCTATCGGACCCGACAGAGACCAGACCATCATACGCTCTATTTAACAACCAAATTAAAGAAAAATGAACATTTTATCGATAATTGCCGCCTACGGGCAGTCGGTCGGATATACCACAACAAGCGGTAGCGCGGGGTACAACATTACATACATCATTTTGTTTATAGGAATTGCCATAATCAGTTATATTGTGCAGGCAAATCTTAAAAGCAAATTCGAGAAATACTCAAAGATGCCAATAGGGCTCACAGGCCGCGAGATTGCCGAGAAGATGTTGCGCGACAATGGCATATACGATGTAAAGGTAACAAGCACCCCCGGAATGCTCACCGACCACTACAACCCCACAAACAAGACGGTGAATTTGAGCCAGGGTGTGTATAACTCGGCAAGCATTGCCGCTGCAGCCGTTGCCGCCCATGAGTGCGGGCATGCCGTACAACATGCAAGAGCATACGCCCCGCTCACCATGCGTTCAAAACTTGTTCCCGTTGTGCAATTCTCATCGAGCATAATGTCGTGGGTGTTGCTCATCGGTATACTCACCGTGGAGGCCTTCCCCGGCATACTGCTTGGCGGAATAGTGCTGTTTGCCACAACCACGCTGTTCAGTTTCATCACCCTCCCGGTGGAGATTGATGCAAGCCACAGAGCACTCAAATGGCTTTCGGCTGCGGGAATCACCAACAGCAGCAACCACAAATATGCAGAGGGAGCACTGCGCTCGGCAGCATACACATACGTTGTAGCTGCGCTATCGTCGCTTGCCACACTGCTTTACTATGTAATGATATATCTTAACAGAAGAGACTAATGGCCGCAAAACCAGCAATACCAAAGGGTACACGCGACTTCTCCCCCATGGAGATGTCGAAGAGAAACTACATATTCGATACCATACGCCAAGCGTTTCACATATTTGGTTTTCAGCAGATAGAGACTCCCGCAATGGAGAACCTCACCACACTGATGGGCAAATATGGCGACGAGGGCGACAAACTGCTTTTCAAAATACAAAATTCGGGCGACTATTTCAGCAAGCTCACCGACGAGGAGCTGTTAAGCCGCAATGCCGCAAAACTCGCTTCTAAATTCTGCGAGAAGGGACTGCGATACGACCTCACCGTGCCTTTTGCACGCTATGTGGTAATGCACCGTGAGGAACTTGTATTCCCATTCAAACGCTACCAGATACAGCCCGTATGGCGCGCCGATCGCCCGCAGAAAGGACGTTACCGCGAGTTTTATCAGTGCGACGCCGATATTATAGGCAACAACTCGCTCATAAACGAGATTGAATTGATACAGCTCATAGACCACGTATTTACAAAACTCAAAATACGTGTTGCCATAAAGCTGAACAACCGCAAGATTCTTGCCGGCATAGCCGAAGTCATAGGCGAGCCCGACAAAATTGTGGATATCACCGTTGCCATAGACAAGATCGACAAGATAGGGCTTGATGGTGTTATTGCCGAGCTCAAAGAGAAAGGCATAGGCGAGGCGGCCATAGAGAAGTTGCTACCCATACTGCAAGCACAGGGCGGCAACAAGGAGAAATTGCAGATTATAGCCCAAACATTACAAGGCAATGCCACAGGCGAGAAGGGTGTTGAGGAGGTAAACTACATACTCAATGCCTTTGACAACCTAAAGATAAACAGCACACTCGACCTCGACCTCACTCTTGCCCGCGGACTAAACTACTACACCGGAGCCATATTGGAGGTAAAAGCCCTTGATGTGGCAATAGGCAGCATCACCGGTGGTGGCCGTTATGACAACCTCACAGGTGTGTTTGGCCTCGACGGCGTTTCGGGTGTGGGTATCTCCTTTGGTGCCGACCGCATATACGATGTAATGAACCAACTGAATCTATACCCCGAGGAATCTATACATACCACACAGATTATGTTTGTGAATTTTGGCGATAAGGAGGCCATGCACTCACTCGGAATCATCAGCGTTTTGCGTGCAGCCGGTATCTCGGCAGAGCTTTTCCCCAGCAACGACAAAATGAAGAAACAGATGGGATATGCCAACAGCCACAACATTCCTTACGTTGCAATCATAGGCGAGCAGGAGATTCAAGATGGCACAATAGCCGTAAAAAATATGGCAACAGGCGAGCAGAAGCAGATGACCGCAGAGGAGCTCAAAGAGTTATTGGCTTAGAGACTTCGCTAAAACCATTGTGTCGTCCTAAAAAAGTGTTACAGGATTTGACACAAAAATAATCAAAGTTTTCTAAATGACAACACGGCGCGCCGTGTTGTCATTTT
>CALGJF010000058.1 GCA_937914945.1 uncultured Bacteroidales bacterium | reverse complement strand
AGCGACAGTGGCACGCCCGAAAACTTATCACACAAAAAGAATTTTACTCAACATATAAACGCCCCTGCCAGGTATCACGCTCGCGCATACGCTTTTTTACCTTATCGACGAGTTCATGATTTTTTATTCCCCAATCGGGAGCCACCAAAAGTTCTTTGGGCGACTGCGACGCAAAGCGTTCCAATACAAGCGTGGGGCGCAGGCGCTCAACATAATCGACAACGGTTTCCACATAATCGTCAAGGGCAAAAAGATGGAAATCATCCGGGTAACGGGCATACTCCTCGGCCATGCGGGTACCGCGTATCAACTGCAGCTGGTGCATTTTGAGCGTGGTAAGAGGCAGTTTCGACAGCTCGGCCGCCTGCCTCATAAGTTCGGCCTTATCCTCGCCCGGCAATCCTAATATCACATGACCGCCTACCGGTATACCGCAAGCAGCGGTGCGCTCCACTGCATCGACCACTGTGGCATAGTCGTGCCCGCGGTTTATACGCAGCAGGGTTGCATCGTTGCAACTTTCTATGCCATACTCCACAAGAACAAATGTCTGCCGGGCAAGTTCCTGCAGATAGGCAAGCAGAGAGGGCGGCATACAATCGGGGCGGGTACCTATAACAATACCTACACACCCCTCTACCGCAAGCGCTTCGCTATAGCGCTGTTGCAGCACGGCAAGCGACTCGTATGTATTTGTATATGCCTGAAAATAGGCAAGATATCGCATATGAGGATATTTGCGGGCAAAGAAGGCAATGCCCTCGCGCATCTGCTCGGCAACAGGCTTGTTACGGTGGCAATAGGCAGGGTTGAACGTGCGGTTATTGCAATAGGTGCAACCGCCCCACCCCTTTGTGCCGTCGCGATTGGGACAGGTAAAACCGCCATCAAGGGTTATCTTCTGCACCTTGAAGGGAAACTGCTGTTGCAGATAACTGCCAAAGTCATTATAGTAAAAACGCTCTATCACACTCATATCAATGCAAAATTACAAAAACCCGGCGACTTTATATCTTTATTGAGGGGGTAATAATCTTCCGTATGTGAAAAAGAATCATTATCTTCGTAACCAAGAAGAAACAATAAATAAAAATATACAATGAAAAAACTTTTCACACTCATCATCACGCTTGTTGTTGCCATTGCGACACAGGCAGGCGACAAATTCAAACTTACCGACGCCATGTATGGCGGATATTGGCCACAAACCTATGCAGCCATACAACCGATGGCTGATGGCGTACACTTTGCCCGCATGAGCAATGATCGCACCATGATTCTCATGGGTTCGTTCAAAGATGGCAACATAGTAGATACACTCTTCAATGCTGCCACCGCACGCGGATTCGACAAAAAACGTATAGACGGCTACCAATTCTCACCCGATGAAAGCCGCATACTCTTGCAAACAAACACCGTGGGAATTTATCGTAACTCCTACACTGCCGAGCATTACATATTCTCGCGCAAGAATAACAAGGTAGCACCCCTGTCGCAAAACGGAGCGCAGCAGGTACCCAAGTTCTCGCCCGATGGCACCATGATAGCCTTTGTGCGCAACAACGATATATTCCTTGTGAAACTACTCTTTGATAACAGCGAATCGCAAGTAACCACCGACGGCGCAGCCGGCAAAATAATAAACGGAATACCCGACTGGGTGAACGAGGAGGAGTTTATGACAAACTGCTCATACGATTTCAGTGCCGACAGCAAGGTTATTGCATACGTTAAATACGACGAAAGCGAGGTGATGATGTATGACATGCCCATGTATCTGCCCACAGGCAAGGAGAATGTGGCAATGGAGCCATTCTGCGCACCATACAGTTTCAAATATCCCGTGGCAGGAGCTGCAAACTCCAAAATATCGGTACACTCGTTTGACATAAAGAGCCGCAAGACACGCCAATTGGATGTACCCATCCCCGAGGAGGGCTACATACCCCGCATCAAATTTACCGACGATGCCAACACCCTTGCGGTACTCACTCTCAATCGCCACCAGAATGTTATGGATATATTCGCAGTGAATCCTCTTTCGGGCATAAGCAAACGTATAGTACGCGAGGAGAGCGATACCTATCTGAACGAGCAGGTATATGCAAACATAGAGTTCATAGGCAACCATTTTATTCTCCACAGCGAGCGTAGCGGTTACAATCATCTGTACCTATACACTATAGGCGGCGAACTTGTGCGCCCCATCACCGAGGGTAATTTCGAGGTAAAGGAGTTCTTCGGCTGGGACAAAAAGAGAAACGAGTTCTACTATCGCAGCAACGAGGGCAGCCCCATGCGCGACAATATATATAAGGTAAATCCCAAAGGCAAAAAGACACAGCTCACTAAAGGCGAGGGAAGCAACAGCGCGGTATTCAGCAGCGGATTGAAATACTTTATAAATACATTCTCAAACATCAACACCCCGCACGTGGTAACCACCAACGACAACAGCGGAAAAACCATAAAGACTCTGATAGACAACAAAGACCTTATTGAGAAACTTGCCAAGTTCGACATGCCCACCAAGGAGTTCTTCTCGTTCAATACCACTGACGGCACACAGCTAAACGGCTGGATGGTGAAACCCGCCGATTTTGATGCAAACAAGCAATACCCCGTGGTGATGTTCCAATACAGCGGCCCCTACTCGCAACAGGTAAACGACAGCTGGTACATGGGCAACTACGGCAATGCAATGTTCGAGAGCTATATGGCAAGCGAGGGTTTCATCATGGTGTGTGTCGATGGTCGCGGAACAGGTGGTCGCGGAACAAAGTTCGGCAAATGCACCTATCTTAATATAGGTAAATACGAGCCAGCCGACCAAGTTGAGGCGGCCAAATACCTTGGTACACTACCCTATGTAGATAAAAACAACATAGGTATTTGGGGATGGAGCTTTGGCGGTTACAATACCATTATGTCAATGAGCCAAGATGATGCAGTGTTCAAAGCCGGCGTTGCTGTGGCAGCACCCACCGATTGGCGTTTCTACGACACCGTATATACCGAGCGTTACATGCGCACGCCCAAAGAGAACAAAGAGGGTTACGACAACGGCTCGGCCATTGTAAATGCCGACAAACTGCATGGCAAGCTGTTGCTTGTCCATGGCACTGCCGACGACAACGTACATCTGCGCAACATGATACGCTACACCCACGCGCTTAACCAAGCCAACAAGGAGTTTGAAATGGCACTCTACCCCGATAGCAACCACAGCATCTATCATGGTAGCAACACCCGTTTCCACCTATTTACACGCATTGCAAAATTCTTTATCGAGAATTTGAAGTAAAAGTAAATCAATATGACACAAAGAATGCCGCGATTCGCGGCATTCTTTGTGTATGGCAACCGCTTGCCATTGGATAAGCACCTGCAAGAGGTATTCTAAAAACAATAAAACTGCAATTTGAACTATGAAAAGTTTTCATAGTAATTTAGGTGGAAAGGCTATTGCTTTTCAACTTTTTTATACTTTCATCGTATGGCAACAATAAAAGCAGATGGATAAAAAGCATTGCAATCTCACGAAAGTGCCGGTTGTTTTTTTAGAATTACTCTTGCTTGTGTATAGTCTGCTGTCATGCCGATCGCATGTGAGGCATCCCTGTTGGCTATTTATAAAATCCTCGGTGGCCCATGAGCTGTTCTTTGTTTCATCTTATATCTTTTACCTCCTTTTTGTCGCACAAAAAGGAGCAAAAAGGCCCGGC
>CALGJF010000057.1 GCA_937914945.1 uncultured Bacteroidales bacterium | reverse complement strand
GGATTGGCTACGCCCATCCCAACGCTGCCGCGGGCGTCCTTGCACCATAAAATCACGCCCGCTTTCTGCAGAGTAAGGGATTGGCTGCGCCCATCCCAACGCTGCCGCGGGCGTCCTTGCACCATAAAATAAAAAAGATGCGCTCAAGCAAGCTTGGTGCATCTTTTTTATTTTATGGTGCGGAAAGAGTGGGATTCAAACCCACGGTACACTAAAAGCGTACGCCGGATTTCGAGTCCGGTCCATTCGATCACTCTGGCATCTTTCCGTGTGCAAAATTACAACAAATCATTTGTTATGCAACAAAAATCATGTTTTTTTCTAATAAAAAACCTCTACGGAGTACGCAGAGGTATAGGTCCATGACCTTCGGCATTTAGCCTTATTGTGGTAAGATGTAGAAATACTTACTGCACAAATGTAATTGAATATTTGGTTTTATACAAATTATTATATTAAATTCACGCAAAATATACAAAACCATGACAAAAATTTTAGGAATCGACCTAGGTACCAACTCTATTGGATGGGCTATTACAACACAATACGAAGACAAAAACAATTATCAATTACTTGAAAAAGGTGTTTCCATTTTTCAAGAAGGCGTAGCAAGGGAAAAGAACAACGAGGTTCCAATGGTTAAAGAACGTACCAATGCTCGTTCTTTACGTCGCCAATATTTTCGCCGTCGCTTGCGCAAGATTGAGATATTAAAAGTGCTGATTAAATTTGACCTTTGCCCCGTATTGACTACCGATATGCTGAATAATTGGAGGTATAAAAAACAATACCCGCTTGATGAAAAATTCTTGCAATGGTTACGCACTGATGATAATTGTGATAAGAATCCTTATCACGACAGATATATTGCACTCACCCGTGTGCTCGATTTAGATAAACAAGATGAACGATTTCTGCTTGGGCGCGCTCTATACCATATTGCACAAAGAAGAGGCTTTTTAAGTAATAGAAAAGACTCTTCCAATGATAACGAAAGCGGGAAGGTAAAAAGCGCCATCAAGGGCCTTGACGAGGCCATGGCAAATGCCGATTGCGAATATCTTGGAGAATTTTATTACAAACTTTACCAAGATAAGCATAACAAAAACATAAGAAACAGAGATATGGGCTATGGTTTTGGATATGCCGACCGCAACAGGCATTATCTAAAAGAATTTGAGGCCATATGCAAAAAGCAAAATTTACCGGCCGACCTGCAAGATGCCCTTGCTCGTGCAATATTCTTCCAACGCCCCCTAAAATCGCAAAAAGGAATAGTAGGTACCTGCACGTTTGAGAAAAACAAAGCACGATGCCCGATATCACATCCCCGTTTTGAGGAGTTCAGAATGTTGCAAGTGCTTAATAACATCAAGATTAAAGGGCCATACGACGAAGAAATGCGCCCTTTGACAGATAGGGAACGTGAAGAAGCCATAAGTGTATTTATGCGCAAGAGCAAGCCTCATTTCGACTTTGAGGATATTGCAAAGAAATTGTCCGGAGGAAGAAAAGCCACATATAGCTATTATAAGGAAGGAAAAGAGAGCGACTACCTCTTCAACTATAAGATGACAACATCTATGAGCGGTTGCCCCACTATTGCTGAATTAAAAAACCTATTCGGCAACGAATGGTTGGATACAATATGCAGCATATATATTAAAGGTTGTAGCAAAAGCAAAGAACAGATATTAAATGATATTTGGCATGCACTGTTCTCGTTTGATAATGACGACAAACTACGCGAATGGGCTAGAACGAACCTGCAATTAAGCAATGAGGATGCCAAAAAATTCACAAATATACATATAGCGCAAGGCTATGCATCGCTTAGCCTTAATGCAATAAATAAGATGCTCCCCTATTTGCGTGCCGGATATCGTTACGACGAGGCCGTTTTCTTGGGGAATCTACGCAAAGCAATAGGAGAAAACAGATGGAACAACGAAACTACACGCAAAGATATCATCGACAAAATATGTACCGAGATTGACAATTACTCTATCACAAAACGCAAGGAAAGTAAAAAAGAATATATTGCTAAGATTCTAAGCGATGAATATGGTATTGATTTCGAATATAGCGACAACCTTTACCACCCATCGCAGGTGGAGGGTTACAAGGATGCCGAAGAGAATGAGAACGGAATTTTGCAATTAGGTTCACCACGCACATCGGCAATACGCAACCCAATGGCAATGCGAGCACTGTTTCGCCTGCGTGCACTTGTGAACACCCTGTTACGCGATAAGAAAATTGACAAGGATACAAGAGTAAATATTGAAATGGCGCGCGAGCTCAATGATGCCAACAAGCGAGCGGCCATTAAGCAATACCAAGAAGAACAGGAGAAGAAACACAAAGAATATGCCGATGAAATAAAAAAACTATACCGCGATGAAACAGGCATAGAGATTGAACCCACGCAAGACGATATACTTAAATACCAACTGTGGGAAGAACAGAAACTTTGTCATAAAACAACAAAAAAAGATATTGAGGCAACGCAAGACGATATACTTAAATATCAACTGTGGGAAGAACAAAAACATATATGCCTTTACACACAAAAGACTATAGGCATCACTGAATTTATTGGAAGCAATACCACATACGACATCGAACACACCATACCCCGTTCACGTGGTGGCGATAACTCGCAAGCGAACAAAACATTATGCGACAGCCGTTTCAACCGCGAGATAAAGCAGGCAAAACTGCCAAGCGAGTTGAGTTGTGGATATAAGACACTTGCCGTTATTGAAGAACTTGGTTGGAAAGAGAAAATAGAAAACCTTGAAAAGCAGATAGCAGCCCAAACAAAAAAATCGAAAAGCGCCACAACCAAAGAGAGCAAAGACAAAGCCATACAACAACGCCACTATTTGAGAATGCACCTTGATTATTGGCGCGATAAGGTGAGCCGTTTCACTATGACCGAAATCACCGACGGATTCACCAAGCGACAAGGAGTAGATATTGGCATAATTGGTAGATATGCACGTATGTACCTGCAAACAGCATTCAACAATGTGCATACAGTAAAAGGCTCCACCACCGCCGATTTTCGCAAAATGTGGGGATTGCAGGAAGAGTATAGCAAAAAGGAGCGCGTAAACCACATACACCACTGCATAGATGCCATAACAATAGCCTGTATAGGACACGGAGCATACACAAATTGGAAACAATATAACGAAGATACAGAAAAGTATCATTTCGGACAAAAAGGAAGACCTACAATAGAAAAACCCTGGCCCACTTTTACCGAAGATGTAAAGGCTATAGCCAACGAGGTCCTTGTATCACACAATACCCCCGACAATATGCCAAAGACAAACCGCAAGAAATTGCGTATTAGGGGGAAGGTGCAGTACAATGATGCAGGCGAGGTAAAATATGCTGCAGGCGATGGAGCACGTCGCTCACTTCACATGCAAACATACTATGGAGCAATTATGCGCGACGACGAAATAAAATACGTTGTACGTAAGCCAATATCCAAACTTGAAAGCAGCGATATTGAGAAAATTGTAGATGATGCGGTGAAAGAGTGTGTAAAGGAAGCATACAAACGCGAAGGCAAAGCCGCACTGCAAAAGCCGATTTGCTTTAATGCAGAAAAAGATGTATTTATTAAAAAGGTGAGAATATACGCACCTACTGTTAAACAACCGATACACCTAAAAAAGCACCAACATAAATCAAAGCAGCTGTATAAGCAAGACTACCATGTTGCCAACGACAGCAACTATTGCATGGCCATTTACGAAGGCGAAGATGAGAAAGGGCGCACCAAACGAGGATTTGAAATAGTTAATAACCTTGATGCAAGCAAATTCTTCAATGGAAAGGAGAAACAGCATTATATAGTACCACAATCCGACGCAAACGACTACCCGCTTAAGTACATTATAAAATGTGGCACAATGGTACTTTTCTATGAAAAAACACCCGATGAACTATATCATTGCGATAAATGTGAGCTTGCAAAAAGGTTGTATAAAGTTGGCGGTTTTAGTACACTAAAACTTCAAAATAAATATTTTTATGGCACCATAACCCTAAAGCATCACCAAGAAGCACGCCCTGCAGGAGAATTAAAAGCTAAAAACGGAGAATGGAAAATTAACGAAGATTATCGAGCCATAATTACAATCTATCATACACAATTCAACGCCCTTGTAGAGGGTTACGATTTTGAATTAACTGTAACCGGAGAAATCAAATTCAAATAAAACGAACCATGCTTAAACGTGCGTTATTCTTCACAACCCCTTATTCGCTGAGTTTGAAAAACAATCAAATGATTATTAAAACTCGCGAAATGCCCGATATGCAAAAAAGCATACCAATAGAAGATATCGGCTTTGTTATTTTAGAGCACCAGCAAAGCAATATTACCCTTCCACTGCTCAATGCACTATCGGACAATAACGTTTCCGTTATATTCTGCGGCAGTAATTGCATGCCCAATGCAATGCTTATGAATCTCGACTCAAACAAAACACAAGGTGAAAGTTTCCGTTCACAAATAGAAGCAAGCGAACCATTAAAAAAGAATCTATGGAAACAAACCGTGGAAGCAAAGATACGCAATCAAGCCTCATTGCTCAACAAATTAGGGAAAGATGGGAATTTATTAAAACCATATTATTCCAATATAAAGAGTGGCGATAGCGAAAACCGTGAAGGAGCAGCTGCACGTATCTATTGGAGCAAATTATTCGGCAACAATTTTGTACGCACACGCGAAGGAGAAGCACCCAACAATCTGCTAAACTATGGATACACACTGCTAAGAGCTGCCACAGCACGTGCCCTCATGGGCTCCGGCCTATTACCGGCAATAGGCATATTTCACCGCAACAGATATAATTCGTTCCCTCTTGCCGACGATATTATGGAACCTTACCGCCCATATGTAGATGAGATTGTATTCAACTTATATGAGAACGGAGCAAATGAACTGACAAAGGATGTAAAAGCCGAGATTATACGTTTATTATTTACCGATACACATTTTGGTAACACAATTCGCCCATTGGAGGTTGCACTGACAAGTACAAGTGCATCGTTAGTAAAATGTTTCAATGGCACGATAAAAAAAATAACGTATCCACAGCTAAAATAAACAATGAGTGAAATAAGATTAAATGCATATCATGTTATGTGGCTTTTTGTTTTTTTCGATCTTCCCACTAATACAAAGACAGAAAAGCGCAATGCAGCCATTTTTCGTAAAGAGTTGGAAAAAGATGGTTTCACCATGATGCAATATTCAGTATATATCCGCCATTGCGGTTCAAAAGAGAGCATGAACACACATATAAGAAGAGTAAAAAAACTAATACCGGCAGCCGGGCACATCAACATACTTGGCATTACCGACAAACAATTTAGCGAGATGCACAACTATTGGGGAAAGATAGAGAAATCAAAACCCGGAATTGCACAACAATTAGAGCTTTTTTAATAAAAACAATATTTGTAATTATATAGACATTTATTATTTTTGCTGAAAAATAACAAAGAAAAAACATCATTTCACTTCCCTTGAAGATATCAATTAGCCAT
The DNA here is from genome assembly GCA_937914945.1 of uncultured Bacteroidales bacterium. Classification (GTDB taxonomy): domain Bacteria; phylum Bacteroidota; class Bacteroidia; order Bacteroidales; family Bacteroidaceae; genus HGM04593. Next base: position 577 of record CALGJF010000057.1, on the reverse strand, counting down.
TTTAATAAATACAAAATGGTATAACGCACAAGATATCAATAAGAAACAACACATAGGTTGTGATTTGATGTAGAATTTTAAGTAGATGCAACTTTTTACAATCAAATAATTGAGTTCTTTTAGTTGTGGTTTGATGTAGAATTTTAAGTAGATACAACAGAACCAACAGAATTATTACCTTCAATTGCGTTGTGGTTTGATGTAGAATTTTAAGTAGATACAACGGGGCTTTTGGTTCTCTAAATACATTGATAGTTGTGGTTTGATGTAGAATTTTAAGTAGATACAACTAACGGCCATATGCAGCTCCCACGGTATTAGTTGTGGTTTGATGTAGGATTTTAAGTAGATACAACAAACTTCGCTTCATCGATATCAAGTGCATGTTGTGGTTTGATGTAGAATTTTAAGTAGATACAACGAAACACTTGTACCGCAAGTACAGCGAGTTGTTGTGGTTTGATGTAGAATTTTAAGTAGATACAACGCAGGAGGGCAAGGACATCTTTGCCGAACAGTTGTGGTTTGATGTAGAAAACACATAAAATAATAGCACTCTGGCAATAAGAAATAAGAT